>DATEFZ010000136.1:0-4345 GCA_035280325.1 Casimicrobiaceae bacterium
TCCCTAGAATCGGCATCGGACGCGGGTAGAATGGGCGCAATCTTAGCATCCGAAGAACGTCGTTTCGAATGCGCCGTTGCACAGCAGTCGCAGGATTCGCCGCGTTGGCGCTGGTGCTCGCACGATCCTCGGCGGCGCAGACGGCGCCCGCTGCGGCCGACGCGCCGCCGGCGCAGCTCAAGTCCTCGCCGGTGCTCGAGCCGCCACCGCCACGTACGGGCGGCAGTCTTCCTGCGGCGGCGACGCGTCCATGGCGATCAGCGTCCGCACCCGACCGTGGTGCGGCGGCAACGCCACCTCGCGCACGAGCGCAACGCGGAAGTAGCGGCGGAAACTTGCGTCGGACGAAGCCGGCGCGATCGATGCCATCGGCGCGGGCAGCACCCGCTCGAGCCACGCGACGAGCGCGTCCAGGCGGGCGTCGGAGCTCATGCCAGGAGGTTCCCTAGAATCGGCATCGGACGCGGGTAGAATGGGCGCAATCTTAGCATCCGAAGAACGTCGTTTCGAATGCGCCGTTGCACAGCAGTCGCAGGATTCGCCGCGTTGGCGCTGGTGCTCGCACGATCGTCGGCGGCGCAGACGGCGCCCGCGCCGGCCGATACGCCGCCGGCGCAGCTCAAGTCCTCGCCGGTGCTCGAGCCGCCACCGCCGAAGGCGCTGCGTCTGGGTCCCGGATCCAATCCCGCCGCGCCCGACAACGAGCCGGTCTTCCTGCGTGCCGACAAGCTGGAGGGCGACAACGAGCGTTGGATCGAGGCCACCGGCAACGCCGAGCTGCGCTCGCGCCGGCAGACGATCCTCGCCGACTTCCTGCGCTACGACATTCCGACCGAGCAGTTCTCGGCCAGGGGTCACGTCATCCTGCGCCGCGGCGTCGACTGGATCACCGGCCCCGAGGCGCAATTCAAGCGCACCGACGAGACCGGCTTCTTCGCCTCGCCCGAGTTCCACATCGGCGAGAACAATTCGCGCGGCGACGCCAAGGAGCTGGTCTTCGTCGGCGCCAACAAGTACGAGCTGACCGACGTCCGCTACACCACCTGCGTTGCCGGCAACGACGACTGGTACCTGACCTCGGCCAGCGTCGACGTCGATCGAACGCGCCTGGTCGGCACCGCCCGCAACGCGACGGTGCTGTTCAAGAACGTGCCGATCCTCTACGCGCCGTACATCGACTTTCCGTTATCCAACGCGCGCAAATCCGGCTTTCTCGCGCCGGTGTTCGGGTCGACCAGCAGCCGCGGCATCGAGATGAGCCTGCCGTACTACCTCAACCTGGCGCCGAACTACGACGCGACGCTGACGCCGCGCCTGATGACCCGGCGCGGCCTGCAGTTGAACGGCCAGTTCCGCTACCTGTTCCCCGGCGTCCTGGGCGAGATCGACGCCGAGGTACTGCCCGACCGCATCACCAACACCAACCGCTACGGGTTGACCTGGAAGCACAACCAGGCGATCACCCAGGTGCCCGGCCTCGCCACCTACGTCAACGTGCAGAAGGTTTCCGACGACACCTATTTCACCGACCTGTCGGATCGCATTACGGTGACCTCGCAGCAGACGTTGCCGCGGGAGGCCGGGATTGCCTACACGCACGAGCCGTTTTCGCTGCTTGCCCGCGTGCAGTCGTTCCAGACCTTGCAGGACCCGAACAACCCGATCACGCCGCCGTACTTCCGCGAGCCGCAGATCCTGCTGACGATGAACCCGGTCGAGTGGAAAGGCTTCGACTTCGCGGCCAACGGCGAATTCGTGCGCTTTCGCCAGCCGTCCCTGCTCAACGCCGAGCGCTCGGTCCTGTACCCGACGGCGACGTGGACCACGCGCGGCAGCGCCTGGTTCGTCACGGCGCGAGCCGGCATGCACCTGACTCACTACGACTTCATCGATGCGCCCGCGTTGCCCGAGCAGCACCTGAACCGCTCGGTCCCGATCACCAGCCTCGACGGCGGCCTGGTCTTCGAGCGCGACACGACGGTGCTCGACCGCGCGTATACGCAGACGCTCGAGCCGCGCCTGTTCTACGTCTACATTCCGTTTCGCAAGCAGGACCAGATCCCGCCGTTCGACACCGCGATCGACGACTTCAATTTCTCGCAGCTTTTCACCGAGAACCGCTATCTCGGCAACGACCGTATCGGCGACGCCAACCAGGTCACCTTCGCGGTGACTTCTCGCCTGCTCGACTCGACCAGCGGCGACGAGCGGGCGCGATTCGCAATCGGCCAGCGCTACTACTTCCAGAGCCAGCGGGTCACACTGACCGAAGCGCCGCGCGCCGCCAACACATCCGATCTGCTGCTGGCCGGTGAAGGCAGGCTGTCCGACTACTGGTCGGCCGCGGGCACGCTGCAGTACAACCTGAACCATCCGCAGACCGAGCGACTCGACATCGGCGTGCGCTGGCAGCCGGCGCTCGGCAAGGTGCTCAACGCGAGCTACCGCTACATCCGGCAGAATATCGATCCGACGGGGATCATTTCGCAGCTCAAGCAGGTCGATCTGTCCGGTCAGTGGCCGTTGTCCAACGAATGGTCGTTCATCGGCCGCTGGAACTACTCGCTGGTCGACGGCAAGACGCTGGAGGGAGTCGTCGGCGTCGAGTACAATGGCGGCTGCTGGGCGTTCCGCATCGCCGGTCAGAGGCTGACGACGACGACGCAACAGGCCAGCAAATCGATATTCGTCCAGTTCGAGCTGACCGGGCTTGCCCGGCTGGGCACCAATCCGATCGATGTCTTGAAGCGCAGCGTCCCCGGCTATACGACGGTCAACGACCCGACGGTGCGTCCTCCCGGCGCCGCTGCCAGGGACTACTTCCCGGAATTCTGAAAGACTGCCATGCCTGCTCGCATTCTGTTCTCCGTCGCGCTGGCGCTCGTCGCCGCCGGCGCCGGCGCGCAACCCTCGTCCAAATCGTCCGACATCGTACCGGTCGACCGCGTCGTGGCGGTGGTCAACGACGAAGCGGTGACCCAGTACGAATTCAACGAGGCGCGGCAAGCGGTTCTGCAGCAGTTGAAACAGCAGAAGGTCGAGGCGCCGGCATCCGACGTGCTCGACAAGCAGGTGCTGGAGCGGATGATCACCCAGCGCGCGCTGTTGCAGCAGGCGAAGGAGGACGGAGTGCGGGTCGACGATACCCAGGTCGAGCGCGCGATCGCCCGCATCGCGCAGGAAAACAAGATGTCGGCCGACGACTTCCGCAAGCTGCTCGAGCACGACAAGATCGCCTACGCCAAGTACCGCGAGGACGTCCGCAACGAGATGATCGTGCAGCGCTTGCGCGAGCGCGAGGTCGACAGCAAGGTCCAGGTCACCGACGCCGAGGTCGATCAGTACCTGGCCGCGCTGAAGGCGCAAAGCGGCGGCGAGACCGAATACCATCTCGCCCACATCCTGGTGCTGGTGCCCGAGCAGGCAAGCGCCGAGCAGATCGAGGCCCGGCGCAAACGGGCGGAAGAGGCGCTGCGCTCGATCAAGAGCGGCGCCGACTTCGCGCAAATCGCCGCCGGCTACTCGGACGCCGGGGATGCCTTGCAGGGCGGCAACCTCGGCTGGCGGTCAGGCGCAAGGCTGCCGACGGTGTTCACCGACACGATTCGCGAGATGAAGCCCGGGCAGGTTTCCGGCGTGCTGCGCAGCGCCGCAGGATTCCATATCGTCAAGCTGATCGAGAAACGCAGCCACGACGAACCGATGGTCGTCGATCAGACGCACGTGCGGCATATCCTGATCCGGGTCAACGAGCTGACCTCGGAAGCCGAGGCCAAGGCCAAGATCGAGCGGCTCAAGGACCGGATCGACGGCGGCGCCAGCTTTGCCGAGTTGGCAAAGCTCAATTCCGAAGATGCGTCGGCGCCGAAGGGCGGCGACCTCGGATGGCTGGGTCCCGGAGACACCGTGCCTGAATTCGAGGACGCGATGAGCAAGCTTGCGTTGAACCAGGTTTCGGCGCCGGTACGCACGCCCTTCGGCTGGCATCTGATCGAAGTGCTCGAGCGGCGCAAACAGGACGTCACCGCTGCCCACGAGCGCACCGAGGCGCAGCTCGCGATCCGTCAGCGCAAGGCAGACGACGCGTTTCAGGACTGGGTGCGGCAGATTCGCGACAAGGCGTTCGTCGAGGTGAGGCTGGACGATAAATAGCGTGCGGCGAGCAGCGCGACGCCTGCCGGCGATCTCGCTGGTACCGTAGAACCGACAGGACCGGCGTTCAACGGGCCGCTTCAGGCGCTACGGACACGCTCTTGATTTCCGCCCACTGCTCTGTCCAAATGATAACGCGCGGCAGGGCAGAACCGGCCGAATAGCCGACTCGATAGCGCCCGGAAGGAATGTC
>DATEFZ010000137.1:0-4816 GCA_035280325.1 Casimicrobiaceae bacterium
CAAGTGGTTGTCGGCGGCATCGACGAAGGTCTCGAAGAACGACCAAGTGCGTCGGGCCAGTTGGCGCAGGAAGGCGGTCTGCTCCGCGGACAGAGCCGCCGGGCGCGGCGTCAGCGTGCGGCTGATCCACCACGCCAGCACGGGCGAGACGAACCAGAGCAGCAGCAGCGGCGTCGCGACCGGCAGCGAGCTCTCGTCGGCTGCGCGCAGCCACGCCGCCACCGCGAGCGCGAGCGCCGGAGCGAACCACATCCGGGCGAACGATGCCGCCAGCGTGTCCGGCTTGCCGTCGCCCGGTCCGCCCGAGGGCGTCCATTCGAGCAGGCGACGGCGGGTGATCAGCATTCGCCAGTGCGTGCGCAGGATCTCTGCCGCGCTGAACCACGCTTCGTACGGCAGACAGGCCAGCGAAAACAAAGCCTGCACGCCGCGCCGCGCCGCCGTCCGCGCCGCGGCGGCGAGGTGCTGTGCCATCGGGACGTCGTCGGGCTTCTGCAGGAAATCGAGCAGCGACGCCATCAACGACGGCACGATCAGGATGCCGAAGGCGGCCAGCGTCCACCACCAGGCCGGCGCGAGACGCGTCCAGCCGAGCAGGAACAACGTCAGCAGCGCGGGCGGCACGAGGCTGCGGCGCAGGTTGTCGAGGATCTTCCATTGCGACAGCCACGACAGCGGATTCCTGGGTCGCGCGCCGCCGGCGCCGGGCACGTTCGGCAGCAACCAGCCGGCGATCTGCCAGTCGCCGCGAATCCAGCGCCGGCGCCGGCTCACGTCGGCGCTGTAACGCGACGGGTACGCCTCGTAGACCTGCACGTCGCTCATCAGGCCGGAACGGGCGTAGCTCCCTTCGAGCAGGTCGTGGCTCAGGATCCGGTTCTCGGGAAAACGACCTTTGAGCGCACGCTCGAACGCGTCGACGTCGTAGATGCCCTTGCCGATGAACGATCCTTCGCCGAATCCGTCCTGGTAGACGTCGGACACGGTGCGCGTGTACTGGTCGATCCCGGGCTCGCCGCCGAAGATTCGCGCGAACCACGACCGGTTCGACGCCGGCAGACTGGCCATCACCCGCGGCTGCAGGATGCCGTAGCCGGCGGTCACCCGCTGCTTCGCGTCGTCGTAGCGGGCGCGATTCAACGGATGCGCCATCGCGCCGACCAGCTGCTTGCCCGCATCGCGCGGAAGGTCGGTGTCGGTATCCAGCGTGATGACGTATCTGACGTCGGTCAGCGGCGCCGTATCGCCGACGATCGACGAAAAGCGCGCCCTTGCGTCGGGCTCGCCGCGCAGCAACGCGTTCAAATCACCCAGCTTGCCGCGCTTGCGCTCGTGACCCATCCAGAGCCGCTCGCGCGGCTGCCAGACCCGAGGCCGATGCAGCAGGTAGAAAATGTCGCCGGGCTCGGCGTCGGCGGCGCGATACTTCTCGTTCAACGCCTCGATCCTCTGCTGCGCGCGCGAGAGCAGCGGGGCGTCGATCGGCAGCGACGCCTCGGGCGCGTCGAGGAAGTCGGTCAGCAACGCGAAATGCAGATGCGCGTCCTGGTTGGCCAGGAAGCGCACTTCCAGCGCTTCGGCCAGCTGGTCGATGCCGCGCCCGCTGGACAGCATCGTCGGCACCACCACCAGCGTGCGGCATTCGGGCGGGATGCCCGGCGAAAAGTCCATTCGCGGCAGCGGTCGCGGCGCCACCTGCAGCGTGAGGAACCAGTTGACCAGCGCCACCGCGAGCTGGCTGGTGGTGAGCGCCGACACGATCGCGACCGCCGCCAGCAGTCCGCCGGAAACGCCGCGGTTGGTCGCGGCGTCGATCATGCCCGCGGTGAGCACGCCGGTCAGCGCCAGGATCGACGCGAGGTAGACCGCCGCAGGACGCCGCGCCACCAGCCGCGATAGCTCCGAGAAGCCGTCGTAGCGCGCGCCGATCGCGCGCTCGAGCAGCGGCCGGCCGGCGTCGATCAGGTAGAAGCCGACGTGGCCCCGGCGCGGGTCGGGATCGCTGGCGGCAGCGCGTGCGAGCTCGATCGCCTTGCGCGCGACGTCGGCTTCCGACGAGGGACTTTTCTTTGCCAGCTGCTCGACCGCGTGTCGATAGCCGTCGCGGCTGACGAAATCCATGCGGCCGTACGCTGCGTCCGGATCCTCGAGCAGCGTTTGCTCGACGATGCTCATCGCATCGACGAACCTGCGCCAGTCCATCGCGCCCAGGAAGCGGAGGCTGCCGATGCTGTTGCTGATCGACACCTGGTTGGCCGCCTGTTGCTGGTTGCCCGATTGCACCAGCTGCTCGATCGTCAGATGCGATTCCGAGAGCCGCTGCTCGACCCAGGTCAGCGGCAGCGTCAACGCCGGACCGTGACCCTGCAGGCGGCGCGACAGCTCCGACACGAACGCGGTGCTCATCGGCGGATTCGAGCGCGCCATGTCGGCGACCACCAGGATCAGGCTGGTGGGATCGGATTGCGCGACCGAGCGCATCTGGTCGACCCAGCGGTCGGCCTGGTCGCGATCGAGCCGGCTCGCCGCGACGTCGATCGCCACTCGCCGCAGGTTTTCGATCAGCGCCAGCCGCAGCATGATGGGGATCGCCCACAGCTCGCCCAGGGTGATCGGCGTGACGGTCTGATACGCCGCGACGAACCGGCTCAGGCTGTCCGGATCGACGCGGCCATCGCCGTGCGCGATCGTCTCCAGCGCGATGTCGTAGACGCGCGGCAGTCCGGCCGAAGGACCGGCGCCGAGGCGAGGCAGCTCGCGGCTGTAGGCTTTGGGCAGGTGGCGCTTGGCGGTGCGTATCTGCTCGTCGATCAGGTAGAAGTTGTCGAGCAGCCATTCGCCGGCCGGCGTGATGCGCCGATTGGCCTTGACCGCGCGGGTGAGCACGTTGCAGGCGTCGATCAGCACCGCTTCGTTCGCCGCCAGCCGGGGCAGCAACTGGTCGGGGCCTCGGCGCGCGGTCAGCTTGTGCGTTGCGGCCAGGGCCTTGCCGTACTGCTCCATCTGGTCGGCGCTCAACAGTTCCGAGCGCAACGGCTGCTCGTCGCTGTGAAAGCGGGGCGACCTGTCGTGAGGGGTCGGCGCCAGGTATCGGAGCGCCTGCCGGATGAACGGGTTGTCGTCGAGCTTCAACGGCGATCCGGACCGGTCCAGCGCGTCATGCGCGCGGCGTGGTCGGACGGCGGGATCGGCCCGGCGGCGACCGACGTCGTCCCCAGATACAGGAAGCCGACGATGGCGTCGCTCGCGGCAAGCCCCAGCGCGGCCTTGACGGTTTCGTCGTAGGCGGCCGTCCCGGTGCGCCAGAAAGCTCCGAAGCCCAGCGCGTGGGCGGCGACCAGGATGTTCTGCGCGGCGGCGCCCGCGGCGATGACCTGCTCGATCGCCGGCACCTTGCTGTTGTCGCGCACGTGCGCCGCAACCACGATCAGGAGCGGCGCGCGCAACGGCTTGCCGCGCTCCTTCTCGATCACCGCCTCGGGCGCGTCGGGCTCGCGGCGCTTGAGCGCGGTGGCGAGCACTTCACCCAAAGCCTGTCGCGCTGCGCCGTCGATCACGATGAAGCGCCAGGGTTTGAGCCGGCCGTGGTCGGGCGCCCGCGCCGCGGCGCGCAGCATCAGCGCCAGCATCGCGGCATCGGGCGCGGGCTCGCTCAAGGCGATCGGGCTCGCTCGCGTCGTCAGGGCCTCGAGCGCATCCAACGGTGGCGTTTCGGTATCGGTTCCGGTTTCGGGCAGGTCGCGCCAGCGGCGCGACCCTTGGGGAGGCACCGGTTCAGCGCCGGTGCGCCTTGCGCAGTGTTATGGTAACGCAAATGCAGCGCGGCGGTCGCCGCGCCGCCCGGGAAACGGCTCGAGGCGGGCCGATCGGTCTCGAAGACTCGGCGATGCAGTGAGCTTGACATTCGCTCCGAGCCGTCTTCGTCGACTTGATGCAAAGACAGGTCGGCGCCTTTGATGGCGACAGCGTGACGGCCACCGCACCGTCTGTTTGAGATTATTGAAGACGAATTCCACGCCAGGCTGCCAGGAACCGGCAAAGCCGAATCGAAAAGGAGACACACATGGAGATCGAAAGGGAGATTGAAAGCAACCCGCCCGGATGGGCTAACGCTGCGGTCTTGATTGCAAGGTTGACCCTCGCTCTGGTCTTCCTTATGGCCTTTGTATTCAAAGTCATGAGCGTCAGCGCGACGGCGGGCTTCATCGCAGCGGCGGGGTTCCCTTTTCCAACGCTCCTTACGCTGCTCGCGGCGGCCTTTGAGCTGGCGCTCGTGCTGTCGCTGCTGACGGGCGCATATTACTCAGAGATGATGCTGCTGGGCGCCGTCTATGTCGTGTTTCTGGCCTTTGCCTTTCACGGGCCATCACACTGGACAGACGACAAGGGGCTGGAGTTCGGCTCCTTCATCAGCCATTTCCCGTTTGCGGCGGGGATGCTGTTTGCAGCAGCACATGGGCCAGGCCGATTGCTTGCTTTGCGCCATGGCCTTCTCTCCGGAGCCATGGCCGCCAAGGAGCGCCGATAACCGAACGAGGCTACGGCGCTTGAACCGACCGGGAACGCCTCCATTCTAACGACTCGGGGCCCCGACTCCGGGAGTCAGGGCACGGGTCGCCGCCGCAGCAAGCACGAATCCGAACGAAGGGCAGAAGATGTCGCGTAGTCCGACCGACCTGATGTGGGCACAGGCCTGGGATCTGATCGAGCAGGCCGAGCGCATGCACCGCAGCTTTTTCCGGCTGTCCGGCGTGACGCGGCCGTACGCCGTGTGGGAACCGCCGGTCGACGTGCTGGAGGACGAGCACGAAATCGT
>DATEFZ010000138.1:0-3573 GCA_035280325.1 Casimicrobiaceae bacterium
GCCGGTGATCCGGATGATCGCCGCGTCGACGCGTCGGCTGAGGAACTCCACGCCGTCGCCGGAGAACGTCTTGACTCCGCAGTTGAGATAGTAGACACCCGGCGCGAGTCGATTGCTCAAGTCGAACCGAATGTCGGCGACGTCGCCAGCGGCATACGCGCTGGGTGGGGCATCCCATCGCGACGAATCGACGCCGTAGATCGCTACGCCCTCCCGGGTCTTGAGCATCATGGCAAAGACCGGATTGCGCACCGGCGCCTTGAAGATCACCCGGAAGCGCCAGACGAACGGCTGGCCGCTTTCGATCACGTTGATTCTGGCGCCGCTAATGTTCTCGACCCGACAGAAGACGATCTCGGCCAAGCCGTTGCCGTAGGCGACCTCGCAGGTCGTATCGACCAGGTCGGGATCGAAAAGCGCAGCGTGCGAAATGGTCGCCCGACGCGCCTGCGAGCCGGCGCCGAACAGCGACTGCTCGTACTCGTCGCAGACTTCCTTCGCCGGGCCGAAGCTCACCATTCGCCCTTCGCGCAGGAAGACGGCGCGCGTGCAGATCTTGCGGATCGTCTCGAGGTCGTGGCTCACGAACAGCAAGGTCGTCCCGGCGGCGCGGAAATCCTCGATCCGCTGAAAGCACTTGCGCTGAAAGGCGGCGTCGCCGACCGCCAGCGCCTCGTCGATGATTAGGGTCTCGGGCCGGAACGCGGTCGCCAGCGCGAAGGCGAGCCGGACCTGCATGCCGCTGGAATAGGTGCGCAGCGGCTGGTCGAAATATTCACCGATATCGGCGAAGGCCCGGATCGCGGACATCGCCTCGAGCAGCGCTGCGCGCTCGAACCCCATCAATCCGCCGGCGTGAAAGGCATTCTGGCGGCCGGTCAGCTCCGGGTTGAAGCCCATGCCCAGCTCGAGGATCGCCGCGACGCGGCCGCTGGTCGCAACGCTGCCTTCGGTCGGGCGCGACGTGCCGGCGATCAGCTTCAACAGCGTGCTCTTGCCGGCGCCGTTCTGACCGACGATGCCGACCGCTTCGCCGGGGATCAGGCCAAACGTCACATCGCGCAGCACCCAGTGTTCGGCCGCGGGTCTGACCGCGATACCGCACCAGGAGGCGACGCGCTGCCATTCGGATCGATAGGTGCCGAACGCCTTGCCTAGCCCGGCGACCGACAGCGCCTGCACAGTCACAGGACGTCCACCATCTCCGCGCTGGCGCGGCGGAACAGCACGAGCGCGGCCGACAGCAGCAGCAGGGTGAGGGCAAGAATCCAGGCCAGTGCGGCAAGTTGTGGCGGCCGGTCGAACACCATGATGTTCTGGAAGCCCTGCACGATCGGCGTCATCGGATTGAGCTCGACCAGGGCGCGAAGGTCCTTCGGGACGATGTCCGGGGTGTACACGATCGGCGTGAACCAGAAGCCGAGCTGCAGCGCAATCGGCACGACCTGCCCGACGTCCCGGACGAAGACGTTGAACACGCCGAGCAGCAGGCCGACGCCGAGCGCGAGCAGCAGCGTGACCAGCACCAGTAACGGCAACCACGCCAGCCGCGGCCCCGGAAAGTGCCCCACCAACGCGAACACCAGCAGGATCGCCAGCAGCAGCAGCAGGTTGTTGATCAGCGCCGATCCGGCAATGATCAGCGGCAGGTTGATGCGCGGAAAAAGCATCTTCTTGAGCAGGTTGCCGTTGTCGATGAACACGGTCAGGCAGCGGGTGACGATCTCGGAGAACAGCGACCACGCCAGCATGCCTGACAGAAGGTACATCGCATAGGCGAAGCGCCCGCCGGCCGCCGCCACCGGCAGTCTGGTGCCCATGACTTCGGCAAGGACCAACGCGAATATCGCCGCCTGCGCCAGCGGATGGATGATCATCCACAGCCCGCCAAGCTTGCTGCGGGCGAAGCGCGCGCGGAACTCGGTGCGGATCGACGAGAGGATGAAGTGGCGGTAGCGCCAGGCGCCTACGAAGTTCGGAGCAGGCATGGCGAATAGTCGCGGCCCGATGAACCTGTCATCGTCAGATACGCGCGAAGCACGTCGGCCATCATACCAAATCAGCCGCCCCGAATCGGTTAAGCTCTTGCCTGGCGCGGTGGGGCGGCGATGAGATTGCCGGTGCTTGCTCCGCGGGCGCCAACGACTGCTTCGGTGAACATGATGCAGGGGTTCCATCGCTCCTCGGTTCAAGCCGCGTCATGCGCCGAGAGGAAGTGCGGCTGGGTGGCGCCTACGTGATCGGCGCCGTCGCCACGACCGGCATTCTCGTCTTCGCCTACACGGCGGGGCGTGTTGCCGTTCGCGGCGTTCTCTCGCGGCGACTCGTCCGTTTGGCGCTCGCCCGGCATGTCCTGGCAATCATCGCCGGGGTGGCAATGCTGACGCCGGCACTGGTCCTGCTGGCCGTCGCCGGATGGTTCCACACGAGCTGGATCGGCGCCATTGGCTGGGCGGCGAGCGCGATCATTTTTTGTGCCTGGCGCCGCGATCCTGACCAGCCGGCGGCGCGCTTCGGCGCGGCCGAGCTGATCGTATCGCTCGCGGCGCTCGCGTTCGTCGGAATCGCTGCCAGCGGCCGCGACGAGACTCTCGGCGCCGGTCGCGATCAGCAGATCTACGCCCAGTTCGCGATCGCGCTGTCGGAGCGCGGCACGTTCGGCGTTCGATACGCGCCGATCGACCGCGCCGACGCCGCGCTGCTGCGCCAGGGGTACCGGCAGGAAGCGTGCACTGCTCGTGCGTTCAAGAGCCTCCATGCCGAACGGCGGCAATCGCCGTTTGTGGTCCCGGGAGGCGTAAACGCCTGCAACGGAGTCGACTCGCCGATCGGCCTGCTACATCCCTCGGGATGGCCGGTCTGGCTGGCGGTCGCGCACGGCATACTCGGGGTCGAAGGCGTCTACGCCGCCAACGCAGCCGTGTTTGCGCTCGGCGCCGCAATCTTCTTTCTGCTGGTGCGGTTGGTGGCTGGCGCCGCAATAGGTGCTGCGGCGACGCTGCTGCTACTGGTCTTGCCTTCCTCGCTCTGGATCGCCGGAATCACGTTGAGCGAGCCGCTGGCGATGGCGTTCCTGCTCGCGCTCCCTCTGTTCGCAGCGGCAACCCGGGGCCGCGGTCGATACCTGGTCGGCGCATTGCTCGTCGCGGCAGCCCTGGTTCGGGTCGACTCGATCGTCGCGGTGCCGCTGGTAATGGCAGCGGTCCTCCTTGAGACCCTGCAGCGTCAGACCACGGCCGCGATCGCGACCTGCCGAAAATTGACGCGGGCACTGCTGGCTCTTCTCGGTCTGGTGCTCATCGTCTATGCAGTCCTTTTTCCGCGCTACCTCGAAGCGACGGTCGACCTTTACGCGCTGACAATCGCGGCGGCAATCGTTCTGACGCTGGCCTCGAGGGCACTGACGCTAACCATCATGCGTCGCATCGAGGGGGCGATCGACAGCCGGCCGACGCGGATCGCCGCGCTGACGGTTCTGGGGCTGCTCTTCGCCTATGCCGCGGCGATACGTCCGAGTGTCGAGCCTTTTGCGACCGTTCTGCACGGCATGAGCGCTCACGCGACGCGCGACTT
>DATEFZ010000139.1:0-7483 GCA_035280325.1 Casimicrobiaceae bacterium
GGGGTCGCGCCGGCGTCAGCCGCGATGGGCGGCGCCTGCGTGCTCGAGCGGCGCGTCGCGCTCGCCTGCGAGCTGTCGGTGATCGTCGCCCGCAACGACGCCGGCGACGCCGTGACCTGGCCGGTGGCCGAGAATCGGCACCGCGACGGAATTCTCGATCTCAGCATCGTCCCGGCGCGCATCCCGCCGGCGCTGGCGGCCGAGGCGCGCGACACCGCGCTGCGCGTGGCCGCGGCGCTCGACTACCGCGGCGTGCTCTGCGTCGAGATGTTCGTCGTCGACGGCGGCCGTCTGCTGATCAACGAGATCGCGCCGCGCCCGCACAACAGCGGGCACTACACGATCGACGCCTGCGTCACCTCACAGTTCGAGCAGCAGGTGCGCGTGCTGGCCGATCTGCCGCTCGGCGAGACGCGGAGCTACGGCCCCGCAGTGATGGTCAACCTGCTCGGCGACATCTGGTTCGGATCCGGCACGACGCAAGAGCGCCGCGAGCCGGACTGGCGGGCGGTGCTCGAGATACCGCAGGCGAAGCTCCACCTGTACGGCAAGCGCGAAGCGCGGCGCGGCCGCAAGATGGGGCACGTGACCTGCGTTGCGCCGACCCGGGACGAGGCCCTCGCGGCGGCGCGCGCCGTCAGGCAGCGGCTCTCGATGCCCGATGACGGGAACGGGGCATGATGAGCGCGCCGCTTTCCGGCGTGCGCGTGCTGGACCTCACCCGGTTGCTGCCCGGCGCGGTCTGCACGCTGCACCTGGCCGACCTCGGCGCCGACGTCGTCAAGGTCGAGGACACCGGCCGCGGCGACTACGCTCGCACGCTGGGCGTCTCGCCCGACGCCGGCGGCCGAACGCCGGCCGTCGCCTCGGCGTTCTTTCGCATGGTCAACCGCAACAAGCGCAGCATCGCGCTCGACCTCAAGGCGGCCGGCGGCCGCGATGCGTTCATGCGTCTGGCGCGACAGGCCGACGTCGTCGTCGAGAGCTTCCGTCCCGGTGTGGCCGATCGGCTCGGGATCGGCCACGCCGATCTGTCGGCGCATAATCCTCGCATCGTCTACTGCTCGATCAGCGGCTACGGCCAAGACGGGCCGTACCGCGATCGCGCCGGCCACGACGTCAACTATCTCGGCTACGCCGGCGTGCTCGACCAGACCGGGACTGTCGGAGGGCCGCCGGCGCTGTCCAACGTGCAGATCGCCGACCTCCTCGGCGGCGCGATGAGCGCGGCGACCGCGATTCTGGCGGCGCTGTTCGCCGCCGCGCGCAGCGGACGCGGCGCGCATATCGATGTCGCGATGACCGATGGCGCGCTGGCGCACAACATATTCGCGCTGCACGCGCTCGAGACGACCGGACGCGCGCCTCCGCGCGGAGCGGACCTTCTGACTGGCGGTGCGCCCTGCTACGGCGTCTACGCGACGCGGGACGGCCGCTATCTCGCGATCGGCGCGCTCGAGCCGCAGTTCTGGCGCGCGCTTTGCGAGGCGATCGAGCGGCCCGATCTGGTCGCCAGGCAGTTCGCGACCGGACGCGAAGGCGACGCCGTGCGCAAGGTCTTGGCCGCCGTGCTGGCCGGCCGCACGCGGGACGACTGGGTGGCGCGCCTTTCGGGCGTCGACTGTTGCGTTACGCCGGTGCTCACGCTCGACGAGGCGCTGTCCGACGCTCAGGTCCGCGCCCGAGGCATGGTCGTGGAGGGGCCCGACGGCGGCAGGCAATACGCGCCTCCGTTTCGGCTCGACGGCCACGCGTTCGCGATAACACGGGCAGCGCCCGCGCAGGGCGAGCATTCGGCCGAGATCCTGCGCGAAGCCGGGTTCAGCGAGCCGGAAATCGCGGCGCTCGCGGCCGGCGGAGCGACCGCAGGCGTCGCCTCGTAAAGCCAGGTCCGGCGTTGCCGTTTCGCCGGCGGCGGCTTACAGTCTTACGCGCTTGTCGCCTCGTGCTCTCGAATCCCTTCGTTCTCTCGCCAGCGATCGCATCGTGACCCCATCGATCCAGCGCCGGCTTACCGTGATCGTCTCGGCCGACGTCGTCGGCTACAGCGGTCTGATGGAGCGCGACGAGGCCGGGACGCTGGAGCGGCTGAAGGCGAACCGCCAGCGCGTCTTCGACCCGCGCGTCGCCGCACACGGCGGTCGGGTGGTCAAACTGATGGGCGACGGCGCGCTGGTCGAGTTCGCCAGCGTCGTATCCGCGCTCGCCTGCGCGACCGAGATCCAGCACGAGACCGAGGCCGATCGGGACGCGCCCGACGGCGCGCGCATCCGGTACCGGATCGGGGTCACGCTGGGCGAGGTGATCGTCGAGGGCGACGATATCTACGGCGACGGCGTCAATATCGCGGCCCGGCTGCAGGCGCTGGCCCCGGCCGGAGGCGTCGCGGTCTCGCGCCAGGTGCGCGACCAGGCCTCCGGCAAGATCGCCCTCGATTTCGACGACTTGGGCGAGCATGCGGTGCGCAATCTCGAGCGCCCGCTGCATGTCTTCGCCATCCGGCCGGCGACGGCGCGATCGAAGCCGGACAAGCCGGCCGGCAAGGCGCGGCCGTCGATCTGCGTGCTGCCGTTCATCAACATGAGCGGCGACCCGGAGCAGGAATACTTCAGCGACGGCATCACCGAGGACATCATCACCGACCTGTCCAAGGTGTCGGCGCTCGCCGTCGTGTCACGCAACACGGCGTTCACCTTCAAGTCGAAGACGATCGCGGTCGCGCAGGTGGCCGAGAAGCTGCAGGTCAGCCACGTCCTCGAGGGCAGCGTGCGCAAGGTCGGCAACCGGGTGCGGATCACCGCGCAGCTGATCGAAGGCGCCAGCGACAGCCACCTGTGGGCCGAGCGCTACGACCGCGACATGGACGACATCTTCGCGCTGCAGGACGAGATCTCCGAGGCGATCGTCAAGGCGCTGAAGCTCACCCTGCTGCCGGCCGAGAAGCGGGCGATCGAGCAGCGCTCGACGACCAATCCGGAAGCCTACAAGCTCTACCTGATGGCGCGCCAGTACAACGCCACCGGCAACTCGCGCCACCGCGACATCACCGTTCGCCTCTGCCAGCGCGCGGTCGAGATCGACCCCGACTACGCCCGCGCCTGGGCGCTGCTCGCGGTGTCGCTGTCGAACCGACTGCTGCTGCTGACCAAGGGCAGCGACACCGGATGGGACGCCGCCGAGCGCGCGCTGGCGCTTGCGCCCGACCTCGCCGAGGCGCACGCCGCGAAGGGCCGCGTTCTCGGCGACGCGGGTCGCTACGACGAATCGCTGGCCGAGCACGCCATCGCGTTGCGGCTCGATCCCGAGGACTACGAGGTCAACACCGCGGCGGCGCGTTGTTTCATCGCGTTGCGTCGGCACGAAGAGGCGCTGCAATGCCTGGGAAAGGCCGCGGCGGCCAACGAGGCCGACTTCTGGGCGCTGGGCATGAGCATCCAGATCCACGAAGCCCGGGGCGATCGCGATGCCATGGTGCAGGCTGCCCGCCGTGCGCTCTCGCGCATCGAGAAGACGATCGCTGCCGAGCCCGATCACGGCGTGGCGCTGGGCTTCGGAGTGAAGGCGCTGAGCGTGCTGGGCGAGGCCGACCGGGCGAAGGAATGGGCGGCCAGGGCGATGCTGCTCGATCCGGGCAACCTCAACCTGATGTACAACCTTGCCTGCGCGATGGCGATGGCCGGCGAGCGCGACGAAGCGCTGAAGCTTCTCGACACGGTCCTGGCAACGGCCCAGGCGCCGGGCGTCAACTGGTTCAAGGTCGACAGCGACCTCGATCCGCTTCGCGACGATCCACGGTTCGTCGCAATGCTCGCGAAGGCCGAAGCGCGGCTCGCCGGCGTGCGCTGAAACGAGAGGCCCGAGGCCGTGGCTACTTGCGCCGGCTCGCCTCGCGCACGACGCCGACCGGGAGCGATGCGACGCGCGTCAGCTCGGGGTCGGTGAAGCGACAACCCTGCGCCACGTAGTCGGCGGCCATCTCGGTCGCATCGAAGCCCCAGAACAGCTCTTCGCCGATCGCCAGCGTCGGCACGCCGAACACCCCGCGCGCGATCGCGTCGTCGGTGTTGCGACGCAAGGCATGCTTGACTTCGGCCGACGCGATGCGCATCGCCGCGTCGGGCATGTCGAGCTCGGTCGTGAGCTCGGCCCATTCGATCGGCAGGTCGCCGATCCTGCCGTCGCGCCAGACGAAGCGGAAAATCCGGCGCACGACCTCGGGGTCGCCGTCGGCCGCGACCGCCAGACGCAGGAGCGGCAGCGGGTTGAACGGATGCGCGGCCGGAAACTTGAGCGGCACGCCGGCCCGCTTCGCCTGCCAGACGACGAACTGGTAGGTGAAGCGGCGCTTGGCGGCGATCTCGGCCGGTCCCCGGGTGCCGCTCGCTTCGAGCAGCGCCGCGAACAGCACCGGCTTGTAGCGAATGCGTATCGCGCGCTCGAGCGCCGGCAAGCGCTCGCATTGCAGGTATGAGAACGGCGAGACGAAGTCGAAGTACCAGTCAGCGCTCGCCATCGCCGTCACCTTCGCCGCGCTGCCGGGCGGCGATCGCCGCGCCGAACCTCGCGCGCCGGTCGCCGAGCACCGCGATCACGGCCCGCCTCGCCCGCGGCGCCATATCGATCCAGCCGGCGATCTCGTCGATCGTCCGATAGCAGCCGGCGCACAGTCCCGTCGGCGGATCGATCGCGCACACGCTGGTGCAGGGCGAGGCGACGGCTTCGACGTCATCGGACAGCGTCATGCCGCCGCCAGCGGCGAGCGGACGTCGAGCGCGCGCGCGACGCGCGAGGCCGGCTGCCGGCCGAGGAAATCGTTGATATAACGGCCGGCGACACGCAACCCGGTCATGTCGACGCCGGTCTCGATGCCGAGGCCGTCGAGCAGATAAAGCAGGTCCTCGGTGGCGACGTTGCCGGTCGCTCCGCTGGCGTACGGGCAGCCGCCGAGGCCCGATACCGAGCTGTCGAAGGTCGCCACGCCCGATTCGAGCGCGGCGTAGACGTTGGCCAGCGCCTGCCCGTAGGTGTCGTGGAAATGCCCGGCCAGCGCCGCGACCGGAACCTCGTGCGCGACTTCGGAGATCAGCTTCCTGGTCCTGCCGGCGGTGCCGGTGCCGATGGTGTCGCCCAGCGAGACCTCGTAGCAGCCCATCGCATACAGCACCGCCGCGAGCTCGCGCACCGCGGACGGCGCGATCTCGCCTTCGTACGGGCAGTCGAGCACGCAGGAGATGTAGCCGCGCACGCGCACCCGGTTCGCCTTCGCCGCAGCGGCGACCGGCCGTGCTCGCTCGAGGCTCTCGGCGATCGAGCAATTGGTGTTTTTCTGCGAAAAGGTTTCCGACGCCGCGACGAAGACCGCGACCTCGTCGGCGCCGGCCGCCAGCGCTGACTCGAAACCCTTGAGATTGGGAGTGAGCACAGGATAGCGCACGCCCGGCTTGCGCCGGATCGCAGCCATCACCTGCGCGTTGTCCGCCATCTGCGGCACCCATTTCGGCGACACGAAGCTGGTCGTCTCGATCGCCGGCAGCCCGGCGTCGGTCAGGCGGTCGATCAAGCCGACCTTGACCTCGGTCGGCACCGATGCCTTCTCGTTCTGCAGGCCATCGCGCGGCGCGACATCGACGATGCGCACCCGCTGCGGCAGCGTGGCTTCGCGTTTTCGCTCGCTCATCATCAGTATTGGCGCTCGCGATCGACGATGCCGGTGATCGGCAGTCCGGCTTCCAACCGGGCGATCTTGGCGGCGATCTGCGCCACCGATGCCTCGACCAGCGTAACGGCGGATATGTGTGGTGTGACTGTGATTCGCGGATGATGCCAGAAAGGGTGCGCCGCCGGTAACGGCTCGTCGCCAAAAACGTCGAGCGTAGCGCCGCCGAGCCTGTCTTGTTCGAGCCGCGCGAGGAGATCGTCGTCGACCAGCAGCGCTCCGCGCGCGACGTTGACGACGTGCGCCCCCGCCGGCAGCATCGGCAGCGTGCGGCGATCGAGCAGACCGCGCGTCTCATTCGTCAGCGGCGGCAGGCAGACCAGCACGCGGCAGCGGGCGAGAAACGGCTCGAGCCCGGCCGCGGCCGGCGGCTTCCAGACCAGCGCGTAGTCGACGGCGTCGGGGACCGCCTCGTCGGCCGCTTCCGGCCAGCGCCGCAGCCGCGCCTGTGGCAAGGCCTGCTCCAGCGCGGCGAGCCACCGCGCGCCATCGCTGCCGGCGGTATGAAACAGCAGATTCAAGCCGGCGACGAGCCGGTCGCGTCGACATCGATCAGGTCAGCGCCTTCGCGCACCTGATCGCCTTCGGCGAAGTGCACCGCGCTGACCTGTCCGTCGGCCGGGGCCGCGATCGTGTGCTCCATTTTCATCGCCTCGAGCACCAGCAGCGGCGCGCCGCGGGTGACCGAGTCGCCGGGCTTGACCAGCACCGAGATGATCGTGCCCGACATCGGCGCGGTCAGATGGCCGCCCTGATCCGGTTCGTCGGCGGCGTGCGCCAGCGGATCGACCAGCCGCAGGCGAAAGTTCCGGCCTTCGCGAAAGACGTATCGCTCGTCGCCCAGCGCGACGACTTCGCCGGCGCAGCGCACTCCGTCGATCGTCACCGCGGGAAGCGCGCCGGAATGGTCTGCCGCCTGCATCGTCCTGCCCAGCGCTTCGACCCGCCAGCCGGCGCCGTCGGAGCGCACGTTCACCGCATAGTCGGCGTCGTGCGCGGCGAAGGTGAAGCCGACGCCGTGCGCGTCGCTGTTGAGCCACCAGCCGGCGATCGAGTGCCAGGGCGAATGCGGATCCGGCGACGCTGCTGCCGCCGCCGCGCTGCTCGCCCGGAGCCGTTCGACTTCGGCCAGCGCCGCCAGCGCCAGCGTCTGCGGCGAAGGCGGCGAGGGCGGCGGAAAGAGCTCGTGCTGGTGTCGCGCGATCAATCCGGTGTCGAGCCTTGCATCGGCGAACGCCGGATGCGCGACCAGCCGCTGCAGCAGCGCGACGTTGGTCGCGACGCCGACGACGCGATAGCGCGCCAGCGCCACGCCCAGGCGGCGCAGCGCTTCGGCGCGATCCTCGCCCCACACGATGAGCTTGGCCAGCATCGGGTCGTAGAAGCGGCTGATCTCGTCTCCGGCACGTACGCCGGTGTCGATGCGCACCGTCGGCGACTCCGGCGGCGCGGCGAGGTACGCGATACGCCCGGTCGACGGCAGGAAGCCGCGATCGGGATCCTCGGCGTAGATCCGCGTCTCGATCGCATGGCCGCGGATCGCGAGGTCGGCCTGCCGGCGCGGCAGAGGCTCGCCGGCGGCGACCCGCAACTGCCACTCGACCAGGTCGAGCCCGGTGATCATCTCGGTCACCGGGTGCTCGACCTGCAGCCGGGTGTTCATCTCCATGAAGTAGAACTCGTCGGGATTCTCGCCGTCGACGATGAACTCCACCGTGCCCGCGCCGGTGTAGCCGACGCTGCGGGCGGCCTGGACAGCCGCCTTGC
>DATEFZ010000140.1:0-13086 GCA_035280325.1 Casimicrobiaceae bacterium
CAGCTCGTCTACGTCTGCTCGCCCGACAATCCGACCGGGCGGGTGACGGGTGTGGACGAGTGGCGGCGGCTGTTCGAATTGTCCGATCGCCACGGTTTCGTCATCGCGTCGGACGAGTGCTATTCCGAGGTCTATTGCGACGAAGCAAAGCCGCCGCTCGGCGCGCTGACCGCCGCCGCTGCGCTCGGTCGTGACGGCTGGCCGCGGCTGGTGGTGTTCGGCAGCCTGTCGAAGCGCTCGAACTGCCCGGGGCTGCGCTCGGGTTACATCGCCGGCGACGCGGCGCTGGTCGAGGCATTTCTGCTCTACCGCACCTACCACGGCTCGGCGATGTCGCCGGCGGTCGCCGCCGCCAGCATCGCGGCCTGGAAGGACGAAGCGCATGTCCGGGCCAACCGCGCGCTCTATGCGAGGAAGTTCGCCGAGCTGGCGCCGCGGCTCGACGCGGTGCTTGCCGCGCCGCAGCCCGACGCCGCGTTCTACCTCTGGGCCCGTGTCGGCGGCGACGACGCCGATTTCGCGCGCCGGCTGTACCGGAGCGAAGCCGTCAGCGTGCTGCCGGGAAGCTATCTCGGCCGCCCGCAGGGCGGTGTAAATCCGGGCGCCGGATACGTCCGCATCGCGCTGGTCGCCGACTTCGACCAGTGCGCCGAGGGCATCGACCGGCTGGTCCGCTTCGCCGGCGGATAAGGAACCTAAGGCGCTTCGCTCCCCGGGACGCGCGCTTCGTCGGGGTCGACGCCTTTCCATCGCAGGGCCGGAACATCGAGCCGGCCGACGGTACAATCGGCGGCAATGTCGAGCACACAATCCCTGCGCCCGCCGTTCGCCGCGCTCTCCGGGCTGCGCGGCGTGTCGTGGCAGTCGATCGCGCTGATCCTAGCGATCAATTTCGGCTTTGCCGCGATTCTGTGGATCGACAGTCCGCGTCCGTTCTGGCATCCGCTGATCACCGCCCAGTGCTTCGGCCTGTCGATCGCCTATGCAGTCAACGCCGCCCGCCCCTGGGAGCAAGCCCGCCCGATCTGGCGCCTGGTCATCGCCGTGGCGGTTGGGACGATCGTCGGTTTCTCGCTGCTGGTCGTGGTCAAGATACCGCTGTTGCACATGTACGCCTGGCAGGAGCTCGTCGACCGCGCGGGCCAGTTCGCCTGGACCGCCTTCAGCGGCTTCACCAACGGCCTTTTCGTCGGCCTCTTCTTCCTGCTCAAGTTCCGCGAGGCGCGAGCTCGCGCCGACATCCTGCGCGGCGAAGCCGACCGCAACCTGCTGTCGAAACAGGCGATCGAAGCGCAGCTCAAGCTGATGCAGGCGCAGGTCGAGCCGCATTTCCTGTTCAACACGCTCGCTTCGGTGCAGTTCCTGGTCGAGACCGACCCGCCGAGGGCCGGACAGATGCTCGGACATCTGCTGGCGTATCTTCGCACCGCGCTGCCGCAGCTGCGCTCGAACAGCTCGACGCTGGGTCAGGAGGTCGACCTCGCGCAAGCCTACCTGTCGATCATGCAGATGCGCATGGGGTCGCGGCTTCGATTTTCCATCGCGGTGCCCGAATCGCTACGCGCGGCGCCGCTGGCGCCGATGCTGCTGATGTCGATGGTCGAGAACGCGGTCAGGCACGGCATCGAGCCCAAGGCCGCCGGCGGCACGATCCGGATCGAGGCGCGGACCGAGGGCAATTCGCTGCAGGTGACCATCAGCGACGACGGCCAGGGCATGGCCGGCGAAATCGGCCGCGGCGTCGGCTTGAGCAACCTGCGGGCGCGGCTGCAGGCGCTCTACGGAGCCAGGGCGCGCTTCGTACTGCAGGCCGACCCCGGCCGCGGCGCACGGGCCACGATCGAGGTACCGCATGAAGCGGCAATGGCTGCCTAGGCGGGTCACGGCGCTTATCGCCGAGGACGAGCCGATGCTGCGCGCGCAGCTCCGCACGCGGCTCGTGGAGGCGTGGCCCGAGCTCGCGATCGTCGGCGAAGCCGAGAACGGCGGCGAAGCGCTCGCGCTGGCGGCCCAGCTCGAGCCGGAAGTCGCTTTTCTCGACATCCGCATGCCGGTCAGGGACGGCCTCGACGTCGCCGCCGCGATCGGCGACGCCTGCCATGTCGTGTTCGTGACCGCGTACGACGACTACGCGATCGAGGCTTTCGAACGCGGCGCGATCGACTACGTGCTGAAGCCGGTCACCGCCGAGCGCGTCGTCAAGGTCGTCGACCGGCTGAAGCAGCGGCTGGCGGGACCGCCGGCCGACCTGTCGCAGATCCTGCAGCAGCTCGCCTCGCGGGGCGCGAGCGGGCCGTTGCGCTGGATCAAAGCCTCGCTCGGTCCGACGATCAAGCTGATCCCGGTCGACGATATCTGTTATTTCCGGGCCGAGGACAAGTACACGCGAGTGGTCACCGCCAGCGGCGACGCGCTGATTCGCAAGACGATCAAGGAGCTGTTCGACGAGCTCGATCCGGAGTCGTTCTGGCAGGTGCACCGGGGAACGATCGTCAACCTGCGGGCGATCGCTCGCGTCGAGCGCGATCACCGCGATCAGCCGCTGATCGTGCTCAAGGATCGCAAGGAGCCGCTGACCGTCAGCCGCACCTTCGCGCATCTGTTCAAGGCGATGTAGCGAAGCGATCGAAGAGGCCGCGACGGGAAGCCACGGCTGCAATTCAGCTCTCGAGGCTTCCCATGACGATCTCTTCGCCGGTCGTCGTCGAACACCAGCTCGGCGGAGCGAGGCCATTTTCGAGGATGCTCCTGTAGCAATTCTGCGTCAGGACTCCATGCGAGGTGCTCTCGCCGAACACGGCAGCATTCCGACTTCCGACGAAGACGCGGTGCGACAGGGGCTTCGCGATCCTTTTCTTCAGTTGATCCATCGCTCTGGGGACAGGAATGGAATCGGGCATCGCCTCGAAGAGGTGCCGCAACACTTTCACCCGCAGAAACTGGTGCAGCCATATCTGTGCGTATCCGGTTCTTTCCAGATAGACGTTGGCGTCGTCGTCAACGAGCGTCCGGCCCGTCAGGAATCGACTGTCCCACATCTTCCTGCAGCGACAGAACAATAGCCCACTGATGGTCGACGGGTCTTGACCGACAAGCCAGCGCAACGTGCCTTCGATTCTCGGCACGTCGAGTTTTATCGGGTACTTGTCGTCGATGCACCAGTAGATCAGCTCTTCGTCATCGAGGTCAGCCAGGAGCGCAAGCACGGTTGCCTTGATGGGGCTTGGGGTTTTCCTGTACTCGACCCTATCGTCAGCAATTGTTCGGGCCACTTCCTGATAAGGGACGCGAAAGCGAAAGGGATGGCCCGGCCACAACCGTGCATACTTTAAAGTCATATGGTCGGTTACCGCGCGAAATCTATCGCAGGTCAGCACGATCGCCTTCATTCGTGCGCGCTATCCTCGAAGCGAGGCCTGGTTAGCCACGAACCAGCGGTAGGTGTCGCGCAGTCCGTCAACCAGCGTGACGCGTGGCTGCCAGCCGAGTGCGCGCAGACGAGAGCTGTCGAGCAGTTTGCGCGGGACTCCGTCGGGCCTGGACGGGTCTGTCACGATGCGGCCGGCGTAGCCCACCGTGGCCGCGACGATTCCTGCGAGCTCGCGGATCGACAAGTCTTGCCCGATGCCGATGTTGACGACATCGCCGGCCGAGTAAGTGCGCATGAGGTAGATCACCGCTCCGGCAAGATCGTCCACATGCAAGAACTCCCGGCGCGGCGTTCCGGTACCCCAGATAGCAACCTCCGCATCGCGGCGCAATTTCGCCTCGTGAAAGCGCCGCATCAGCGCGGGGAGCACGTGTGAATTTTCGGGATGAAAATTATCGCCCGGACCATACAGGTTCGTCGGCATGACGCTGATGGCATCGAATCCGTATTGCCGCCGATACGCCTGGCACAGCTTGATCCCGGCGATCTTCGCCACCGCATAGCACTCGTTGGTCGGCTCGAGCGCGCCGGTGAGGAGCGACTCCTCGTTGATCGGCTGCGCTGCCAGCTTGGGATAAATGCACGACGACCCAAGGAAGCAGAGCTTCCTGGCGCCGTATTTCCACGCTGCGTGAATGACGTTCGACTCGACCATCAGATTGGCGTAGATGAACTGGGCCGGATAGCGATCGTTGGCGCCTATTCCGCCGACCATTCCGGCGGCCAGAAATACGTACTCGGGGCGTTCCGCTCCGAAAAAGGCATCGACGGCCGCCTGATTTGCCAGGTCCAGTTCGGCGCGGGTCCGCGTGATCTGGTGACGATAGCCATCGGCGAGCAGCAACCGCGAGATCGCGCTGCCGACAAGACCTCGGTGGCCGGCGACAAATATTCGGGAATCCGCCTTCATCGGCAAGGTGTGGTCTTTCACCGGCAGGAGGGTCGCCGCCACGCGAGACCGCGGCGGGACATCGATAGCGCAGGCTCTTGAAGTGGCCCCTTTTGACGCTGCTCAGGTCCCCCGCGCAACTTGTTTCACTCGGGTGTGGCGGAAGTCTACCTCAGGTGGCTCGGACGCCTTCCCGGGGGATTTCTTTCTCCAGCCGTGGCGACCAGACGACGCGCCCGGCCATCGGCCTCGTTCCCCGCGCAGCAGGTAAAATGACGGTTTGACCCGCGCCCTTGGGCGCATCACGCGCCCGCGATGAACACTCTCCAGCAGACGATCGAATCGGCCTGGGAGCGACGTGGCGAGCTCTCGCCGGCGGCGGCGCCGGCCGCGGTCCGCGATGCGGTCGCCGAGGTGATCTCCGGGCTCGACGCCGGCCGCCTGCGGGTGGCCGAAAAGCGCGACGGCGGCTGGGTCACCCATCAATGGCTGAAGATGGCGGTGCTGCTGTCGTTTCGGCTGAGCGAAAGCGCGCCGATCGGACTGGCTGCGCCGGCGGCGCCGTTTCGCTTCTACGACAAGCTGCCGACCAAGTTCGCCGCCTTCGACGATCAGGCGTTCGCCGCGGCGGGCGTGCGCGTCGTGCCTCCGGCGGTGGCGCGGCGCGGTGCGTATATTGCGCCCAATGTCGTGCTGATGCCGAGCTACGTCAACATCGGCGCCTACGTCGATAGCGGCACGATGGTCGATACCTGGGCCACCGTCGGCTCGTGCGCGCAGATCGGCAAGGACGTCCACCTCTCGGGCGGCGTCGGCATCGGCGGGGTCTTGGAACCGCTGCAGGCCAACCCCACCATTATCGAGGACAACTGCTTCATCGGCGCCCGCTCCGAGGTCGTCGAGGGCGTCATCGTCGAGGAGAACTCGGTGCTCGGCATGGGCGTGTTCATCGGCCAGAGCACGAAGATCTACCATCGGGCGAGCGGCGAAATCGGCTATGGCCGGGTCCCGGCCGGCTCGGTGGTCGTCGCCGGCAGCCTGCCGTCGTCGGAAGGCGCTTGCAGCCTGTACTGCGCGGTGATCGTCAAGCAGGTCGACGCGCGGACGCGGGCAAAGACCAGCATCAACGAGCTGTTGCGGGCGTGACGGACCGGCGGGCCCCGGGGGAAATGCCGTGTACCGAGCCGCGGAAAGAATGATGTCCGTTTCGATTAAGACCGCCGAGGAAATCGATCGCATGCGGGTGGCCGGCAGGCTCGCCTCGGAGCTGCTCGACTTCATCGCGCCGCACGTGCGCCCGGGAATCAGCACCGGCGAGCTCGATCGCATCGCCCACGCCTACCAGGTCGACGTGCAGCACGTCGTGCCGGCGACGCTCAACTATGCGCCACCCGGCCATCGCCCTTATCCGGCGTCGATCTGCACCTCGGTCAACCATGTCGTCTGCCACGGGATCCCCGGCGACAAGGTCCTGAAGCCCGGCGACATCGTCAACGTCGACGTCACGGTCATCAAGGACGGCTTTCACGGCGATACCAGCCGCATGTTCTACGTCGGAACACCGACCATCCAGGCCAGGCGCCTGTGCGAGGCGACCTTCGAGGCGATGTGGCGCGGCATACGCGTGGTGCGGGCCGGCGCGAGCCTCGGTGACATCGGCGCGACGATCCAGCGCTATGCGGAAGGGCAGGGCTTCTCGGTAGTACGTGAATTCTGCGGGCACGGCATCGGCCGGGCTTTCCACGAGGAACCGCAGGTGCTGCACTACGGTCGCGCAGGCACCGGGCTCAAGCTGCAGGCGGGGATGATCTTCACCGTCGAGCCGATGATCAACGCCGGCCGTGCCGGCATCCGTGGACTCGCCGACGGCTGGACGATCGTCACCGCCGACCACAGCCTGTCGGCGCAGTGGGAGCACACGGTGCTGGTGACCGATGGCGGCTACGAGGTGCTGACCTTGTCGGCCGGCGCACCGCCGCCGCCGCGGGCAGAGTCCTAGCGCCTGCCGTGGCTGCGCCCGCCGCGGTCGCGACAGCAACCGCTCCGCTGTCCGCGGCGCGGTGGAAGCGCGAGCTTGGCCGGGGACGCGAGGCGATCCGTGCCGCGTTCGTCGCCGCACGCTCGCCGCGCAGGCTGCTGACCGCGCACTCGCGGCTGGTCGACCGCGCGCTCCTCGGCCTGTGGCAGGACATCGGCGCGCCCCCCGGTTGCGCGCTGGTCGCGGTCGGCGGCTACGGCCGCGGCCAGCTCTTCCCGCACTCCGATATCGACGTGCTGATCCTGGTGCCGCATTCGCCGGTCGCCGATGCTACGGCGCGCGCGATCGAGCGCTTCATCGGCGCGATCTGGGATGCCGGACTCGAGGCGGCGCATGCAGTGCGCACCGTCGGCGAGTGCGAGAGCGAGATGGCCGCCGACGTCACCATCCGCACCAGCCTGCTCGAGCACCGGCTGCTCGCCGGGTCGCGCCCGCTGTACGCGCAGTTGCGGCAGCGGGTCGCCGCGGCGATCGACATCCGCGCCTTCTACGAGGCCAAGGCGCTCGAGCAGCAGCAGCGACACTTGCGCTACCAGGACACTGCGTACAACCTCGAGCCCAACCTCAAGGAGAGCCCGGGCGGATTGCGCGACCTGCAGACGATCGTCTGGATCGCCCGCGCCGCGAACCTTGGACGCTCGTGGCGCGAGCTGGCCGCGCGCGGGTTGATGACGCCGGCGGAGGCGCGCGACATCGCGCGCCAGGAACGGCTCTTGTCCGACCTGCGCATCCGCCTGCATTACCTGGCCGGACGCCGCGAAGATCGGCTGGTGTTCGATGTGCAGGCGGCGCTGGCCCGCGAATACGGTCTCGCCGACACGCCGCACCGGCGCGCCTCCGAGCTCCTGATGCAGCGCTACTACCGCGCCGCCAAGTCGATTCGCCAGCTGAGCGTCGTGCTGCTGCAGAACCTGCACGCCAGGTTGTTCCCGGCGGAGGTCGCGACGCGGCCTATCGATGCCGAGTTCCAGGCGGTCGACGAGCTGCTCGACCTGGTCGATGACGAGCTCTTCGTCCGGCGCCCGGCGGCGATGTTCGACAGCTTTCTCACCTTGCAGCAGCACCCCGAGCTCAAGGGCATGTCGGCGCGAACGCTGCGCGCGCTGTGGCGCAACCGCTCGCTCGTCGACGCGGCGTTTCGCCGCGATCCGGCCAATCGAGCGCGGTTCATCGCCATCCTCCGCCAGTCGCGCGGCGTCACCCACGAGCTGCGGCGGATGAACCAGTACGGCATCCTCGGCCGCTACCTGCCAGTGTTCGGGCGCATCGTCGGCCAGATGCAGCACGACCTGTTCCATGTCTACACGGTCGACGAGCACATCCTGATGGTGATCCGCAACCTGCGCCGGTTCACCGAGCCGCAGCACGCGCACGAATACCCGCTGTGCTCGCGGCTGATCGCCGATTTCGCGCGGCCCGAGGTGCTGTACGCGGCCGGGCTGTTCCACGACATCGCCAAGGGGCGCGGCGGCGACCATTCGACGCTGGGCAAGGTCGACGCGCGGCGCTTCTGCCGGCAGCACGGCCTGTCGCGCGAGGATACCGACCTGGTGGCGTGGCTGGTCGAGCAGCATCTGACGATGTCGGCGACAGCGCAGAAGCAGGACATCACCGATCCCGCGATCGTCGCCGCGTTCGCCGACAAGGTCGGCTCGGCGCGGCGCCTGGCCGCGCTCTATCTGCTGACGGTGGCCGACATTCGCGGCACCAGCCCGCGGGTCTGGAACGCGTGGAAGGCGAAATTGCTCGAGGACCTGTTCAACGCCGCCAGCGCGCGGCTTTCCCGCGGGGCGGGTGCGGCACGCACGCCGGACAGCATCGAGGCGCGACGCGCCGAGGCGATGCGCCAGCTCCGCCTCTACGCCGTGCCCGAAGGCGCCGAAGCGAAGCTGTGGCAACAGCTCGACAGCGTTTATTTCCAGCGCCACGGCGCCGAGGACATCGCCTGGCACACCCGCCAGCTTTACACCCGCAGCGACGGGCGACAGCCGGTGATCAAGGCCAGGCTCGGGCGCGACGGCGCCGGGCTGCAAATCATGGTCTATCTGCCCGACCAGAAGGCGCTGTTCGCGCGGATCTGCGGCTTTCTGGGTCGCGCCCAACTGTCGATCCTGGAGGCGAAGGTCCACACCACCCGCCACGGCTATGCGCTCGACACCTTCATCGTCCACGATCCGGGGCAGCCGAACACCGGCTACCGCGAGGCGATCAGCTATGTCGAATTCGAGCTCGGCCGCGTGCTGACCGCTCAGGGTCCGCTCGAGCCACCGCCGGAAGGTCGGGTGAGCCGCCACCTGAAGCACTTTCCACTGTCGCCGGAGGTCAGCATCTTCCCCGACGACAAGGGCACCCACTTCATCCTCGAGATCGTCGCCGGCGACCGGCCGGGTCTGCTGGCGCGGATCGCCTACGCGCTGGCGACGGCCAACATCAATGTCGAAAGCGCCAAGATCAACACGCTGGGCGAGCGCGCCGAGGACGTCTTCCTGCTCGATGGCGCGCGGCTGCACGACGACGCGGCGCGGCTGAAGCTCGAGACCGCGCTCTACGAGGAGCTTCGCATACTTTAACCGGAAGTCGACGCGTCAGTCGTCGGGCGTCGCGACGTCGGGAAAGAGGATGTCGGTGTAGCCGAACATGCGCATGTCGTCCATGCGCATCGGGTACAGGATGCCGTCCAGATGGTCGCATTCGTGCTGCACGACGCGGGCGTGGAAGCCGGTCGCCTCGCGCTCGATCCGCCCGCCGGCGGGATCGAAGCCGCTGTAGCGCAGGCGCGCGTAGCGCCGCACCCGGCCACGCAGGCCCGGGACCGACAGGCAGCCCTCCCACCCCTCCTCGGTTTCATCGGACAGCGGCACAAGCACCGGGTTGACCAGCTCGGTGTACGGGACCGGCTCGGCGTCCGGGTAGCGATCGTTGTGCTCGAAGCCGAAGATGACGACCCGCAGGCCGACTCCGATCTGCGGCGCCGCGAGGCCGGCCCCCGTGGCGGCGATCATCGTCTCGCGCAGGTCGGCGACCAGCGCGGCGAGCTCGGGCGTGCCCAGACGCTCGACCTCGCTCGAGCGCTGCAGCAGGCGCGGGTCGCCCATGCGCAGAATGTCGCGGATCATCGGACGCGCTCCACCGCGCGATCGATCAACAGCCTCACCTTGTCCATCGCAGTCTCCAGCACGCTGGCGATGCTGGCCATCGATACGGCGTGGACGCTCTCGCGGCGCCCTGCCGCCGGGTTGACCACCACCGCGATGGTCGCGTAGTCGATGTCCAGCTCGCGGGCCAGCGCCGCCTCGGGCATCCCGGTCATACCGACCATCGTCGCGCCGTCGCGTTCCAGGCGATCGATCTCGGCCGCGGTCTCCAGCCGCGGCCCCGACACCGCGGCGTAGACGCCGCCATCGTGCAGCGGGATCGCCGCCGCCGCGGCCGCCGCCAGGCAGCATTCGCGCAGCCGGTGCGCATAGGGCTCGGTGAAATCGACGTGCACGACTTTCCGGTCGCTGCCGTCGAAGAAGGTGCTCTCGCGTCCGCTGGTGTAGTCGATCAGCTGATGCGGCAGCACCAGGTCGCCAGGACGATAGTCGGCGGCGATCCCGCCGACCGAGGCCACCGCCAGGATCGCCGTGGCGCCGCGCTCCTTCAGCGCCCAGAGATTGGCGCGGTAATTGACGCGATGCGGGGGAATCGTGTGGCCGTGGCCGTGTCGGGCCAGGAACAAGGCATCCCGTTCCGAGATCTGCCCGAACAGCAGCGCCGACGACGGCTCGCCGTAAGGGGTGCGGACGACCTCGCGGTGGGCGACAGCGAGCGTGGACAGGCGGGTGAGCCCGCTGCCGCCGATGATGGCGAGCATGGAATGAGGGTCCGGGAGTGCTTGGGGCCGTTGCAACAGGTCGGAACCGCGAACGGCCACGCCAGTTGTTACTTTGCCCGTCCTTGGTTATTCTTGTCAATTAATGACATTGTCAAGATTGTTGTCGACAAGCGGGCAGCGGCGGCTGCCACCCGATTCCTGACCCGGGGCAAAAATCATGTACCTGGACCGATTGTTCAAGTTGATGGCGGAAAAGCAGGCCTCCGACCTGTTCATCTCGTGCGGCGCGCCGATAAACATCAAGATCAACGGGCTGGTCTCGGCCATATCGACCCAGCCGATGGATGTCGAAACCGTGCGCCGCATCGCCTACGAGTTGATGAGCAAGGAGCAGGCCCGCGAGTTCGAGAACGAGATGGAGATGAACCTCTCGTACCTCGACCGCGCCGTCGGCAACTTCCGGATCAATATCTTCCGCCAGCGCGGCACGATCTCGATGGTCATCCGCTACGTCCGGAGCCACGTGCCGCCGTTCGAGGATCTCAGGTTGCCGCCGGTGCTGCTCAGCCTGGTGATGGAGAAGCGCGGGCTGGTCCTGATTGCCGGCGCGACCGGCTCGGGCAAGTCGACCACGCTGGCGGCGATGATCGACTATCGCAACAGCAATCGCTCCGGCCATATCCTCACGCTCGAGGACCCGATCGAGTACCTGTTCGAGCACAAGCAGTCGATCGTCAACCAACGCGAAATCGGGATCGACACGCAGGGCTACCACAAGGCGCTGCCGAATGCGCTGCGCGAGGCCCCGGACCTGATCATGATCGGCGAGGTGCGCGACCGCGAGACGATGCAGCACGCGCTGCTGCACACGCTGACCGGTCACCTGTGCCTGTCGACGCTGCACGCCAACAACAGCTACCACGCGATGTCGCGGATCATCAACATGTTTCCCTACGACGCGCGCTCCGGCCTGCTGTCGGACCTGTCGATCGGCCTGCGCGCGATCATTTCGCAGCGGCTGGTGCGCAACAAGGAGGGCGAGCTGCAGCCGGCGGTCGAGATACTGCTCAATACCTCGCTGATCGCGGAGTTGATCAAGAACGGCGAGATCACCCAGATCAAGGAAGCGATGGAACAGAGCCTGTACCCGGGATCGCAGACCTTCGAGCAGGCGCTCTGCCGGCTGCACCTCGACGGCGTCATCTCGTACGACGAGGCGATGGTTGCCGCCGATTCGCCGACCAACCTGGCGTGGCTGGTCAACCAGAACTCGCCGACGACCCGCGTCGAAGCCACCGAAGACGCACCGATCGCGTCGGACACTTCGCGCGACTTCGTCAAGCTGGAAATCGATCCGGAGTTCCTCAATCGGCCCTGAAGCGGCGAGCCCCCGCGCGCCTGCGGGCTCGTCGGACGCACCGACGCTCGCGTTGCTGCGCGAGCTGATCGGGCGCCGCTCGCAGACGCCGGACGACGCCGGTTGCCAAACGCTGCTCGCCGAGCGCCTCGCGGCGAGCGGATTCCGCTGCGAGACCGTCGCCGGCAACGGCGTCACCAACCTGTGGGCGAGGCGCGGCAGCGCAGCGCCGGCCGTCTGTTTCGCCGGCCATACCGACGTCGTTCCGACCGGGCCGCTCGAGGCCTGGCGTTCCAACCCGTTCCAGCCGACGGTCCGCGACGGCTACCTGTACGGCCGCGGCGCTGCGGACATGAAGTCGTCGCTCGCCGCCTTCGTCGTGGCGATCGAGCGGTTCGTCGCCGAGAAGCCGCGGCACGCCGGGTCGATCGCGGTGCTGCTCACCTCGGACGAGGAAGGTCCGGCGACCGACGGCACCGTCCGCGTCGTCGAGGGGCTCGAGCGACGCGGCGAAAAGCTCGACTACTGCATCGTCGGCGAGCCCTCGTCGGTCGAACGCCTCGGCGATATGATCAAGAACGGCCGTCGCGGTACGCTTTCCGGGAAGCTCGTCGTGCGCGGCGTGCAGGGCCACGTCGCTTATCCTCACCTCGCCAGGAATCCGATCCACCTCGCGGCGCCGGCGATCGCCGAGCTCGCGGCCAGGCGCTGGGACGACGGCGACCAATATTTTCCGCCGACCACCTGGCAGGTCTCGAACATCCACGCCGGCACCGGCGCCGGCAACGTCATTCCCGGTACGCTGGAGCTCGATTTCAATTTCCGCCATGCGCCGACCAGCAGCCGCGCCGATCTGGAGCGCGCGCTGGAGTCGGTGCTGCGCGGACACGGGCTCGACTACGAGATGCGCTGGACCGGATCGGGCGACCCGTATCTCACGCCGCGAGGCCGCCTGGTCGACGTCGTCGGTCAGGCCGTGCGCGAGGCCTGCGGTATCGCGCCGGCGATCTCCTGCACCGGCGGCACGTCCGACGGCAGGTTCATCGCCAGGATCTGCAGCGAGGTGGTCGAGCTGGGTCCGGTCAACGCGTCGATCCACCAGGTCGATGAGCGTGTCGCGGTCGCCGATCTCGAGCCGCTGGCCGCGATCTACCGTGGCATACTCGCGCGGTTGCTAACCTGATGCCTAAGGAACCTTTGAACAAGTCCCACATGAGCCGCGTTTCCGCCGCAATGGCTTCAGATGCGAGGCGTCGCGGCGCAGCGAATAGCTTGGCGTATTCGCAAGTCGCGCAACGACGCAGATGAGGCCATTGCGGCGAAACCCGGACGGGACGGGGCCTCAGTTGGCAAATGAGGGGCGATCTGCTTTGTCGCGCCGCTCGCCAAGGGAGACTACCATTGGCTTCGCGTCGCTTCGGGCCACGCCTGCGGAGCGCGGAGCAGGGGCCCCGCGCGATCCTGGCGCGGGGATGCGACCGCGCAGCAGGCGGCCCCCGCCTTCGCTGCGCACGTTCCGAGGCGCGACGCTACGGCGGGGGGATCCCGGCAAGCC
>DATEFZ010000141.1:0-10919 GCA_035280325.1 Casimicrobiaceae bacterium
TTGCGCAGTCCGGCCCGCGCAGCGCGCGCTTCGAGCAGCTCGGCGATCGCAGCCTGCCGTTCCGCCGCGGCCTGCTGCGCGCGCAGCGGCTGGGTGAGCCAGCCGCGCAGCAGCCGGCTGCCGGCATTGGTGGTGCAGCCGTCGAGCAGCGACAAGAGCGTCGGCGTCGGATCGCCGCGCAGCGTTTCGGTGATCTCCAGATTGCGCCGCGTCGCGGCATCGAGCGCCAGCGTATCGGCGCCGCGCTCGACCGAGAGCGTGTTGAGGTGTGTCAGCGCGGTCTGTTGCGCAGCTTGCGCATACTCGAGCAGCGCGCCGGCGGCCGCGATCGCCAGCGGCGCATCGTCGGCGCCGAACGCCGCCAGATCGCGAGTGCCGAATTGCTCGCACAGGCGGCGCGCGGCGGCGCTGCCGTCGAAGCGCCACGGCGGCAGCGCGCGTACCGGTGCGCCGTTCTGCACCGTCGGCCCGCTGCCTTCGGCGTGCAGTATCTCGCTCGGCCCGATCCGCGCGACCAGCTCGGGAGCCTCGGCGATCGCGGCGTCGCGCAGGTGCAGGCGGCCGCCGGCGAGGTCGAGCCATGCCAGACCGGCGCGGCCGCCGCCTGTATGGATCGCCAGCAACAGGCAGTCGCGCTTGCCGTCGAGCAGCCCCGCATCGGTCAGCGTGCCCGGCGTGACGACGCGGGTGACGCGACGCTCGACCGGCCCCTTGGCCTGGGCCGGGTCGCCGATCTGCTCGCAGACCGCGACCGACTGCCCGAGACGCACCAGCTTCGCCAGGTATTGGTCGACCGCGTGGTACGGAACTCCGGCCATCGGGATCGGCGCGCCGGCGGAGGCCCCGCGCGCGGTCAGCGTGATGTCGAGCAACGGCGCCGCGCGCTGCGCATCGTCGTAGAAAAGCTCGTAGAAGTCGCCCATGCGATAGAGCACGAGCTTGTCCGGGTGCTCCGCCTTGATGCGCAGGTATTGCTGCATCATCGGCGTATGCGCCGCAAATCCGGAGTCGTCGAGCGACTGCGACTTCCTGTCGTTCACTGCCCGGTCGGAGATCCGGCGATCGCGGCGGGGCGCCGCGGATTGGTCAGAAATGCGGCGACGGCAGCAGCGCCCACGCGCCGTCGCCGAGCAGAAACTGCACCGCCAGCGCGACTGCCCAGAAGGCGGGATACTCCCAGCCGCCGTCCTTGTTGGTGAACATCCAGCCGTTCCTACCGTGAACGGTGACGATCGTGCCCACGATCAGCGGGATCAGCACCAGCGCGACGTAGCGCGGCACGATGCCGAAGATCAGCGCCGCTCCGCCGCCGATCTCTGCGGCCATCGACAGGTAGGCAAACGCCTTGGGCAGGCCGAGCGACTGGAAGTAGGCGACGGTGCCGGCAGGTTTGTGCACCAGCAGCTTGAGCAGCCCGTGCGCCAGGAACAGCACGCCCAGCGCGACGCGCAGAAGCAGCGCGCCGTACGACGCCAGCGTCGGGTCGATCATCGCACCTCCCTCGTGCCGGCGCGCGCCTTGCGCCGCGCGCGACGCGGCCTAATTATCGGGCACCACGACAGCCGACAGGGCCGCCGCCGGCCCGACCAGGTAGATCGAGTAGAGCCTGCCTCCTTGCAGCGTCACCGCCGGCAGCTGGAGGATCGTCTGGCTCGATCCGCTGACGTTGAAATCGAATTCGTACGTCGTGCCCGAGGTCGGATCGGCGTCGAGCTCGACGCCGGTCGATGCCGTGTGCATCGCCAGGCCCGAGATCTGCCGGCTGAAATTGATGAACACGTCGAGGGCCGCAACGTCGGCCGAGCTGTTGACGACGCGAACGCGGGCTCGTCCGGGCTTCGGTGGTGAATTGGCATCGTTGAACACCGTCGCCGTCAGCGCGCCGGCCGGGCCGGTCAGCGTGATCGTGCTGTCGGTCGCCGGCGCAAAGCTCGGCGCGAGCGAGAGCAGCGTGGCGCCCGGGGTCGCGGTCGCCTCGACGGTCAGGCTGCGCGTCCCGGCGGCGACGGTCGCGTAGGTCGATGCCGCCGCGTACGGGATGTTCGACAACGCCAGGTCCCCGTCGACGAACACGTTGAGCGGTGAGCCGACCGAGGAGCCGTTGACCGCCTTGAAGCGGGCAAGGTTGCTGTTCGCGATCGACCCGGTTCCCCTGTCGTCGATCTTGAGCAGCGCGACATTGACCAGCGAGCTGCTGCCGCGCGAATAGACCACCGCTTCGATCTGCGCCCGCTCGCCGAACGTCTGCGCGGTCGAATCGTAGATGACCTGCTTGGAAGCGGTCGGCGTGACGCGCAACTCCATGCTGCCGGCGTCTATGTTGGCGAACCCGCTCACCGCGCCGTAGGTGACCCCGGCGACGCTCGGCGCCACCGTGTTCAGGTCCACGCCGGGCGGCGTGACATAGACATCGACGAGAGCGTTGTTGCTGGCACCGTTGATCACTCGAAGCGCGAACTTGCCCGCGCCGGGGTCGACGATAACGCTGTCGTCGACGATCAACGCTCCGGCGGCGCTGACCGGGCCGAATGCGATATAGGTGTAGTCGTTGTCGGCGAGGAAGTTGAGCGTCGTATCGATCGCGTCGGTCGAGCTGCCCGCGACCATGACCTGGATCCTGCGGCTGCCGCTGTCGATCGTCTGGTATTCGGTCATCGACTCGAAACCGAGTCCGGTGATCAGCGACTTGTTGTCGAAGGTGAAGTTCAGGGCCGCGCCGGCATTCGGGATGACGTTGATCGCGCGCACGGAGCCGTGCGTGCTGCCGTTGCTGACGCCCTGGCCGGTGTTGCAACCGGCAGGCGCGAGGGCGAGCAGGGAGCACAAGGCGCAGAGAAGGAGGCGGCCGCGCATGTCGGTTCCGGAGCGTGCGCCGGAGCGTCGCGCCCGCTCGGGATGGCGACGCCGGACGGCGGTCAATTCCTCAGTTGTCCTGCGCAACGATGCTGCGCGGCGCGCTGGCCGGGCCCGCGATGTAGATCGTGTAGGTATGCCCGGCGATCAGGACCACCGACGGCAGCTTGAGCAGCGACGTCGTGGTACCGGCGATGTTGAAATCGAATTCGTAGCCGGTGCCGGTCGCTGCGGCGGCGCTGAGGTCGATATACGGCGAGGCGGTGTTCATCGCCAGCCCTGCCACCTGCTTGCTGAAGTTGACGAACACGTCGAGCGCAGCGACATCGGCCGAAACGTTGACTATGCGTACCGCCGCGGTGGCGGCGGGTGGCGGCAGGTTGTTGTCGTTCAGCACCACGGCGTTAAGCGCCCCGGCGGTGCCGGTCAGCGCAAGCGAGGTATCGGTCGCCGGAGCGAGCGTCGGCGCCAGCGTGAGCAGCGACGCGCCCGGCGTCGTCGTCGCCTCGATGCTGAACGAGTGTGCGCCTGCCGCGGTGCGCTGGTAGTTCGATACGCCGGTATACGGGATGTTCGACAGCTGCAGCGTGCCGTCTACGAAGATGTTCAGCGGCGAAGGCACCAGCGAAGCATTGACCACCTTGTACTGGGTGAGCAGGTTGTCGACCAGCCCGCCCGACCCGCTGTCGTCGTGCCGCAGCAACACCGCGTTGACCAGCTTGCCGCTGCCTTTGCCGAACGCGACGATGGTGGCGCCGGAATGCGCCGCGAAACTCTGGGTCACCGAGTCGTAAACGACGTCCTTGGTCCCCGCCGGCGCGATCCGGATCTCGAAGCTGCCGCCGCCGATTGCGACCGACCCGTATGCGCTGCTCGCGCCGTAAGCGACGTTGGCGACGCTGGGCGCCGTCGTGTTGATGTCGGCTCCCGGCGCGGTCAGGTACAGATCGAGCGGACCGGGGCCGGCCGCGGCGTTGATCAGGCGTACGGCGAAAAATCCGTCACCCGGGTCGTTGAACGCGTCGCTCAGCAGCACCGACTGGACCGCGGTCTGCGGCCCGAACACGACATAGGTGTACTTGGTGCCGCTGTTGACGTTGAGCGAATTGTTGATCAGCGACGTCGGTGCCCCGCTGACGCCGACGGTGAACTTCTGGGTTCCGCTGTCGACGCTGTGGTACGGCGCTTCGGCCTGGAACGCCAGCCCGCTGACGACCATCTTGGAGTTGACGGTGACGTCCAGCGCGGCTGCCTGCGAAAAGCCATTGACCACGCGCATCTGCGCATCGCCCTGGTTGTTGCTGCCGTTCTTGCCGCACCCGACGAGCGTCAGCGAAGACAGGCACAGCGCGGCAAGCAGGGTACGCGGGATCGACATGGGGCACTCCATCACTGGGCGGTACCGGGAGAGGAAGCGGGCAAACGACGACGATTATAAGGCCAATGATAGGGCCGATGCGCGGGCAGGCACGGAGCGCAACATCCGGTTACAGCAGGAGGACTGGTCGGGGTGAGAGGATTTGAACCTCCGGCCTCTACGTCCCGAACGTAGCGCTCTACCAGGCTAAGCTACACCCCGACGAATCGCCGATGCAGGCGTCGCGGGCCGCGCAGGCCACGATCGCATCTAAAACGTGCGCGTCACCGCGAAAACGGTCAATTCTAGCAGGATTTCCCGGCAAGTCGAAGGCGGCAGAGCGTCGAGGCACGCCGCGGCCTGTCGACTCTGCTCGACGGCGCTCGTCCGCGCGTAGGCGAGCGCGCCAGTGCGCTCGAGAGCGGCGACGACCGGCCGGAAATCGGCAAGGCCGCCGGCCTTGACCGCGCCGCGGATCAGCGACGCTTCGGCCGGCGAGCCTACGGCAAGCGCGCGGATCAGCGGCAGCGTCGGCTTGCCCTCGGCCAGGTCGTCGCCCAGATTCTTGCCGATCGCCGCGTGGTCGCCGGTGTAATCGAGCACGTCGTCGATCAACTGGAACGCCGTGCCCAGATGGATGCCGTATCGCGCCAACGCCTCCTCGAGCGGGGATTCGGCGGCACCCAGCACTGCGCCGAGCCGGGCCGCGGCTTCGAACAGCTTGGCGGTTTTGCGCCGGATCACGTCGAAGTACGAGTTCTCGTCGACCTCGGGATCGCGCGCATTGAGCAGCTGCATGACCTCGCCTTCGGCAATGACGTTGGTCGCGTCGGAAAGGATCTGGAAAACCCGCGGATTGCCGACCGTCACCATCAGCTGGAAGGCCCGCGAGTACAGGAAGTCGCCGACCAGGACGCTGGCCGAATTGCCGAAGATCGCATTGGCCGTGTCGTGGCCGCGGCGCAGCGCCGATTCGTCGACCACATCGTCGTGCAGCAGCGTGGCGGTGTGGATCATCTCGATGACCGCCGCCAGCGTGTGCTGGTGCGCTCCGCGGTAGCCGCAGGCCTGGGCGACCAGCAGCAGCAGCGCAGGACGCAGCCGCTTGCCGCCGCCGGCGACGATGTGCTCGGCGACCCGGCGGATCAATGCGACGTCGGAATGGAGCGCCTCGCGCAGCACCCGGTCGACGGCTTGCAGGTCGCTGGCGAGCGCCGTTTGCAGCAGCGGAATGGTCACGTGGGGACGGGCGGGCGACCGCGAGCGAGGCGATGGCCGCGGTTTGTCGGGAGCACCGACCGCCTTTGACATGGATAGGCTAAGGTCTTAAAATAGCAAACTTTTTCTCGCAATACACTACAACAGGCAATCGGAGCGCGCCATGTACGCGGTGATCAGGACCGGCGGCAAGCAGTATCGGGTTGCCCCCGGCGAAAAACTCAAGGTGGAGCAGATTTCGGCCGACGTCGGCAGCGCGGTCGTCCTCGACCAGGTGTTGATGGTCGGCGACGGCGAGACCGTTCGGCTGGGGCAGCCGGTCCTGGCCGGGGCAACCGTGCAGGCGACCGTCGTTGCCCACGGTCGCGGCGACAAGATCGGCATCTTCAAGATGCGTCGCCGCAAGAACTACCACCGGCACCAGGGTCACCGTCAGGGATACACCGAGCTCAAGATCGACGGCATCGTCGGCTGAGCAGCGCCTCAAGCTTGAAGGAACATCGATGGCACACAAAAAGGCAGGCGGCAGCTCGCGCAACGGCCGCGACTCGCAGTCGAAGCGCCTCGGCGTCAAGGCCTACGGCGGCGAGGCGATCACCGCCGGCGCGATCATCGTGCGCCAGCGCGGGACCAAGGTCCATCCCGGCAGCAACGTCGGCATCGGCAAGGATCACACCCTTTACGCGCTGATCGACGGTTGCGTCGAATTCCGCAGCCGCGGCGGCAGCCGCGACCAGCGGACCGTCGTCAGCGTCGTGCCGGCGACCGCGTAGCTCCGCCGCGCGGCCCACCGGCGGCGATTCAGCGCCGTTCCAGCCACCACAGCATGGTCGCCGCCACCGCGACGAAGGCCACGACGGGAAAGGCCGCCGAAAACAGCGGCGGCCAGTCGTTGATGACCCCGAGGTAGGAAAAAAGCCGTCCGACGAGGAAGAACATCAGCCCCAGGATCGTCCCGGCGAAGATCCGGAATCCGACGCCGCCGGCGCGGCGCTGGAAATACGCGAAGGGCAGCGCCAGCACCATCATCACCAGCACCGCCGCGGGGTAGAAGATCTTGTTCCAGAGGGCGACCTCGAAGCGCGAAGTCTTCTGCTGGTTGTTGCCCAGGACGCGGATGTTGTCGTACAGCGACTCGATCTCGAGCTTTTCCGGCGCCACCTGGTAGACGGTCAGGAGCGACGGCTTGAGCACCGTTCTCCAGGCGTACTCCGGGGCCTGCGCGACCTTCGCTCCGCTGGCCGAAAGCTCGGTCGAGCGGACGTTCTTGAGTTTCCACTCGCCATCGGTCACGAACGTTCCCGAATCGGCGACGCGCACCGCGGTGAGCCGCAGGTTGGCGTCGAACTCGTAGATTCGCACGCCCAGCAGGGTCATGTCGGCGAGCAGGCTGCGGATGTTGGCGAAGGTCTGGACGTCGCTGTCGGGCAGCGTCTGCTTGAACCAGAATCCGGACTGGAATTGCTGGGCGACGAAGCGCAACGACTGGCCCTGGGTCTGCACGCGCACCTGCTGCGCCAGACGCTCGGCCGGCGGCGCGAGGAACTCGCCGGCAAGGAAAGTCGCGATGGCAAGCGGTATGCCGACCCGCACGATCGCCCACGTGATCTGCTTGAGCGATGCGCCGGACGCCCGCATCACCGTGTACTCGGAGTTGCCGACCAGCTGCGCGATCGCGAACAGGGTCCCGATCAGCGCCGCGGTAGGCATGAGCTCGTAGACGTGCCCCGGCAGGCTCAGGCCCACGAACAGCAGCGCCCGGCCCGGCGGATAGCCGTCGCGGCCGACGTTGCCCAGCTCGTGGATCAGGTCGAAGAAGGCGAACAGCGCCAGCAGCGCGACGAAGATCAGCATCGTCGCATACAGAACCTCGCGCCCGACGTAGCGGTTGAGCGTCTTCACGTCGCAGCGAGCCTCGGCGTCCAGCGCCGCACCGCCAGCCGCTTGGCGAACAAGGCGATGACGATGATCGCGGCGAGCGAGTGCACGGCGATCAGTCCGGCGAGGAGCGACAGGCGACCTTGCGCGATCATGCTCTGCACGATGTTCAGACAGTTGCTGTAGAGCATGTACATGAACAGCGCCGTGAACAGGTTGAGCGAACGGCCTACGCGCGTGTTGACGTAGGAGAGCGGTATCGCCAGCAGCACCAGCAGCAGGGCGCTGATCGGCACCGAGATCCGCCAGAACAGCTCGGCGCGTTCGGGCGCGCCGTCGGCGAGCACCAGCAGCCCGGTCGGCAGCGCCTTGAGCGAGGTCGGCAGGGCGCGTACCTCCGCCGGCTCGATCCGCCGTCCGAGCTCCTGGAATTCCGCGGTCCGGAAGTCGGCGCTGCCCGGGTGTCCCTCGTACCGACGCCCGTCGCGCAGCACGATGAACCGGTCGCCGTTCGCGGCCTCCTCGAGCCGTCCCGAGCGGGCGACGGTGGTCACGTCCTGATCGCTGTCGACCGAATGCAGGAAGACATTCCTGATCGTGCCGTCGAGCGAGTTGATGCTCTCGATGAACACCACCAGCTTCGCCTGGCGGAATTCCTTGAACAGCCCCGGCGTCAGCAGCGAAAGCTCTTCTCGCGATTCGAGTTGCCGCTCGTATTCGATCCGCTTGCTCTCGGCCCACGGCGAGAGCCATAGCGACAGCACGACGATCGCCAGCAGGAACGGCGAGGCGAACCAGAGGATCGGCCTGAGCCAGGCGGTCAGGCTCTGCCCCGAGGTGAACCAGACGATCATCTCGCTGTCGCGGTACCAGCGCGACAGGGTCAGGAGCACGGTCAGGAACAGCGCGACCGACAGCAGGATGTTGAAGTAGAAGAGGGCGTTAAAGCCCAAAAGCGCCAGAACCCCCTCGGGGGCGACGGTTCCTCCGGCGGCGCGGGCCAGCAGCCGCAGCACCAGATTGGTGAAGAGTATCCCCAGCAGCACCAGAAACAGGGCGACCGCGGTGGCGGTCAGTTCTCGGACCAGGCTGCGGCTGAACACCATGACGACGGAATATTTTGACTTTTTCCGGCCGATTTGCCGATAATGCGAATCGTACCGCCTAAAGGCAAATCTTTCGATCGGGGAAAGGCGATGGAATTTACCATAAAGAGCGGCAGCCCGGAGAAGCAGCGCAGCGCCTGCGTCGTGGTCGGCGTGTTCGACAACCGCAAGCCGAGCCTGTCGGCCGAGCTGATCGACCGCGCCTCGGGGGGCTACATCAGCGAGATCATTCGCCGCGGTGACATGGAAGGCAAGCTCGGCAGCACGCTCTTGCTGCACAACGTCCGCGGCACGCTGGCCGACCGCGTCCTGCTGGTCGGACTGGGCAAGGAGCGCGATTTTCGCGAGCGCGAGTTCCGCAGCGCCGTGCGCGCCGCGGTGCGCCTGTTGAACGAGACCGGGTCGTACGAGGCCGTCGTCTACCTGACCGAGGAAAAGGTCAAGCGGCGCGAGGTCGCCTGGCGCGTCGAGCACGCAGTCGTCGTGGCGATGGAGGCCGTCTACCGCTTCGATCAGATGAAAAGCCAGCCGGCCGACGTGCGTCGGCCGCTGCGCAAGCTCACGCTGTCGGTGCCGCAGCGCAGCGATCTGTCCGCCGGCGAGTCTGCCGCGGCGCGCGGACTGGCCATCTCGCACGGCATGGATCTGGCGCGTGACCTGGGCAACATGCCGGGCAACGTCTGCACCCCGGCCTATCTCGGCGAGCGGGCGCAGGCGCTGGCGCAGGAGCTCGGCTTCAAGTGCGAGGTGCTCGACCGCAGCCGGCTCGAAGAGCTCAAGATGGGCTCGTTCCTGTCGGTCACCAACGGCAGCGATCAGCCGCCGAAATTCATCGTCCTCGAGTATCTGGGGGGCGCCAAGAAGCAGAAGCCGCTGGTGCTGATCGGCAAGGGCATTACCTTCGACAGCGGCGGCATCTCGCTCAAGCCGGGCGCCGACATGGACCAGATGAAGTTCGACATGTGCGGCGCGGCCAGCGTGCTCGGCGCCTTTCGCGCCGTCGCCGAGCTCAAGGCCAGCGTCAATCTGATCGGCCTGATGCCGACCTGCGAGAACATGCCCAACGGACGGGCCACCAAGCCGGGCGACGTCGTCAGGAGCATGTCCGGGCAGACGATCGAGGTGCTCAACACCGACGCCGAGGGCCGGCTGATCCTGTGCGATGCGCTGACCTACGCCGAGCGATACGAGCCGGCCGCGGTGGTCGATATCGCCACGCTGACCGGCGCGATGGTCGTCGCGCTGGGCCACGTCGCCTGCGGCGTGTTCAGCAACAGCGACAGCCTGGTGCGCTCGCTGCTCAACGCCGGCGAGGACGCTTTCGACCGCGGCTGGCAGTTGCCTCTCTGGGACGACTACCAGGATGCGCTGAACAGCAACTTCGCCGATTTCGCCAACGTCGGCAGTCGCGCCGGCGGCAGCATCACCGCGGCCTGCTTCCTGTCCCGATTCGCGAAGAAATTCGACTGGGCGCACCTCGACATCGCCGGCGTCGCCTGGAAAAACGGCAAGGACAAGGGGGCGACCGGCCGGCCGGTGCCGCTGCTGACGACCTGGGTGCTGGCGCAGGAGGCTGCCGCCTAGTAGCCTGTACCGGGGCCGGGAGCAGGTCGACAGCGAGCGAAAGCCCACGCCGAGCGCGACGATGACCTCGATCGACTTCTACACTCACGTGAGCGACCGTTTCGCCGTCGCCGGCAGGCTGGTGGCCAAGGCGTTCGCGCGGCACGGCAGCGTTCGCGTGCTGACCCGGGATGCGCAGGCCACCGAGGCGCTCGATCGCTGGCTGTGGACCCAGCCGGCGATCGGATTCCTGCCTCACTGCCGCCTCGACAGCCCGCTGGCGGCCGAGACGACGATCTGGGTCGACCACGCGCTCGAGCATCACGGCCCGGCTGCGGTGCTGATCAACCTGCACGATGCACCGCCGCCGTTCTTTTCGCGCTTCGAGCGGCTGGTCGAGATCGTCGGCCTGGAGGAATCCGATGCGGCGGCGGCGCGCGAGCGCTATCGCTACTACCGCGAGCGCGGCTACGAATTGCGCGACCACAACCTGAGCGGGCACGACTGATGGCGAGCGCGCGCGAATTGCTCGAGCAGGCCGACCGGCTGATGCGGCGCAATCGCGGCGGCGGCGACATCCCGGTGCTGACCGAGGTCGTGGTCGACGCGCCGCTGCCCGCCGAGGCGGAGGAGGACGTTCCGCTGCTGACCGACGTGGTCGAGTCCGCGGACGAGCGCAGCCTCGCGCCGGAGACGGCCGTGCCCGGAGTGGCGCGTAGCCAGGCCGAATCTGGCCCGCTCGAGGCCGCGGCCGCCGTCAGCGACGAAACGGCGATCACCCGCTCGGTCGAATCGATCCCGGTCGGCCTGCCGCTGGAGGGCGAATCCTCCGATTGGCTGGTGATGGACACGATCGATCCGGCGACGCACAGCATCACCGGGGTCGCACCCGATACGCTGGCCGCGGTGCCGCCGGTCACGCAGAAACCCGCCGACGCCGAGCC
>DATEFZ010000142.1:0-8454 GCA_035280325.1 Casimicrobiaceae bacterium
AGCGTCGCCTCGGCCGCGGCGGCGGTCGCGACCGGCGCCGCGGCGCGGATCGCTTCGGCGAACTCGCGCGCGGTCTGATACCTGTCTTCGGGCCGCTTGGCCAGCGCCCGGCGCACGACGGCGTCCATCCCGGCCGGCGCCTGCACGTTGAGCGCGGTCGGCGGCAGCGGGTCCTCCTTGAGCACCTTCTGCATCGTCGTCGTCGCCGAGCCGGCGAACGGCCGCTCGCCGGTCAGGAACTGATAGAGGATGACACCGGCCGAGAACAAGTCCGAGCGTCCGTCGACCGGCATCCCCATGATCTGCTCAGGCGACATGTAGCTCGGCGTGCCCATGACCGCGCCGACCTGCGTCAGGTTCGATGTCTCGATGTGCGCGATACCGAAATCGGCGACCTTCACCGCGCCGTCGGACAGCAGGAAGATGTTGGCGGGCTTGACGTCGCGGTGGATGACGCCCTGGCGATGCGAGTAGTCGAGCGCATCGAGTATCTGCGACATGATGCGCACGATGTCGGCGATGCTGAAGCGTTCGTTGGCCTCGAAGGCCTGCTTCAGCTCGCGGCCCTCGACCCGCTCCATGGCGATGAACCAGGTGCCGGCGTCCTCGCCGAAGTCGTAGATCGAAACGATGTTCGGATGGTTGAGCCGCCCGGCGGCCTGCGCCTCGCGCCGGAACCGCGTTACGACGTTGGCCGCTTCCGCGCCGGCAAGCTGATCGGCGCGAATCGTCTTCAGCGCGACGACGCGCTTGATCAGCGGATCGTAGGCTTCGTAGACGACGCCCATCGCGCCGCGTCCGATCTCGCGCCTGATCTCGTATTTGCCGAGGTTGCTGATCTCCGCCATCGCGGGCTCCCCTTGCCGAAAGCGGCGACGCCGGCGGCGAGCCGGCGTCGCTTGCGTTCAAAACCTATAGGTCATTTGTACTTGTTGTCGATTTCCCACACCGACTTCTGCACCAGTCGCTGCACCATCGTGTCCAGCGACACTCCCCCCTGTTGCGAGTTCGACACGCCGAGCACCGAGGTCGACTTGGCGCCGACTTCCATCTTCTCTTCGGTGTAGCCGGTCGCGACCTGCTCGGTGGTCTCGGCGTTGATGATCTTGTAGCGCATGCCGATGACCCAGACGCTGCTCGCCTCGCCGGTCTGCACCGAGCCGACTCCGACGCCTGCCGCCGCCGCGCCGCGCCCGAAGCCGCCGAGAATGCCGGTGATCTGGCCGAGCGCGCGGCCGTCGAAACCCTGCTGCGCCGACGCGACCTGCTCGGTCTTGAGGATGTCGAACTTGACGATGTACTTGGTGCTCTTGAGCTTGCCCATGCGCAGGAACTTGCGCGCCGCGTCGGGATCGCCCAGGTTGTACGCCAGCTCGAACTCGCGCTGGATCGGGCCGAGGTTGGAGCGCTCGAGCACCGGGAAGTTGGCCGCCGAGAGCTCGACCTCGCCGAAGTCGGCAATATTGTTGGCGGTGAATTTCTGCAGGAAGGTCGCGTTGTTGCTCTTGATCTCGCCCGGGATCACGATCACCGCCGGCCCCCGCTTGTGCACGTTGGTGTATTCGACCGGCGCGTACATCGCCTGGTCGGCCGACGCGTTGGCCTTTTGCGAGGTATCGCCGCCGGCGGTCGGTGACGGATTGCCGAACTTCGGCTGCGCGAGCGCCAACGTCGCGCCGGCCAGCAGAGCGGCGCCGAACGCGAGACCCGATATGCGGACGATGGTGCGATGGCTCATGACGATTCTCCCTGTCGATTTTCGGCGACGAGCGCGGCGGCTCCCGCTCACCTTGGCTTGGGTTTCGTTCCGCTTCCCAGCCCTGCATTGGCGCAATAGTCGTAGTACAGCTTGGCCACGACGTCGTCGGCATTCTCCCGGACCAGGGTCAGCGCCATCCGACCGACGTCGGCTCCGGCGTACGAGCTCGACTGAGCCTGGGCGTCGGAGATCTGCCTGCCGTTGCTGCCGGTCAGGTTGAAATCCATGTCGACCGAAACCTGGTTGACGTTCATCATCGGATTCGCCATCGCCCGGGACGAAATCAATCCGCGCAGGACGAAGCTCGCGCCCAGCCGTTTCGACGCCGACAGCGCGGCGTCCGGATCGTTGCGGAAATACGCGTCGATCTCGGCTTGCGCGATCTGGCGGCGGATTTCCTCCGGCGTATAGGTGCGAAGGCCGAGCGCGCGTAAGCGCGTATTGATCACCTGGAAGTGCGGACCGTAGTTCTGCTGCTGCGCGGAGATCACCCCGTTGGAACGCCTCTCGCCGATCACGACCATGATCTTCCTGCCCTTGAGGTCGGCGCGGCACGGCGTCGAGAGCTGCTCGGCGATGCGTTCCGCACGCGCCTCGCTTTCGGCCTGGTCGGCGAGATCCTCTTCGGTGGGCTGCGAGAACTTGAATCCCTCGGCGCCGGACACGTCGACGGCGAAGGCGGCGCAAAGCGCGAGCAGCGCAAAGGACAACTTCGGTCGCATCGGATGTGGGCGCGCGAAGCGGCGGAGCGGACAACCGTTGAAGATTAGCGCAACGCGCCGCGGAAATCCATTGTCTCGCGTTGTTACTTGGCGGCGGGCTTTGCCGCCGGCCGGCGCGCACGGCCCTTTCTGGCGCCGCGACCGGCAGCGGCCGGTGCCTTGCGCTCCTTCTCCTGCGCCTTCAGCAGGTCGTCGACCGCGGCGGACAATCGGTCGACGCGCTCGGTCAGCCGCTGGACGTCCGCGGCGCTGTAGACTCCAAGTTTGGACAGCGCTCGCTGCACGCGAGCTTCGAACACCTGCTCGAGCTTGTCCCAGGTTCCGCCGGCGATCGCCTGCATCTCCCTGGCCTTCGAGCGGGCGGCATCGCGCGCGACGTCTGCCGTCTGCGCCGCGGTCTTGCGCGTTCGGGCCTCGAGCACCTCGCCCTGCTTGACCAGCGTCTCGAACACCTTGGCGCCGCCCTCCTGCGCCTTGGCGAAGGCGCCGAGCCCGGCCAGCCAGATCTGATGCGACGATTCGAGGATCGCCTTCGACAGCGTCGGCGTCGGCCGGCCGCCGGCTTTGGCTTCGGATTCGAATTCGGCTTTGGCTTTTTTCAGCATGTCGTTCTCCCGGACAGCGCGCCGTTCACAGGTTCCCTGACATTGTATTCGACCGCGTTAGAGATTTCACACTAAAGACGACGCCCCGGCGCCAGCAACGAGCCGACGCGATACCCGCCGGTATAATGCGCGCGACGGCGCCGGGCCGCACGAGGGAGAACGCGATGGCTTGTTTCGTTACGGGCGGAACCGGATTCATCGGCCGTTATCTGGTGCGCCGGCTCTTGGCGCGCGGCGAGCCTGTGTATCTGCTGGTGCGAAAGAGCTCGCTCAGGAAGCTTGGGGCGCTGCGCAAGGACCTGGGCGCCGACGACAAGCAACTGGTCGCGATCGTCGGTGATCTGGGCAGGCCGGAGCTTGGCGTCGCCGACGACGATCTGAAGCTCTTGAAGGGCAAGGTCGGCCACTTCTTCCATTTGGCGGCGATCTACGATCTCGCCGCCAGCGCCGAGGCGCAGCAGCGGGCGAACATCGACGGCACGCGCCACGCGGTCGAGCTCGCGCACAGCGTGCAAGCCGGGTGCTTCCATCACGTCAGCTCGATCGCCGCCGCCGGCCTCTACGACGGCGTGTTCCGCGAGGACATGTTCGAGGAGGCAGAAGATCTCGATCATCCGTACTTCAAGACCAAGCACGACGCCGAAGGCATCGTCCGCGCCGAATGCAGGCGGCCGTGGCGCATCTATCGCCCGGGGTTCGTCGTCGGCGATTCGAAGAGCGGCTTCATCGACAAGATCGACGGCCCCTACTACTTCTTCAAATTGATCCAGAAGATGCGCAACATGCTGCCGCCGTGGGTGCCGACCATCGGGATCGAAGGCGGACGCATCAACATCGTCCCGGTCGACTTCGTCGCCGACGCGATCGACTATCTGGCGCACAGGAAGGGCCTGGACGGCAAGTGCTTCCACCTGACCGATCCCGAGCCCTACCGGATCGGCGAAGTGCTCAACATCTTCGCCAAGGCGGCGCACGCGCCGCAGATGACGATGCGGATCAACGCCCGGATGTTCGGCTTCATCCCGGCGCCGATCCTGTACGGCATCGGCTCGCTGTCGCCGGTCAAGCGCATGATCCGCGCCGTGCTCAAGGATCTCGGCATCCCGAAGGACGTCTTCCAGTTCGTCAACTGGCCGACGCGCTACGACAACCGCGAGGCGGCGAAGGCGCTGAAAGGCTCGGGCATCGCCGTGCCGCCGCTCGACGGCTACGCCGACAAGCTGTGGGACTACTGGGAGCGCCATCTCGATCCCGATCTGTTCGTCGATCACAGCCTGTCGGGGCGGGTGCGCGACAAGGTCGTCGTCGTCACCGGCGCCTCGTCGGGCATCGGCCGGGCGGCCGCGCTCAAGCTTGCCGCCGCCGGCGCCAAGGTGATGCTGGTGGCGCGCGGCGAGGAAAAACTGGTCGAGACCCGAAGCGAGATCGAGGCCGCCGGCGGCAAGGCCTGGATCTACACCTGCGACGTTTCCGACATGGCGTCGTGCGACGCGCTGGTCGCCCGCGTGCTGAAGGATCACGGCGGCTGCGACTACCTGATCAACAACGCGGGCCGCTCGATCCGCCGCGGCATCATGAACTCGCTCGACCGCTTCCACGACTTCGAGCGCACGATGCAGCTCAACTATTTCGGCGCGATCCGGCTGATTCTCGGTTTCCTGCCCGGCATGACCGAGCGCAAGCACGGCCACATCATCAACATATCGTCGATCGGCGTGCTGTCGAACGCGCCTCGCTTCTCGGCCTACGTCGCCTCGAAGTCGGCGCTCGATTCGTTCGCCGCCTGCGCCGCGTCCGAATTCCTCGACAAGGGCATCGACTTCACCACCATCAACATGCCGCTGGTGAAGACGCCGATGATCGCGCCGACCAGGATGTATGAGAACGTGCCGACGCTCACGCCCGAGCAGGCAGCCGACCTGGTGGTCGAAGCGATTGTCTACAAGCCGGTGCGGATCGCAACGCGGCTGGGCATCTTCGGCGCGGTGTCGCACGCGATCGCGCCGAAGCTCACCCAGATCCTGCTCAACACCGCGTTCAACATGTTCCCCGACTCGGCCGCGGCGGTCGGCAAGAAGGAGGGCGAGCCGCAACCCTTATCGCCCGAGCAGATGGCGTTTGCGCAACTGACGCAGGGGATACACTGGTAGTCGCCCGAATGCCCACTTGGCGAGGGCGGTGCCGAGCGGGTCGCCAACTCGCGCATACCTCCGCTCCGGGCCGTCATGGCCAGCGCTTCCAGCGTTCCTTTACCAGCGGATCCCTCGGGATGCGTCCTGCCCCGCCGCGCTGCGGCGGCAATGGCGGCGCGGGGTCGACGGCCTGCGCCTCGAGTTGCACTGCGGCCCGGTCGCTGGCCAGTCCGGCCGTCATCCACTCGGCTATCAGTCGCGTGATCTGCGGCGCCGCCACGCTGGTTCCGTCCATCGCGCAAATCGAGCGCGTGCGCGTCCCGGCTGCCAGGACGCCGTGCAACGCGGCCGAGTCGTCGTCGACCGCGGTCGCGTCGGGACCGTCGCGCCACGGTCCGCCGATGCCTGGCGGGTAGACGATCGGCCCGGCGCCCGAGTAGCGGCTCGCTGCGTAGTCGCTGCGGCGGAACCCGCCGATCACGATCGATTCGTGCCCCGTCGCAAGCGCGTTGATGCTGCCGTAGCGCAGGATCGTGCTGGGCCCGAAGTCGACCTCTTCGGGCCGCCCCGCCAGATCGAACCGCACGTAGCGCGGATCATCGAAGCGCGACTGGCGGCCGAACAACGGGTAGCCGGGCGGTGTGTCGCCGCGCTGCACCCAGGCGTCGACCCGGATCGCGCGACCGGTGTTCTTGACTTCGATCGTCCAGGTGCCCGACGGCGCGATCCGCGGCGCGGCGGCAAGCTGGGAAGTCGGCGCCATGGCGAGCAGGACGTGCGGGCGGCTGCCGGCGGCAAACACGTTGAAGTAGGCGGCGTAGAACCGCACGTTCGCCGCCGAAGGCCATTTCCAGCTCGCGCCGGGGCCGATCCAGGGACTCGTCACGCCGGTAGGCGTGGTAATGCGCAGCTCCACCTGCGGCAAGGGTTGCGCTCCTCCCGAATGCGGCAACCAGATCTCGGCAAAGCTCGGCGACTGGTCGTCCGGCTGCACCCGCCAGCGCAGCGTCTCGACACGCGGGGGTGGCGCCGCCGGCATGCTGAACCGCGCGTGACAGCGTGCCAGGTAGTGGTTTCCCGCTGGCAGCACGACCCGCAGCGGCGTCGCGCGCGCGGTGATCATCTCGTCGATCGCCTGTTCGAGCGGCGATGTGCCGTCGTGCGGACCGGCGATGGTGCCGTAGCTCAAATTGACGACGATCGGCAGCGGCGCCGTATTCTCCTGCGCCGCGATCTGGTCGGCGCGCTGCAGGATGTAGTTCAGGGCATCGAACACCGGCGGCGTCAGCGTGGCGCCGGAAGTCTCCTCGGTCACCCAGTGCGGGAGCTGGACGCCGATCAGATAGGGCGCGTTCGCCTGCGGCGTCACCTGCTGCGCCTCCATGCCGCAGGCGAGGTCCATCACATGGGTGCCGTGCTTGGAGCGCCGCGCGACGAGATCCTGGCCGGCGCGCCGGTAGAGCTCCTCCTCGTCGACGATGCCCGAATGCGTGCAGCTTGCCAGCAGGGTGTTGATCTCCGTCTCGAGCAATTCCCGGCCCCAGCCGAACCCGGGGGGCTTGTTGATGCCGGTCGTGTCGTCCTGGTTCCAGAAGTACTTGAAGCGCGTCTTGCCCGCGGCGTCGCGAAAGCGCTCGTTGGCGAACGCCAGTCCGTCGTCGATGACCGCGACGATCGCCGCGTTGGGCGGAAAGACCGCGAGCGGGGCGAGCGGGGCGATCGGGCTCGGAGTGAACTGAGGCACCACGGGCGGGCCGATCTCGAAGCGTGCGATTGGCAGCCGGCGGGCGGGGTTGCCGAGAATGTTGACCAGCGTGTCGCGAGTAACGAGCGCGGTGCAAAACGACAGCCCGGTGATATCGCGCGTGGGCCGTTGGTAGATCGAGGCGACGCGAATGCGGTCGGCCTCGTCGCTTCCGATCTGCGCCCAGAATTCGGCCGCGGTGATGCCGTCCAGCTCCAGCAGGACGGGGTACCATTTGGCATTGTCCCCACCCAGGTAGGCGAAGTCGGTCGCCTTCGCCCACCCCAGGTACGGATCGATCCGCGCCGCGTTGGGCGAGAGATCCTGGTCGCGCCTGCCCGCGACCTGCCGCGCTGCGCGGTCCTTGTCCCGCTTGCCGACTGTCTGCCGCGCCGCAACCGCTCCACGTCTGGTCGCCATCGTCCGGGCTCCCGCGAAGAATCCAAAAAACCGGGTACTAAGCCTCGGCTACGCCCATTCCTTCTCGGCCTCGGTCCAGAGCCAGCGCAGGAGCGGCGAGCCTTCTGGCGGCGACGACGGCAGCGGGTCGACATAGGAGGCGGACTTCTGCTGCGCCGTGTTGGTGTTGTAGAGATCGTTGAAGTCGAAGTCGAGCGTCGGAGGGTAGCGCTCGCCGTCGAAGCGCCAGGCGCGGAACCCGGTGTTGCCCTTGGCGCGCCGCACGAAGTAGCGCGCCAGCGTGAGCCCGAGCATCTGGCCGGCGACGCTGTCGACGGGGAAATGCACGCCGGCGACCGTGCGATTGACGGCGATCCGTGCCGCCTGCCGCATCAGCTCGACACCGAGCGCGTCACCCGGCGTTCCTCCCCGCAGCTCCCACAGGATGCGCGCGATCATGTGGTTCTCGGTCGAGTGGCCGCTGGGCAGCGAGCCGTGGCCGGGCGTGAGGATCAGCGGCTGGACTTGCGGCGAGTACTCGTTGGGGCGCCGGCAGCCGAGCGAGTGCTTGACCCGCATCTCGACGAAATTGGCGAGCCGCAGGGCGGTGTCGAGCAGCTCGATCGTCATTCTGGTCCGCACCGGATGCAGATAGCAGATCGAGCTCCAGAACGCGTACTGCGGCCCGAGCTGGCTGAGTATTTCCGAGGCGCGATCCTCGCGCAGGTCGGAATACTTGTCGAGGTAGTCGAGCTGCTTCTTGAAGATCGCCGGCGTCGGCCGGATGAAGGTGGCGACCCGGGTCGACGTGGCTTTGGGCGAATTGCCCGGGCCCGTGTTGGTGACGTGGAAGTGCCAGACCGTCACCGAGCGATTCGAGGTCTTGTTGACGACCACCCCCATCGGATTGACATAGCTGAACGTTTCGCTGTGCCGAGTCACGTGCAGGTGCGAGAGGAGGTCGAAGTCGAGCGTCGCCGCCCGGACCCACGGCTCCCAGGCTTGCATATTGACCGGCGCGTCTAGCGCCCGCTGCACCGGATTGAGCGTCGCGCCCAGCCAGTTGCCGACGATTCCGTCGCGATGCTTGATC
>DATEFZ010000143.1:0-4730 GCA_035280325.1 Casimicrobiaceae bacterium
AGCGAGATCGGGCGGCCGCGCGAGCTGGCGCCGACCTCTATGTCGCCACGCGCGCCCAGGGCCCGCGTCCGCGCATGCCCGACGACCTGGTGTCGCGATTCGTGCAGCGCGCGACCGACATGGAGAGCAGCGTCGAGCGGATCGCCGCGCGCACCGAGATTCCGGTTTGCGTGGCGCGCTATCTGGCGGCGCTCGATCTGTCGCCGGCGCTCTCCGGCCAGCGTTCGCAGCAAGGGGTGTGCTGGCCGGAATTCGCCGATCTCGACTGGGCGGGCGCCGGCCTCGAGATCGAGCCGCGGCCGACCGAGGGTGACGACCGGCTCGGCATCACCGGCGTCTTCTGCGCGATCGCCGAAACCGGAACGCTGGTCCTGCTCTCCGGCGCGGCGACGCCGACGGCGACGATGCTGCTGCCGGATACGCACATCGCCGTCGTTCCCTCGACGCGCATCGTCGCCGGCATGGAGGAGGCGTTCGCGCTGATCCGCGGCGAGCGCGGCGCGCTGCCGCGCGCGGTGAACCTGGTGTCGGGACCGTCGCGCACCGGCGATATCGAGCAGACGATCGTGCTTGGCGCGCACGGGCCCTACCGCGTGCATATCCTGGTCGTCGGCGGTTGATCGGACGCGCGGCGGCCCTGTGGAACTTGTCAAACGCCGCCGCCCCGCAGGCCCTGGCGTCATCGCCTACGCGTGAGCGATAAAGGCAGCGCTCTGCAGGGCCGTTCTGGGCGCTTCGTGCTTGGGCTGGGGAAACCAGCCCAGCACCGCCAGCATGACCGCGAACCCGACCAGGTACGCCAGCGCGACGTGCCAGCCGCCGCGCACCCATGCGATCGCGTCCTTGGCGTCGGGGTACATGTTCGACAGCGCGACGCCGGCCGATGATCCGAACCAGATCATCGAGCCGCCGAAGCCGACGGCGTAGGCCAGATACCCCCAATCGTAGCCACCCTGTTGAAGCGCCAGCGCCGTCAGCGGGATGTTGTCGAACACCGCCGAGACGAAGCCCAGCCCCAGCGCGACGTGCCACGAGGCATCGGGTAGCTTGTGCACCGGCATCATCGACGCGGCGAGCACCAGCGACAAGAGGAAGATGCTGCCGCGCAACGCGCCCGGCAGCTCGGCCCACGCCGGGCGCCGCAGCGGCACGGTGACCAGCAGCGCGACCCACACCCCGGCGCCGATGAACGGAAAGCTGCCGGCGATGTCGCTGTGGTGGACGTTGACGAAGACGTTGACCACGATCGCCGTCACCAGGATCAGGGCGACGATGAACACGCGCGTCCAGTCGATCGTGACGCCGGCCGGCGCCTCGCGGGTGATCGGCGAATACCGCTGCTGCTGGATCGCCGCCGGGATGCCGAAGACCAGCATCGCGGTGCCGGCGGCGATGTAGGCCTCGATCACCTGCAGCGGATTGACGCCGTCGATCCACATCATCGTCGTCGTCGTGTCGCCGACGACGCTGCCCGAGCCGCCGGCGTTCGACGCGGCGACGATCGCCGCCAGGAAGCCGATGTGCAGCTTGCCGCGGAACACCGCGCCGGCGATCGTGCCGCCGATCAGCGCGGCCGCGATGTTGTCGAGGAAGCTCGACAGCACGAAGATCATGAACAGCAGCACCAGGCCGCCTTTCCAGTCGTCGGGCAGCAGTTTGGGCAGCCATTCCGGCACGCGGCTGGCTTCGAAGTGCCTGGACAGGAGCGCGAAGCCGAGCAGGAGCCCGAGCAGGTTGGTGAGCAGCACCCATTCGTGCCCCAGGTGATCGATCCACCCGTTCACCCCGGCGCCTTCCTCGAACGGCGAAAAAAGGATCTTGAACAGCGTGATGATCAGCATGCCGCCGACGGCGATCGGCAGCGTGTGATGATGGAATAGCGCAACCCCGGCCAGCGTCAGCGCGAACAGGATGAAATCGATCGGGATGCCGGCGACCATCGGCGGCTCGACCGGAGCCGCGACGGCCGCGATCGGCAGGAGCGCGAGAAACCATCCTGCCGAAATCGCCGGCCGCAGAGCGGTTCGGCCCGGTGCGCGGGACATGCTTGCCCTCCCTGGAAGATGCCGGGGGCGAACGCAGGGGATCACATCCAGGCGCCTCTTGCGGGGCCGTTGGAGCGAAATCCGTGCGATGGACCTGGGTGGCGAAGGGTGCCGCCCGGCGGGTTTTTGTGCCGCTGATTGTAGCCTGACGCCCGGGGACGCGCCCAAGCGCGGCATGCGAAATCGCCACTTTGGGCACCGTTTTCGCCTCCGGGCCCCGGAATGGCAGGTTACTTGCTTGTAAGCCGCGGATGCGGCACTTAGACTGGTTGGGCCGCCGGCGTCTTCGCCGAAGCGGAGGCTGGCGGCGGGATCGAGGCCCATGGCGCTGACCCGCTCATTGACCCGCCTGGACCCCCTGACGCAGCAGACAGTCGGCGAGGGCCTGGGAAAAGACGACCTGCTTGCGCTGTCGCAGCGCAAGCTGAACGCGCTCGGCCTGCCGGTCTGCTACATCGACGGCGATCAGCGCTACCGCTTCGTCAACAAGGCGTTCCTCGACTGGTCGGGCAAGGCCCAGGCCGAGGTGGTCGGCCGCGAGGTGGTCGAGGTCGAGGGTCGTGAGCTCTACCAGCTCTACCACGCCTACCTGGAGGGCGCGCTCGACGGCGAGCGGGTAAGCTTCGAACGCCAGCTCTCGTCGGTCAAGCGCAACGCCTTCTGGGTGCGCGTCGACTATTACCCCGACCGCGGGCCGAGCGGCGACATCCGCGGCGTGCTCGCCACCTACACCGACGTCGACAGCATCAAGCGGATGGAGCTCGAGGCCGGCGAGCGCGAGCACCGCCTGCGCATCGTTACCGACAGCGTCAGCCTGCCGATCTTCTACTTCGACCGCACCTTCCGGCTGCGCTTCGCCAACAGGCCGTACGGCCATTACATCGGGGCCGCCGTCGACGACCTGCTCGGCCAGCCGCTGAAGAATTTCGTCGCGCCCGATGCGCTGAACGAGATGATGAGCTACGTCGAGCGCGCGTTCGCCGGCGCCACGGTCAGCTACGACCGTCGCGAGCGGCCGGCGAGCGGCGAGCTGCGCTGGGTGCGCATCACGCTGTTCCCCGACCGCGAGCCGGGACATCGCACCGGCGGCGCGTTCGCGGTGATCAACGACATCGAGGACGACGTCCGCATCCGCGAGGCGCTGAAGGCGCAGGAGTCGCAGCTTCGCCTGTTCGCCGACAACATTCCCGGGCCGATCGCCTATCTCGACCGATCGCTCAAGTACACGTTCGTCAACCAGGCCTTTGCCAACTGGGTCTGCCGGCCGCAGGCCGAGATCTACGGCAAGACGCCGAATGACGTCATGCCGCCCGACGTCAACGCCTTCCTGCGGCCGATCCTCAAGCGCGCGCAGCAGGGCGAGAACGTCGAGTACGAGCGCGTCGGCGCCAACGCCGACGGCAAGCGGCGCTGGATGCACGGGCGCGTCGCGCCGGACCTCGACGCCGGCGGCAAGGTGCGAGGGCTGTATTGCACCGAGTACGACATCCACGACCTCAAGCGGACCGAGCAGGCGCTGGCCGCGCGCGAGGAGCAGCTGCGGCTGTTCACCGACAACATTCCCGAGCCGGTGGTCTACGTCGACCTCGACTACAACTACACCTTCGTCAACGACGCCTTTGTCGATCTGGTCGGCATCGCCCGCGACGACATCATCGGCAGGAACGTCAGCGACGTGCTCGGCCCCGAGGTGTCCGAGTTCCAGCAGCCGTTCTTCCAACGGGCGGCGCGAGGCGAGAGCGTCACCTACGAACGCGAGACCGTCGATCGCGCCGGCCGGTCGCGGTGGCTGCGCAACAAGATCGTTCCCGACCTGCGCTTCGACACGACGATCAAGGGCTACTACATCGTCGGTCACGACATCACCGACCTCAAGCAGGCGCAGGAAGCGCTGGCTTCGCGCGAATCGCAGCTCCGCGCGATCATGGACGGCGTGCCGGCTCCCGTCGCCTACATCGATCGCGACGAGCGCTGTCAGTACGTCAACCGGCCGTTCCTGCAGTATTTCGGGCTGACCGCCGAGCAGGTCGCCGAGCTCCGCCTGCGCGACGTCGTCGGTCACGGCATCTACGCCAGCGCGCAGGCGCTGCTGTCGCGTGCCCTGCAGGGGCAGTCGACCGCGTTCGAGCGGCTGGTGCCCGGCGCCGACGCGGTCCGCCGCTGGATGACGATCCGAGTCGTTCCGGACCAGACGCCGTCGGGCGAGGTCAACGGCGCGTTCGTGCTGATGAACGACATCCACAACCTCAAGCAGGCGCAGGAGGCGTTGCGCGCTAGCGAGGGCGAGCTGCGGCTGATCATGGACAACGTTCCTGCGCGCGTGGCCTACATCGATCGCGAGTCGCGCTTCCGTTTTCTCAACCGGCACAACGAGGAATGGCTTTCCGAAAGCCGCAAGGACCTGACCGGACGTCGCATCGGCGAGGTGATCGGCGACGCACGGGCACGGCAGCTTCAGCCGCTGCTCTCGCGCGTCTTCGCCGGCGAGACGATATCGACCGAGCAGCTCCTGGTGCAGCCGAACGGCGAGCAGCGCTGGGAATCGATCCACTATGCGCCGAACCGCGACGGCGAGGGCAACGTGATCGGAATCTACGCCATTCACACCGACATCCACGACCAGAAGCGCAACGAGGAAGCGCTGCGCCGGGCCAACTGGATGCTCTCGTCGCACATCAACAACAC
>DATEFZ010000144.1:0-3387 GCA_035280325.1 Casimicrobiaceae bacterium
AAAGCGTCGGGCTGATCACCGACGGCCGCTTCTCCGGCGGCACCTGGGGTATGGTGGTCGGCCACGTCGCGCCCGAGGCCTACGTCGGCGGCACGATCGCGCTGGTCGAGGAAGGCGACTCGATCACTATCGATGCCGACAAGCTGCTGATAGCGCTCGACGTCGACGAGGACGAGCTGGCGCGCCGCCGCGCGCGATGGAAGCCGCCGGCGCCGCGCTACACCCGCGGCGTGCTCGCCAAGTACACGAAGCTGGTCTCGACGGCGAGCCGCGGCGCCTTGACCGACGCCGGGTAGAATTTCACCGGCGGGCAGGCGCCCGCGGGAGGAGACATCCGGATGGTCTACTGGCTTGCGCTGGCGGGAGCGATTCTGCTCGAGGTGGCCGGCACCACGTCGATGAAGCTGTCGCAAGGCTTCACGCGGCCGCTGCCGTCGGTGCTGCTGTTCGTCTTTTACGCGATGTCGTTCTCGCTGATGACCATCGCCGTCAAGAAGATCGACATGAGCGTCTCGTACGCGATCTGGTCGGGGGTCGGCACCGCGCTGATCGCTCTGATCGGCATCGGCGTTTTCAGGGAACCATTGACCGCGCTCAAGATCGCAAGCATCGGGCTCATCATCGCCGGCGTTTTCGGCCTGAACGCCGGCATGCGCGACGTCTGACGCGACCGCCCGTTTTCGGCGAGCGAGACCCCGAGTAGCGCCAGAAGGGTTCCGATGAAAGTATCCAGCTTCCAACGCAGCACCGCCGCGGCCGCCTGCGCCTTCGTGCTGGCGCTCGTCGCAGGTTGCGCGCAGATGCCCGTCGGGCCGCCGGTCGCCGCGCCGTCGCTGGCCGTCGGCGACCATTGGCAGTATCGCGTCGTCGACTACCTGCACCGCAGCGCGGTGTCGCAGCTCGACGTCGAGATCGTCGCCATCGCCGACGGAGTCGCCGACCTCAACATCGTCCACACCGAGGAGGGCCAGCGCTCTGCGTGGACCGACCGGATCGACGCCCAGGGCGGCCTGCACGCCGGGGTGCTCGGCAGCGCGGCGCCACGCCGGTTCGCGCCGCCGGCGGCGCTGCTGTCGTTTCCCCTGGCACAGGGCAGGACCTGGCGGCAGAGCGTGCCGACGTTTCGCAGCGACATCGATCTTCCCGACGAGATCCTGATCTACGGCGACGTCCAGGGCCGGGCGCCGGTGGCGGTCCCGGCCGGCGAGTTCGACGCAGTGCAGATCTACCGCGTGCTGCAGTTCGACGACGCCGAATTCTGGCGCACGCGCACGATCCGTCGCGACCAGGTCTGGTACGCACCGCAGGTCAAGGGGGTCGTGCGCGAGATCCGCTACGCGGAGTACTTCGAGCACGGCGACAACGACTCGACCGCCGTCTACACCGAGCGCCGCATGTTCGAGTTGACGTCGTTCCGGCCGGGGCGGGCCTAGGCGCGACTCGCGCGTTTGCTCGCCCGCGATCGCGTCTTCGCCGAGCGCTTGCGCGGCTGCGATCTGGCGCGCATCGACGCTGCAGCGCCGAGCCTGATCCATTCCGCCATCGCCGGCGGGCTTTCCAGCGCCTCGCCCGGGGCCTGATGGTAGCTGGTCGTGTGCATCGTTCCGTCGTGCGCCGGATATTCGAACGGCAGCAGGCCCTGGTCGGTGAAACGGGCCCGCGTCTCGCCGTCGGTCTTGATGTAGAGGGTATCGTCGACGACGATGGCGACGATGATCCCGTCGACGTAGATGCCGTGGCCGCCGAACATCGCTTTCGCCGTCGCCGCTGCCGGCCGGATCAGCTCGAGCACGTGGGCGATGAAATCCTTCGAATTGGCCACGTCGGCCTCACAGTCCGAGTCGCTGCCAGATGATGGTGGTGAGGCTCGCCTGGTTCAGCGTATAGAAATGCAGGCCAGGCGCGCCGTGCGCCAGCAGGTCGTCGCAAAGGTCGGTCACCACGTCGAGCCCGAAGGCGCGGATCGCCGCGCTGTCGTCGCCGAAGCTTTCCAGCTTGTTGCGAATCCAGCGCGGTATCTCGGCGCCGCAGGCGTCGGAAAAGCGCGCCAGCTTGGTGAAGCTCGCGATCGGCATGACACCGGGCACGATCGGGACGTCGATGCCGAGCGCCACCGCCTCGTCGACGAAATGATAGTAGCTGTCGGCGTTGAAGAAATACTGGGTGATCGCCGAGTCGGCGCCGGCGTCGAGCTTGCGCTTGAAGTTGACGATGTCCTCGCGCGGGTTCCTGGCCTGCGGGTGGTATTCCGGGTAGCAGGCCACCTCGATGTGGAACCAGTCGCCGGTGGCCTCGCGGATGAAGGCGACCAACTCGTTGGCGTAGCGGAAGTCGCCGGCGTCGACGGCGCCCGAAGGCAGGTCTCCGCGCAGCGCCACCAGGTGCCCGATGCCGTGCTCGCGGTAGGTGGCGAGCGTCGCGCGCACCGTTTCGCGGGTCGAGCCGATGCACGAGATATGCGGCGCCGCGCGCTGTCCGCTGGCCTGGATGTCGAGCACGGCGGCGAGCGTGCGGTCGCGCGTCGAGCCGCCGGCGCCGTAGGTCACCGAAAAGAACTTCGGGCCGAGCTGCGCGAGCTGGGCCCGCGTTGCCGCTAGCTTCGCCACGCCCTCGGGCGTGGCGGGCGGAAAGAATTCGAAGCTGAAGATGCGGTCGCCGCCGCTCATCGCCGGCAGGCTACGTTTTTTTCGGCAGCAACAGCGCCGCCAGCGCCCACGAGATGATCGCGTAGACGATCGCTCCCAGCACCGCCGACCAGAAGCCGGCGACGTGGAAGCCTTCGACGAACGAGGCGACCAGCCAGAACAAGAGGCCGTTGATGACGAAGATGAACAGCCCCAGCGTCAGCAGCGTGACCGGCAGCGTAAGCAGCACCAGTAGCGGCCGGATCAGCGTATTGACCAGCCCCAGCACCAGAGCGGCGATCAGCGCCGTCGCGATCGAGTCGACCTTGATCGACGAGATCAGGTGCGGCAGCGCGAACAGCGCCGCCGCGTTGATCAGCCAGACCAGAAGCAGACGCATGCGTTTCTCCTCCCAGCACCGCGATTGGAACGCAATCCCGGCGGATTGACCGCGAGCGAAGCTTACGGTCGAATCCGCCGGCGCGGAATGACTGTCGTGCGATCGCGCGACAGTCGATACCGCGGCGACGAAGCTGCTTAGTACCGATAAGTCTCCGGCTTGTACGGCCCCGCCGCGTCCACGCCGATGTACTTCGCCTGCTTGTCGGTCAGCTCGGTCAGCGTCGCATTGAGCCTCGTCAACTGCAATCGCGCCACCTTCTCGTCGAGGTGCTTGGGCAGCACGTAGACGCCGACCGGGTATTTGTCCGGATTGTTGAACAGCTCGATCTGGGCGATGGTCTGGTTAGCGAAGGACGAGCTC
>DATEFZ010000145.1:0-5332 GCA_035280325.1 Casimicrobiaceae bacterium
GCTGACCGATCGCGCGGCCGAGGCCGGCGCGGCGCCGGCGGACAAGTCGGCGACCGGCAAAGCTGCCGCCGGCGCGGACGCAGCGAAGGCGAAGCCCCGCAAAGCCGCTGCGAAGGCGGCGACAGCCAAGACCGTGGCCGGAAAGAAGGCGGGCAGTAAGGCGGCCGCCGCAGCCAAAGCGGCGTAGGCGCCGCCGCTCCAGCCGGGCACGAGGCCCGGCTTTTTTGCGCCGGCTGACGTGTCGAGTAAACTCGAACGATGAGAGACGCGGTTCTCGTCACCGGCGGTGCGGGCTATATCGGCTCGCATATCGTCGTCGAGCTCGCGCGCGCCGGCCTCACGCCTGTCGTCGTCGACAATTTCTGCAACAGCTCGCCGGCCGTCTTGCCGCGGCTGCGCCGGGTCACCGGTCAGGCCGTGCCCTGCATCGACGCCGACGTGCGCGATCGCGCCGCGCTCGGCCGGGCGCTGGTGGAGCACGCGGTGTCGGCGGTCGTCCATTGCGCCGGACTGAAGGCGATCGGCGAAGGCGAGGAACGGCCGGCGGCATACTACGACAACAATGTCGGCGGTGCGATCGCGCTGGTCGCGGCGATGGCGGAAACCGGCGTCGGGCGGCTGGTGTTCAGCTCGTCGGCGGCGGTGTACGGCGAGCCCGAGCGCAACCCGGTGCCGGAGAGCGCAACCGTGCGGCCGACCAGCGTCTACGGACGCACCAAGCGCGTCGTCGAGGAGCTGCTCGAGGATGTGGCGAAGGCGAATCGATCGTGGCGGGTCGCGCTGCTGCGCTATTTCAATCCGGCCGGAGCACATGCCAGCGGCGCCATCGGCGAGGCGCCGTCCGGCGTGCCGAACAACCTAGTGCCGCTGTTGGCCGCCGTTGCTGCTGGCAGGCGCGAAGACGTCGCGGTCTACGGCAACGACTGGCCGACGCCGGACGGCACCGGCGTGCGCGATTACATCCACGTGATGGACCTCGCCGCCGGGCATGTCGCGGCGCTGGCGCATCTCGCGTCGTCGCCCGGCGTGATTACGCTGAATCTCGGGACCGGCCGCGGCTACTCGGTGCTCGAGGTCATCGCCGCGTTTGAACGCGCCTGCGGCAAGACGCTCAAGCGCCGGTTCGCGCCGAGGCGGCCGGGAGACGTCGCCGCGACTTACGCCGATCCGGCGCGAGCCGAAGCCGTGCTCGGCGTGCGGGCGCGGCACGACATCGATGCCATCTGCGCCGACGCATGGCGCTGGGCGCGGGAGCGAGCCGCCGAATGAGACCGCGATCACCCCGATGCTGCGTTTCTACACCGCGCTGAACCGCATCGATGCCTATCTGGTGCTGCACCGGCTGCGGCACGCCGGCATCGACGCGCATGTGTTCAACGAGCACATGGCCAGCATCGCCGGCGAGGTTCCGCCCGACGTCGCGCAGCCGCAGGTCTGGCTGGCCGACGAGAACGACCGGCGGCGCGCGGAAGCGGTGCTGGCGGCGCTGGCAAGCGAGCGCTCGAAGGCGGGCAGCCTGTTCTGCTCGTCGTGCCACGAAGAGAATCCGGCGAACTTCGAGCTGTGCTGGCGCTGCGGCGCGAGCCTGTAGCCACGCTCTTGCGAAAGAGCTATTCGCGATCCTCGTCGCGCACTTCGTCATCGAGCAGCGCACGACCGCGCGCCTCGGCGCTCGCGTCGGCCGGCACGGCCGAGGCGAGGACTTCGCGCCGGCGCTGGATCCGCCACCACACGAGCCCGCCGGCGCCGAGCAGGACGAACGGCCCGAGCCAGAGCAGGAAGGTCGTGCGCTTGAACGGCGGATCGTAGAGCACGAAATCGCCGTACCGGGCAACCAGGTAGTCGCGGATCTGGTCGTCGCTCCGGCCGGACAGCGCCAGCTCGCGCACTTCGCGTCGCAGGTCGGCCGCCAGATCGGCGCTCGAATCGGCCAGCGTCTGGTTCTGGCAGACCAGGCAGCGCAGCGTCGATTCGAGATTCTTGAGCCTCGCTTCGAGCGCGGGCGAGGGCGCGTCGGCGCCGCCGGCCGCGCCGGCGATCGCCGCCAGCGCGAGCAACGACGCAACGCGGAGTGCCCGCGTCATCGCTCGAGCTGTTTCACCATCGGCAGGATCTTCCGCTGCAGCGCTTCGACCGTCAGCGGACCGATCTGCTTGTAGCGGATGATGCCGGCCTTGTCGATCAGGAACGTTTCCGGCACGCCGTACACGCCGTAGTCGATGCCGACGCGGCCATCGGCGTCGACGATCGACGCCGTGTACGGATCGCCGTGCTGCCCGAGCCAGGCCAGCGCATCGGCGGGCTTGTCCTTGTAGTCGAGACCGTAGACCGGCACCATCCCGGACTTCGCGAGCTGCAGCAGCAGCGGGTGCTCGACCCGGCACGACACGCACCACGAGGCCCACACGTTGAGCAACCACACCTTGCCCCGGAGGTCGTCGGGCGACAGCGTCGTCCCCGCATCGTGCAGTCGCGCCAGCCGGAACGCCGGCGCCGGCTTGTCGATCAGAGGCGACGGCACTTCGCGCGGATCGCGCCCGAGGCCGATCCAGAGAAACGCCACCAGCACCAGGAAGATCGCCAGCGGCAACGACCAGCGCAGCGTTTTCACGAGCGTGCCGGCTCAGGCCCTAGTCGGCGGCGGCGCCGATCAGCATGCTCACGCGGCGGCGAAGCTGCAGCCGATAGCGTCGATCGGACACCGCGACCAATCCGCCCAGCGCCATCACGAAGGCGCCGAGCCAGATCCAGTCGACAAAAGGCTTCAGGTAGATGCGCACGGACCAGGCGCCGGCCTCCGGGTTGGCGCCGGTGCCGACCGGCTCGCCGAGCGACACGTAACGGTCGCCGGACAGCCGCGTATCGATCGCGGCGATGGTCATCGTCTGGCCCGAGGCGCTGTAGACGCGCTTCTCCGGCTTCAGCGTCTCGACGAGCCGTCCGTCGCGGCGCACTTCGACCGTACCGACCAGCGCGCGGTAGTTCGGGCCCGGCGCAGGGGTAACGCCGAGAAATCTGAACTGATATCCGCCGACCTCGACGCTCTGGCCGACGTCGAGGCGCAGGTCGCGCTCGATTTCGTAACCCTTGACCAGCGTGACGCCGACGATGAACACGCCGACGCCGAAATGCGCGAGCAGCATGCCGTAGTACGAGGGCGGATTGGCGGCCAGCCTGGCGACGACGCCGGTCCGCGGCGTGCCCCTGACCCGCTGCCACAGGTTGGCCGCGGTGGTCGCGAACAGCCATAGCGCGAGAAACAGGCCGAAGGCGATGAGCGGCGACCAGCGGCCGAGCAGCAGCGGCAGCAGCAGCGCGCTGATTGCCGCCACCGCCAGCGCCCACTTGAGTCTCGCCGCCAGCTCGGGCACCGCGGCGCGGGTCCAGCGTGCCAGCGGTCCGACGCCCATCAGGAATATCGCCGGCGCCAGCAGCGGATAGAACACGGCGTTGAAATACGGCGGCCCGACCGAGATCTTGCCCAGGCCGAGCGCATCGAGAAACAGCGGGTACAGCGTCCCCAGCAGGACGCTCGCCATCGCGACGACCAGCACGATGTTGTTGGCGAGCAGCATCGACTCGCGCGAGACCAGCGCGAACGCGCCGCCCAAACCGACGCTGCCGGCGCGCCAGGCGAAGAGCGCCAGCGACCCGCCGATGACGATGGCCAGGAAGGCGAGGATGAACACGCCGCGTGCCGGATCGGTCGCGAACGCGTGCACCGAGGTCAGCACGCCCGAGCGCACCAGGAAGGTTCCGAGCAGCGACAGCGAAAAGGCGAGTATCGCCAGCAGCACCGTCCAGCTCCGGAACGCGCCGCGCTTTTCGGTGACGGCGAGCGAGTGGATCAGCGCGGTGCCGGTCAGCCACGGCATGAACGACGCGTTCTCCACCGGATCCCAGAACCACCAGCCGCCCCAGCCCAGCGTGTAGTAGGCCCAGCCGCTGCCGAGCGCGATGCCGACGGTGAGGAACGCCCAGGCCACCGTGGTCCAGGGCCTCGACCAGCGCGCCCAGGTCGCATCGAGCCGGCCGCCGATCAGGGCGGCCAGGGCGAACGAGAAGGCGACCGAAAAGCCGACGTAACCCATGTACAGCAGCGGCGGATGGAACACCATGCCGGGGTCCTGCAGCAGCGGATTCAGGTCGCGGCCCTCGGCGGGCGCCGGGATCAGTCGCGCGAACGGGTTCGACGTGAACAGCAAAAAAGCGAGGAAGCCGACGCTGACCAGTCCCATGACCGCCAGCACGCGCGCGGCGAGCGCGTCGGGAAGATGGCGCGAGAAGATCGATACGGCGAAGGCCCAGCCGCCGAGCATCAACGTCCACAGCAGGAGAGACCCTTCGTGCGAGCCCCAGGTCGCCGCGATCCGGTAGTGCAGCGGCAGTGCCGAGTTCGAGTTGGCGGCGACGTTCTGCACCGAGAAATCGTTGGCGACGAACGACCAGGCGAGACAGGCGAAGGCGGTGGCGACCAGCGCGAACTGCGCGCGCGCCGCGGGGCGCGCCAGCGCCATCAACCGCGGCCGAGACAGCGCCGCGCCCGCCATCGGCAGCACGCCCTGGACGATCGCGACCAGCAAGGCGACGATCAGCGCGAAATTGCCGAGCTCGGGAATCATCGCGCGGCGCTCTGCCGGTGCAGGCTCGGCATCGTCATGCCGTTCTTTGCCTGGTCGATCGCGCTTCGCGCGGGCGGCGGCATGTAGTTGGCATCGTGCTTGGCGAGGACCTCTGTGGCGCGGAAGCTGCCGTCGGGCGCCAGCGTCCCCTGCGCGACGACGCCCTTGCCTTCCTTGAACAGGTCGGGCAGCAGCCCGGTGTAGGTCACGGTGATCGTGCGCGCGGTGTCGGTGACGCGAAAATGCACGGTCAGGCTGTCGGGATCGCGCTTCAGGCTGCCGGTCTCGACCAGTCCGCCGATGCGAAACGCCCGGCCGCGCGGCGCTTCGGCGGCGGCGACCTGCGACGGCGTGAAAAAGAACACCAGGTTCGACTGGAAGGCGTTGAGCACCAGCGACGTCGCGCCGCCCAGCAGGACCAGTCCCGCGGCGATCCACCCCAGCCGGCGCGTGCGAGGCTTCACGCGTCCGGCTTCCGGTCGCGGGCGGCGCTGCGAGCGTCACGCCGCGCCGCCGCGAGCCGCGCTCGCACCGCCACGATCTCGACCGCGATCAGCACCGCGCAGGCGAGATACGCGCCCCAGACGTAGAAGCCGTAACCGCCCATCGCGAGGAACTTCGCCACGCTCACCCCGCGCCTCCGCCGGCGAAGCGCAGCTCGCCCGGCCAGGCGGCGGTCCTCTCGCGCTCGAGGATGATCGCTCGCACGC
>DATEFZ010000146.1:0-10316 GCA_035280325.1 Casimicrobiaceae bacterium
CATCGCGGCACCATCGTCAACCTGGCGGCCGTCGCGACGACGACGCGCGACCTGGCGGGACGCACGCAGATCCGGCTCAAGGCCCGGCCGGAGACGCTCGCCGTCAGCCGCGCGTTTGCGCATCGCTTCCGGCAGATGTGACTCCGCGGCCGGCCGGCGCGGCCTTTGCGACGGCAGGCCCGGCTCGGACGCTACTCACCGAAGTCACGCCGCCGCGAGGCCGTAGCGCGAGCGCAGCGAATCGGCGAGCGTCTTTCCGGCGATCGAGACCAGGAACACGAGAACGATGTACAGCGCCGCGGTCGCGGTCAGGATCTCGATCGGCTCGTACCAGATGTTGACGATTTTCTGCGACTGGAACATCAGGTCCCGAACCGTAATCACCGAGACCAGCGTCGACGACTTCACGATCACGGTGAACTGATTGACGATCGATGGTGCGGTGACGAGGCTTACCTGAGGCACGATCACCCGCCAGAAAGTGGCGAACGGCGACATGCCGAGCGAGTACGCTGCCTCGCGGTGCCCGCGCGGCACGGCCTCGATGCCGCCGCGGAAGGTCTCGGCCAGGTATCCGCTGGACTGCAGTCCGAGCGCGAGCCACGCCGCCGCAAAGAAACTGTCCGGAAAGCCGAACAGCGGCGGCCACACGTAATTCACCCACAGCAGTTGCACGAGGATCGGCGTGGCGCGGAAGAACTCGATGAGCACGATCGCGACCGGCCGCAGCGGCTTCACGTACATCCGCAGCAGACACAGGACGAGTCCTCCCACCACGGCGACCACGAACGCGATCGCGCAGACTTCGATCGTCACGCCGAGCCCGGCCAGAAGGGCGTCGCGCTGGTTCCAGACGAGGCGATGCCAGTTGCTCATCGAGCTCCGCTGCCTCAGGCGTAGATTCTGCTGCGCCAGCGTTCGGAAACCGCCCGCAGCAGGGACCCGGCTACGAAGATCACGGCGAAATACACCAGCGCGGCGCCGGTGTACAACGGCAGCGGTTGCATTTCCTGCTGCGTAACCATCGTGACCTGGTACATCAGATCGGGCACCGCGATCAGCGACACAATCGTCGTCGCCTTGAACAGCGAGATGAACTGGTTGAGCGATTCGGGCAGCATGCGACGCACGACCTGCGGTAATACGATGCGCCACAGGATCAGGCCCTCGGACATGCCGCAGGCGCGGCCGGCCTCGATGTGCGCCGTTGGAATCGCCTCGATACCCGCCCTGAACGTCTCGGCGAAGTAGCCGCTGTAGACGAAGCCCAGCGCGATGACGCTGGAGACGAACGGGTCGAACTCCAGCCGCCGGGCGATGAGCAGGGTGAGCAGCAGCGGCAGCACGAAGTGCACCCATACCACCATGATGTAGTCGGGCGCGTTGCGGAAGACCTCGACGTGCAGCGTGCCGACCCAGCGCATGGGCGGCAGCCGGCTGACGCGCATCAGCGCGGCCAGCAATCCGATGCCGAGCGCGACGACAGCCGCCGCCGCGAAGACATAGAAATTGACTGCAAGGCCGTGCAGCAACACGGCGCGGTATTCCCAGAAGACCGACAGATCGAGGGCCTGCTTGAGCGCGTCGGACACGAATCAGGCTCGCGAAGTGGAGTCGGGAACGGCGGCGAGCGGCGGCGTTGTCAGTGCAGGTACTTGGAGATGAATTGGCGCAACCGCGGCGAAGTCGGCAGGCCGAACATCTGCTGCGGCGGCCCTTCCTCTTCGATCAGCCCGTCGTTCAGGAACATTATCCGGTCGGATACCTCGCGGGCGAATCCCATCTCGTGGGTGACGACGATCATCGTCGTTCCGTCGCGGGCGAGCTCGCGCATCACGCCGAGCACTTCCTCGGTCAGCTCGGGATCGAGCGAGCTGGTCGGTTCGTCGAACAGCATCGCCTTCGGTTGCATCGCCAGCGCCCGCGCGATCGCGACGCGCTGCTGCTGCCCGCCGGACAGGCGCGCCGGGTACTCGTTCGATTTGTCGTCCAGGTGAACCCGTCGCAGGCATTCCTCGCCGAGCTCGATCGCCGCCTCGCGCGCCATCCGGCGTACGCGGATCGGCGCCTCGATCACGTTGCCGAGCGCCGTCATGTGCGGCCAGAGGTTGAATTGCTGGAACACCATGCCGAGCTCGCGCCGCATCCGGTTGATCTCGCCGAGCGCTCTCGGAGCACGCCTGCCGTCCGCGTCCCTGAAGAGCAGCGACGTGCCTTCAATCAATACGTCGCCCGAGGTCGGCGCCTCGAGGTGGTTGATGCAGCGGAGCAGCGTGCTTTTTCCCGACCCGCTCGCCCCGATTATGCTGAGCACGTTGCCGCGGTGGACGTCGAACGAGACGCCGCGCAGCACCTCGAGCGTGCCGAAACGCTTGTGGAGGTCGATGACGCGGATGTTCGGAACGTCGGCCGCGGGACCTGCAGCGCCTTGCGGGGTTGTCGGCACGCCAGTGCCATTTCCATCGGTGGAATCGTTTATCATCTCCGACTTCCAGGCGAATTGGCAAGGCGCCCATGTACCGCATCCCCGCGCAGATCGGCGCGGCGATCGACGACATCGACACCCCGGCGCTGATCGTCGAGCTCGACGCGTTCGAGCGCAACGTCGGCAAGATGGCGGAGTTCGCGCGCTCCCGCGGCGTGCGGCTCCGCCCGCACGCCAAGACGCACAAGTGTCCGGCGATCGCGTTGAAACAGATCGCCGCCGGCGCGATCGGCCAATGCTGCCAGAAAGTCGGCGAGGCCGAAGCGCTGGTGCAAGCCGGGGTCAAGGACGTGCTGGTCAGCAACGAGGTCGTCGGGGAGTCGAAGCTTCGCCGCCTTGCGGCGCTCGCGGCCGACGCCCGCGTCGGGTTGTGCTTCGACTCCGCCGCGCAAGTCGACGCTGCGTCGCGAGTGGCCAGCGATTTCGGCGTCGAGATCGACGCGATGGTCGAGATCGACGTCGGCATGCAACGTTGCGGCGTGGCGCCAGGGGCGCCGGCGAGCGAGCTCGCGAAGCGCATCGCCGATGCTCCCGGATTGCGCTTTCGCGGGCTGCAGGCGTACCATGGAACCGCCCAGCATCTGCCGACATGGCAGGAGCGCGAGCGCGCGATCCAAGGTGCCGCGCAGGGCGTGCGGGCAACGCTGCAGGCCTTCGAGCGCGCCGCGATCCGCTGCGACATCGTCAGTGGCGCCGGTACCGGTACCTACGCGCTCGAGGGTACCAGCGGCGTCTGGAACGAACTTCAGGTCGGCTCCTACGTGTTCATGGACGTCGAGTACGCGAAGATCGGCGGTCGCGACGGCGGCCGCTACAGCGATTTCGAGCACAGCCTCTTCGTGCTCACGACGGTGATGAGCGTGCCGACATCCGAGCGTGCGGTCGTTGACGCGGGACTCAAGTCGTACAGCGCGGAGAAGGGCATGCCCTGGGTGCACGGCCGATCCGATCTCGAGGTGTCCGGAATCGCCGACGAGCACAGCAAGGTCAGGCTGGGCGCCGATTCGGCTCGTCTCGACCTCGGTGACAAGCTGATGCTGATTCCGGGTCACTGCGATCCGAGCGTCAACCTGCACGACTGGTACGTCGGAGTGAGGAACGGCCGCGTCGAAACGCTGTGGCCGATCGCGGCGCGCGGCGCGAGCAGTTGACGCTGCATGGACGGCGCTCGCCGGGCGGGCGTCGATGAGCGAAGGAGGAGATATCACATGGACGATCACCTGCAAGATGCCAAGCGCAATTTCCTGAAGGGCGCTGCATTGCTGGGCGCCGGAGCGAGCCTGCTCGCCGCCGGAACCGCGCCGCGCACTGCGATGGCCCAGATTCTCGAAACGGGCATTCGCGAGGACTCGACCCTCGCCAAGGTGCGCAAGGCCGGCGTGATTCGCGTCGGTTACTCGCAGACGGGCCCGTGGTTCTACAAGGACGCCAAGACCGGCGAGCTGGGCGGCATCTATAAGGATGCGGCCGACCGGCTGGCGAAGGAGATGGAGCTCAAGGTCGACTACAAGGAGGTCACGTTCCAGAACTCGACCGTCGGCTTGCGTCGCGACGACTACGATCTCTACGGATCGTCGCTGACCTACACGATGGCCCGGGCGATGGTCGTCGACTACATCGGGCCGCTATGGTCGAAAGGAAGCCTGTTGTTGGTGCACAAGGACAACGCCGGCCGCTTCAAGACCGCCGCCGACTTCAACGATCCGAAGGTGACGTTCTCGGTTACCGCCGGCGGCAGCGAGGAGCCGCGGATCCCGATCCTTTGGCCGAAGGCGAAGCTGATCACGACGACGGGCCAGATCGTGCTCGGCGCCGAGCCGGTGCGCGCCAAGAGAGCCGACGTGTGGATGAGCGGCGACAGCGATGTGCTGCTGTTCGCGAAACGCAACAGCTGGGCCCACGTGGTCGATCCCGACAAGCCGATCGACAAGCGACCCAACACCTGGGCGGTCCGCTACGGCGATGTCGAATGGAAGCACTTTCTCGATTTCTTCGCCGTGTTCATGACGGTGAACGGCGAGATGGAGCGGCTCTTCCAGCATCACATGGAGAAGCTCGCCGCGTGAGGCGGGCGCCGTTCGAACGCCGGCGCCGGCCGCCGTTCGCACGCACCGCCGCGACGCCTGCGGGCGAGCGCCCGTGATCGTCGACTGCCACGCCCACGTCTTCCAGCCATGGCAGGGGGCGTGCGGGCACCCGTCGGCCGCGGTCCATCTCAAGTACCTCCAGAAGACCGTCACCCGGCCGGCGGCGCGCGCGTTTCGCGCGCGCGACGGCGCCGAGATCAGACCGACGATGCTGTTCCGTCCCGACGACAACACGTGGGCCGGCCTCACCGACGTCGATTTTCGCGTCGGCCACTATGGACAGCTGGCGTTCACGTGGCAAGGCGAGGATTACTACGTGCAATACATGCCGGTCGGCATGCAGGAGCTGGTCTGTCCGCCGGAACTGTTGCTGGCGCAGATGACCGTCGCCGGGGTCGATCACTGCATCCTGCAGGCCGGCGGCGGCTACGGCGCGATGAACGACTACAACGCGTTTGCGCAGCGCGCGCATCCGGCGAAGTTCACCGGGCTGCTCAACATCGACGAGCCGACCGCCGACCGGGCGGAGACGCTGGCCGAAGTCGATCGCGCCGTCGACGTGCTGGGACTGAGGGGCGTCTACTATTCGCAGGAATTCTCGCGCCACGGCTACAGCCGCAACGTCGACCATCCGGCATACGAGGCGTTCTGGCTGAAGGTCGTCGAGCGGCGGCTGCCGGTGTTCATCGAGCTCGCGGCGGCGCCGACCTACGACCGTGTCGGCTACATCGCAAACCTGCACGCGCTCGACGCGCTGCTCCGCCGTTATCCGGCCCATCGCTTCGTGCTCGTGATGGGACCGCCCGCCGCGCACTTCGGATCGACCGGGAAGTGGGATCTGCCGCCGGAGATCGAGGCGATCTACCGGCGCGACAACCTGCTGCTCGAGGTGATGTTCCCGATCACTTGGGGCGGCGTCTGGGACTATCCGTATCCGGAAGCGCAGGCGTTGATCCGCGGCATGCGCGATCTCTTCGGCGCGTCGAAGCTGGTCTGGGGCTCCGACATGCCGAACGTCGAACGGTTCTGCACCTACCGCCAGTGCGTGGACTACGTGCGAAAGCACTGCGAGTTTCTTAGCGCAGGCGAGAAGGAGCGCATCCTCGGCGCGAACGTCGCCGAGCTGATGGGCCTGCAATGAGCGCGCGGCACGATCTTCGTCGCGCATTGACGATCGAGGCCGCGATCGCTGCATGGTGCGCTAGAATCGCGTCCGAGGGCGAGCATCGACGGGAGAGCGGCATGCTAGGGCTGCGACGGTTGGGCGGCGTGACCTTCCATCACGCCGGGGTGTTCTGGTTCGGAGTGGTGGCGGTCACCGCCGGCGTCATCGGCCACATCCCGATGTACCTGATGGGCAGGGACATGGGCTACCGGCTGGCCGGCATGCCGATGGACCTGCCGATGAAGCTCGGCATGGGAGCGATCGTCATCGGCCTGCTCGCGAGCCTGTACGGGCTTTATCCGCGCTCGGCGGATGCGACGGCGCGCGTGGCGTCGCGCATCAAGGTCAGCGCGCTGGACGACGCGCCACTGAGCCTGGCCCACGTCAGTCTGGTGCTCGCCATGGCGCTGGCAGTGATCATCGATATCATGAAGCCGACGGCGCTTGCGTTCGTCATGCCGGGCATGGCGCTGGAATACGGGTTGAAGTCGCCGCTCAATCCCGGTGGCAGCGTCCCGGTCGGCTATGTAGCGCTCAGCGGTATCGTAGGCACGGTTCTGGGCTCGTTCCTCTGGGGCTGGCTGGGCGACCGGATCGGACGACGCGCCTCGATCCTCTACGCGGGCATTGGTTTCATCGCCACGTCGATCTGTGGAGCGATGCCCGCCTTCTCGTGGAATCTGGTGATGTGCTTCATGATGGGCATATCCGTCGGCGGCATACTGCCCATCTGCTATGCGCTGCTTGCCGAAGCAATCCCCGCACGTCACCGCGGCTGGTTGTTGATACTGATCGGAGCTGACATCGCCGGTGGCTACATCATTACGAGCTGGGTGGCCGTGGCGCTGGTTCCGACCTACAGCTGGCGAATTCTGTGGCTCATCGGCCTGCCGACGGGCGTGATATTCATCCTTCTCAACCGCTGGATCCCGGAATCGCCGCGATTTCTGCTCGCCATCGGGCGCGAGGACGAGGCGCGGACCGTGATGGCCCGCTACGGTGCCAGCGTGGTCGAGGATGGCCAATCCGAAACGGCGATCGAAGCGAGGGTCAAGAACCGCTGGAGCGAACTGGTCAGCCCCGGATTCCTCGCCCAGACGCTCGTGGTGGGGTGCCTCGCGCTCGGCTCGGGACTGGTACTGTTTGGCTTCAATCTGTGGATTCCGACCAACCTGCGCAAGCTCGGCTTCACCGAGGCGGACGCGATCCTGCGCAACGCGGCGCTTATGGGCTTTCCGCTGACGTTTCTCGTCGCATGGATGTACGGCTTCTGGAGCGGCCGCAAGACGATCATCCTGCTTTCGTCGCTCACGGCAGCCTCGCTTTTCGGCTTTGTCGCGGCGGGGGATGCCGTGGTGCAGAGCCGGTGGCTGCTCTATGGCCTGCTCATCGTGCCGATCTGGGGGATCAGCTCGGTCGTGGCGGTGCTGTCGGTCTACAGTTCCGAGATCTACCCGACGCGGATCCGATCGCACGGGACGGGCTTCGCGGCGGGGGCGAGCAAGGCCGGCGGCGTGGCGATCATCGCGCTGGTGGTATTCGGGATTGCGGCGCCTTCGATCACGACGGTGGCGCTGATCGGCGCCATCCCGATGGCGATCGCCGTGCTGCTGACGGTGCTCTTCGGCGTCGAAACGCGCAAGCGATCGCTCGAGGACATCACTGCGGAAGAGCTTGCGCGCGCGGGTTGATGGCGCCGGCAACGGCTGCCGGAAGCTGGCAATAGTGATGCAGGTGCGGCCAGGGGATGTTCCACGGGTAGCGGCGCCATTGGTCGCGCAGGAAATCCGCGTACTGATCGACCAGCGAATCGACGCGCACCCCGTGCGCTTGCTCCGGTCCGCCTATCCGTAGCGGCGCGCCGAACTCGAGCACGAAAAATCCTCGCGGCGAGAATCGATAGGCCATCGGCACGACCTGGGCGCCGGTCCGCAACGCGAGCTCGGCGAAGCCGGCGGCAAGCGGGCGCTCTCGCCCGAAGAATTCGACCGTGCGCGCGTTGTCGAGGTTCTGGCGCGCATCCGGCAGGTTGAACACGATGCCGCCGCGATCGAGCGCCCGCTTGGCGGCGTGCATCTGACGGGCGAGCTCCATCTGCTTCTGCGCGGACGTTTGAACTCCCTGCTGCTCGAGCTTGTCGCCGGTGATGCCGAGCTCGAGCCCGTCGTGTCCGCGGTGACGAAAATACGGTTGCAGCAGGCGCGAGAACTGGCCGTGCACCGGCAGCAGGATGAGCCCGGCGGCGTGTTGCCGGCCACGATCGAAATGCTCCGCTCCGACGACGTGGGTCAGACGCGCTACGGTGGCCGCCGGTCCTTGCAGCAGCGGCTGGAGGCTCCACGCCCGCCACAGCCATCCCAGCAGGCTCAGGCCGGTGAACCGGCGCCGCTCGGCCGGCGGCAGGCCGAAATCGGCTGCGAAGCGGCGAAGGACGTCGGCGGCATCGGGCCCGATATCGTTCTGCACCGGCGCCTGCCCGCAGAGAAATTTGAGCCAGCGCGCATTGAGCGTCTGCGCGAGCGCGTCGTCGCTGGCCGCTGCCAGCGCCTGGTCGACGAATCGCCTGGCGCGGTCGAACCGTAGCCGAGCCCGATCGGATGCGAGCTGCTGCCGCAGGTGGCGCTCGATCGAAGCGGTCGCAAACGCCGCGGACGAGCCGACCATGGCCGACCGGCTATTCCAGCGGTATGTCGAGCGGGCGCACGCGCTCGCTCGCCGCCCGATGCGCTTCGGGACTGTCGGCCATCGAGTCGAAGTTGCTCGAGCGGTCGGTCAGCAGCGAGGCGGCGTACATTAGCGCCTGCGCCTGCGTGCTGGAAAAGCCCATCGCCTCGCGCGCCCGTGCGTGCCCGACGCCGGTCGACTGGTAATACGGCAGCGCGAGCGATCGGCTGAGCTCGAGCCGCGCCTGGACCTGCGACGAGTAGATCGATCGATGATGGTCGCGGCGCGCGCGCTGGCGCAAGCAGCGGTCGATCGTGTGCGCGGCGGCGCAGGCCGAGTACATGCCGAACACGACGCCGACCGAGAAGATCGGATCGACGAAGCCCGCGGCGTCGCCGAGCAGGAAGTATCCCGGTCCCGCCACCTGCGTGGAGCGATACGAGTAGTTGCGCACCAGCCGCACCGAGTCCTTGCGGAACGTCGCGCCGGAGAGCAGCCGCTGCAAGAGCGGGATCGCTTCGCACTGCCTCAAGAACCAGGCCTCCCACGATTCGGTTGCGGCCTTGGTCTCGTGCACCCAGGCGATCGGGATGACGAGGCCGATGCTGGTCGTCTCGCGCAGCATGATGTGCCACAGCCACGCCCAGCCGTCGCCCTGGGGCAGCGCGCTGACGTAGGTAGTCGGCGGCACCTCGCGCACCGATTTTGCCGGGTAGATTCTGCCGTCGGCCGCCAGATAGTCCGAGTTGTCAAAATAGCCCCACACGCTCATGAAGCGGAAGCCCTCGTCGAACTCGCGCAAGCCCAACTGCCGGCCGAGGACTCCGTTCTGTCCGCTGGCATCGACGACGTACCGGCAGCGAATGCGCGACGCGCTGTCCGCGCCGACCGGACGGTAGCTGACCGAGACTTCGCTCTCGTCCTGCTCGGCGTTCGAGAAATCGGCCGCCAGCACCGCGATCTCCTCGCCGACCCAGGCGCCCGATGCGCGCGCCCGCTCGAGCAGGATGTGATCGAAGCGATCGCGCTCGACGTGCAGCGCGGGGCGCGTGTACCCGAAGTCGCTGAACGAAAGACGGCGCATCTCGCCGTTCCAGTCGACGCTGCCGCCGGCCTTGCGCAGGAAGCCTTCGCCGGCGATCGCCTCGGTCGCTCCGGCCGCGTCGCAATACTTCCAGACGTCCGGCAGCAGACTCTCGCCGACCTGGTATCGAGGGTGCTTCTGGCGCTCGAACAGCGCGACCGAGTAGCCGTTGGCGGTCAGATAGGTCGCGGCGAGGCTGCCGGCGGGCCCGCCGCCGATCACCACCACGTCGCACGATGCCGGGACCGTGCTCATGTCCGATACTCGCCCGATCGACCGCGCGTCGCCATGCTAGACCAGTTTTTTCACGATCAGGTTCCGGAGCGCCCGCGGCGTCTGGAAATTTTCGACCAGGACTTCATCGGGCTCGATCGACACCTTGAACGTTTCCTCGACGAACGCGATCAGTCTGAAGATGCCGAGCGAATCGACCAGGCCTTCGCCGATGATGTCGGTATCGGGGGCGACGGCGATCGCTCCCTGGCCGCTCCGCTCCTGCGCAAAAAACGATTGCAGCGCGTCGAAGATCTGCTGGTCGGTGTAGCTCATCGCTCGTCTCGCATTGCCGGGCGAGACCCGGTCGTCGGCGACGTCTTGCATGACCGTTGCAGGGCCGCCCGCGCAACGCGCAGGTCGAAACCGGCGCCGAAAACGCCGTGGCTGGGTTCAAGCACGCGAAAGCTCCTCCCGAAGCCGCAGTCTGTCCACTTTGCCGGTGCTGCCACGCGGAAGCGAGCCGCGTACCGCGATCGACAGCGGGATCATATACGCGGGCAGACGTTCGGCGCAAAACGCGCGCAGTTGCCCGGCGTCCAGCGCGTGCCCGGCGCG
>DATEFZ010000147.1:0-2406 GCA_035280325.1 Casimicrobiaceae bacterium
CGACGGCGCGCTGCCGCTGACCGGAACGTAGATCTGCGACAGCGCCTCGGGACCGAGCTGGAATCGCGGCGCCACTTCGAGCACGACGCGATACTGGTTAGTCTGGGTGAATATCGTCGACACCAGCCGCTGGCCGAAGGCGTTGTACAAGGCGTTGTCGACCGCCGCAGGAGTGATGCCGAAGCGGCTCGCCGTCGCGCGGTCGATGTCGACGTAGGCCTGCAACCCGCCGTCCTGCAGGTCGGAGGCGATGTCGGCGAGCTGCGGCACCCGGCGCAGCCGCTCGAGCAGCCGCGGCACCCAGAGCGAAAGTTCGTCGGCGCTGGTGTCCTCGACGGTGAACTGGTACTGCGTGCGGCTGACGCGGTCCTCGATCGTCAGATCCTGCACCGGCTGCATGTACAGCGCGATGCCTTCGATGCCGGCGACTCGAGCCTGCAGATCGCGGATCACGTCGACGACGCGATTCGACCGCTGCGCCAGCGGCTTCAGATTGATCAGCATGCGGCCGCTGTTGAGCGTGGTGTTGGTGCCGTCGACGCCGATGAACGACGACAGGCTCTCGACGGCGGGATCCTGCAAGACCGCCTGGGCGAGCGCCTGCTGGCGCTCGGCCATCGCGGCGAACGACACCGTCGGCGGCGCCTCGGTGATGCCCTGGATCGCGCCGGTATCCTGGATCGGGAAGAAGCCCTTGGGGATCAGGATGTACAGCACGACGGTGAGCAGCAGCGTGATCGCCGCGACCACCAGCGTCGCCGCCTGCCGGTCGAGCACCCAGTCGAGCATGCGGCCGTAGCGCGCGATCGCGCGCTCGAAGATCTCGCCGCTTTTGCGATAGAGCCTGCCCTGCTTCTCCTTCTCGGTGTGGCGCAAAAAGCGCGCCGACATCATCGGCGTCAGCGTCAACGACACCACCGCCGAGATCAGGATGGCGATCGCCAAGGTGATCGCGAACTCGCGGAACAGCCGCCCGACGACGTCGCCCATGAACAAGAGCGGGATCAGCACCGCGATCAGCGAGATGGTCAGCGAGATGATGGTGAACCCGATCTGCTCGGCTCCCTTGAGCGCGGCGGCGAGCGGCTTCTCGCCGGCCTCGATGTAGCGGGCGATGTTCTCGATCATCACGATCGCATCGTCGACGACGAAGCCGGTGGCGATGGTCAGCGCCATCAGCGTCAGGTTGTTGATCGAGAACCCGGCCAGGTACATGACGCCGAAGGTGCCGACCAGCGACAGCGGCACGGCCACGCTCGGAATGACCGTCGCCGACAGGCTCCTCAAGAACAGGAAGATGATCATCACCACCAGCGCCACGGCCAGGAACAGCTCGAACTGCACGTCGTGCACCGACGCCCGGATGGTGATCGTGCGGTCGGTCAGCATCTTAACGTCGACTGCGGCCGGGAGCGCCGCCTGGAGCTGCGGCAGCACCTGCTTGATGCGGTCGACCACCTCGATCACGTTGGCGCCGGGCTGGCGCTGGATGTTGACGATGATCGCCGGCTGCTGGTTGGCCCAGGCGGCGAGCCTCGTGTTCTCCGCGCCGTCGACGACGTCGGCCACGTCCGACAGGCGCACCGCCGAGCCGTCGCGGTAGGCGATGATCAGGCTCTTATATTCGTCGGCGCTCTTCAACTGGTCGTTGGCGTCGATGGTCGAAGCGCGCGTCGGTCCGTCGAAGCTGCCCTTGGCCTGGTTGGTGTTGGCGTTGCTGATGGCAGTGCGCACGTCGTCGAGCGACAGCCCGTAGGCCGCCAGCGCGGTCGGGTTGGCCTGGATGCGCACCGCGGGGCGCTGGCCGCCGCTCAACGACACCAGGCCGACTCCGGGAAGCTGCGACAGCTTGGTCGCCAGCCGCGTGTCGGCGAGATCCTCGAGCTTCGGCAGCGGCAGCGTTTTCGACGTGAGCGCCAGCGTCATGATCGGCGAGTCGGCCGGGTTGACTTTGTTGTAGATCGGCGGCGTCGGCAGGTCAGCGGGCAGGAGGTTGCCGGAGGCGTTGATCGCGGCCTGCACCTCCTGCTCGGCCACGTCGAGCGACAGCGCGAGGTCGAACTGCAAGGTGATGACCGACGCGCCGCCGGAGCTGGTCGACGACATCTGCTTCAGGCCCGGCATCTGCCCGAACTGGCGCTCGAGCGGCGCGGTGATCGACGAGGTGGTGACCTCGGGGCTTGCCCCCGGGTACAAGGTCACGACCTGGATCGTCGGGTAGTCGACCTGCGGCAGCGCCGAGATCGGCAGCACGCGATAGGCGATGATCCCGGCGAGCAGGATCGCCAGCATCAGCAGCGACGTCGCCACCGGTCGCAGGATGAACGGGCGAGACGGGCTCATGGATTCGATCGGCGCCGCGGGCCACCGCCCGCAGGCGTTGCGCTAGCCGCCGCGTCCGCGGCG
>DATEFZ010000148.1:0-3430 GCA_035280325.1 Casimicrobiaceae bacterium
GAGCGGCGGTCTCGTGATCCTCCGCGGCAGCCTCGCGCCCGACGGCGCCGAACAAGCACACCTCGGCGCCGGCACGTGCCGCCGCCAGCGCCTGGTTGGCGCCCTTGCCGCCGGGGTAGCTCGCGAAGCTGCGGCCGAGCAGCGTCTCGCCCGGCGCCGGCAGGCGCTCGACGCGCGTGACCAGGTCGAGGTTGATCGAGCCGAAGACGACGATCACGCCGCGATGTCCCTTTCGATGCGATGATGCGCTCCGGCCACGCCGCCGTCGGCCGACGTCAGCCCTTGACGCCGCCGTGGGTCAGGCCGACGACGATCTCCTTCTGGATGACGATGGTCAGCAGCAGCACCGGCAGGGTGACCACGATTGCGGCGGCGGCGAGCGGTCCCCAGGCGAGCTGCTCGAAGGTCAGCACGTTGTAGACGGCGGCCGGCAGCGTGCGCGTGGCCCGGCTGCCGAGCACCGCGCCGAAGACAAAGTTGTTCCAGGAGAAGATGAAGGCGAGGATCGTCGCCACGACGATGCCCGGCCGCGCCAGCGGCAGCGCGACGTAGCGAAACGTCGTCCAGACGCTGCCACCGTCGATCAACGCGGCCTCTTCCAGCTCGCGCGGCAAGGTCTCGAAATGTCCGGCCATCACGTAGACGATGATCGGCACGGTGATCACCAGATGCGCGATCACCAGCGCGGTCAGCGTGTTGTTGAGGCCGGCGAACTGGAACACCGTGAACAGCGGGATCAGGTAGGACAGCGCCGGCGTCATGCGCGCGATCAGGATCACGATCGTCAGACGGCGCGCGCCAGAGCGGGCGATGCCGTAGCCGGCCGGGATGCCGACCGCCATCGCGACCAGCGTCGCCAGTCCCGACACCACGACGCTGTTCCAGAAGTACAGGCCCATCGAGTTTTCCGAGAAAACCTGGACGAAGTTGTGAAAGGTGATCCGGGCCGGGATGAATACCGGCGGATAGGCCAGGTTGTCGATCTCGTTCTTCAGCGACAGCGAAGCCATCCACAGGAAGACCAGGATCGCCGGAGAAACGATGACGGCGACCGACAGCCAGAACCCGATCCTGCGTACCAGCCTGCGCCGGCGGGCGCGGCGCGCGCCGGGTGCGGCCACCGCGGTCGCGGTCAGCTCCATTTCGCCTTTTCCCGGACGTGCAGCAGCAACAGCGCCAGCGCCAGAATGATGACGAAGAACACGACCACGACCGCCGACGCGTTGCCGACGTTGTAGAAGGCGAACGCCTGCAGGTACAGGTACATGTTGATCGTTTCCGACGCGGTGCCGGGGCCGCCCTGGCTGATGACGTAGATCGTGTCGAACGCCTTCAGCGCATCGATCGTACGGATCACGGCGGCGACGATCAGGAACGGGGCGAGCAGCGGCAGGGTGATGTAGCGGAAGAGCTGCCATTCGCTGGCGCCGTCGAGCCGCGCGCTTTCGTACGGCTCGCTCGGCAGCGCCGCCAGGCCGCCCAGCACGATCAGCATGACCAGCGGCGTCCAGTGCCAGATCTCGACCAGCACCAGGCTCGGGATCACCAGCGTCGGCGAGTAGACCCACAGCGAAGGCGGCAGCCCGACCAGCGACAGCAGGTAGTTGAGCACGCCTTGTTGCGGATGGAACATCATCGTCCAAACCAGCGCGACCGCCACCGGGGTGGCCATCATCGGCATGGTGAAGATCGAGCGCAGCGGGCCGCGAAACGGGAACTGGCGGTGGAAGATCAGCGCCGCGATGGTGCCGAAGACGAGCGGGAAAACGACCGCCAGCAGGGTGAAATAGAAGGTGTGGAGGATCGCCTCGGCGAAGCGCTGGTTGGTTGCGAGCTGCCGGTAGTTGTCGAGTCCGACGAAATGCGCGACCGAGCCGATCTTCCAGTCGAAGGCGCTCATCCAGACGGTGAACAGCCACGGAAAGACGATCACCGCGCCGACGGCGACGAGCGCCGGCATGACGAACAAGAGATACGTCCTTCGCCGCCGGGCGAGGAACCCCGGACGCGCGGCGAGCGCCGGCGCGGTCGCGCTCACGTCCCCGGTCGACGCTTTACGCTTTCTCGGTCTTGTCGAGCACCGGCTGGAACTCGGCCGTGGCGCGCTTCAATTCCGCCGCCGCGTCGGCGCCGTTGATCATGTTGGTCAGCGCGATGCCGAAGACGTCGCGAAACTCGGTCACGGCGACGATCACCGGCAGCCCGGGCTCGGCGATCCTGGCCGACGCCAGCATGCACTCGACCCACTCTTTCGGCGACTTGAAATCGCTCGACGATTGCGCCGCGGCGTAGGCGGAAGTGCGCACCGGCGCGCCGGCGGCAGCCTGCAGCATCCGAGTCTGGTTGACCTTGTTCGACGCCCACTGCAAATAGAACCACGCCTGCGCCTTCTTCTTGCTGTAGGCCGAGATGCCTTCGCCGTCGGCGAACAGCGCCGACACCTGCCGTTTCGGACCGGCCGGCATCACGCCGTAACCGACCTTGCCGACGATGCGCGACTTGGTCGGATCCTCGAGCGGCTGCGCGAAGCCGATCCCGTCCAGCCACATCGCCGCCTTGCCCTGCAGGAACAGGCTCTGCGCCTCGTTCCAGTTGAACCCGGCGACGCCCTGCGGACCGGACTTGCCGAGCAGCGTCTGGTACATTTTTGCCGACTCGACCGCTTCCGGCGCGTCGGTCATCAGCCTGCCGCCCTTGTCGATGAACCCGCCGCCGTAGCCCAATAGAAAGCTGGTCCACACCGGCACGTTGGCGTTCTTGAGCCCACGCCCGACGAAGCCGGCGATGCCTTTGCCCGGATCGTTGAGCTTGGCCGCCGCCTCGATCATCTCGGGGAAGGTCCTCGGGTAGGGCACGTTCCTGGCGGCGAACAATTCCTTGTTGTAATAGACGATCCACGGATCGAGATTGAACGGCAGGCTCATCACCCGGCCGTCGGGCTCGACCGCGTAATTGAGACCGCCCTGGGCGAAGTCGGCGAAATCGAGGTTCGGTTCCGCCAGCGACCGGTCGTTGATCATCGGCCGCAGGTCGGTCAGCCAATTGTTCTTGGCGAACTGGCGCTTCTGGACGTGATACGACAGCGCGATCACGTCGAAGCTCGGATTGCCGGAGTTGAACTCGATCACCGCCTTCTGCCGCTGCTGCTGCTCGGGCACCATCTCCGACCCGACGCCGATGCCGGTCAGGTCCTCGAACTCCTTGTGGTACTTGGACAACAGGTCGCCGCGTGGGCTCTTGACCAGGAGCACCTCGATCTTTTCGCCGTTGAAGCGCTTCCAGTTGAACGGCGCCTGCGCCCGCGCGCCGAGCAGCGAGGCGCCGGGAATCGCGCCCAGCGCCGCCGCGCCGACGCCGGCCTGCAACAGGCGCCGCCGCAGCATGTCGGCGCGATCGTCGTGATCGGTCATCGCAAGTTCCTCCTCGGTGT
>DATEFZ010000149.1:0-11020 GCA_035280325.1 Casimicrobiaceae bacterium
AATTCCAGCGCGGCGTCGAAGGCGGCCGGCGCGGCGCGTCGACGCCGGCTCCCCCGGGCAGGCTGCGCCAGGCGAGGGCGCGAACGTGAGCCGTCGCCTCTCGCCGCCGTCGATGTCACGCCAGTCCTGTTTCGGCAGCCCTGGTTTCAGTGGTCAACAACGCAATGGAGGAACCGTATGAGCACGCGCATTTCCCGCTTCCAACCGGCCCGTCGCGGAGCGCTGCAGATGGCGCTTGCCGGACTTGGCGCCGCGGCCGCATTCACCCTCGCCGCGCCGATCGCGCTGGCGCAGGTTCCGGCGATGCCGAAGAGTCCGGTCACGATCAACATCGTCGACGTCGCCGGCGACCTGGCGCTGACCCAGACCGCGATCGAGCTCTATCAGCAGCGGCATCCGCAGATCGTGTCCAAGTTCGTCTTCACCAAGGCGCCGGCGCCCGAGCTGCCGGGCAAGCTGAAGGCGATGCAGGCGGCCGGGCGCAGCGACATCGACATGGTGCTCACCGGCACCGACTTCCTGGCTGCTGGCATCGAGCAGGGCGTCATCATCAAGCTGCTGCCGGAATACGCGAGCAAGTTTCCCAACCTGGTTGCCAGCTATCAGCCTGCCGCCGCCAAGATGCAGGAGCTGGCGCAGGACCACGGCATCACCGTCGTGTTCATGCCCGCGGGGCCGCTGCTCGAGTACAACCCGGCCAAGGTCAAGCAGGTGCCGACGACGCCGGCCGAGCTTCTGACCTGGTGCAAGGCGAATCCGAATCGGCTGATCTACGCGCGCCCGGCCAACTCGGGTCCGGGCCGCACTTTCATCATGGGACTGCCGTACATCCTCGGCGACAAGAACCCGAAGGACCCGGTGCACGGCTGGGACAAGACCTGGGCGTATCTGAAGGAGCTCAATAGCTGCATCGAGTACTACCCGACCGGCACCGGTGCGGTGATGAAGGAGCTGGGCGAAGGATCGCGCGACATGACGGTCACGATGACCGGATGGGATCTGAACCCGCGCATCCTCGGGATCGTGCCGAAGGACTACAAGGTCGCGCCGTTCAAGGGAATGACTTGGGTCAACGACGCCCACTACATGGTCATCCCCAAAGGCGTCGCGCCGGACAAGATCGCGGTCGTGCTCGACCTGATGGCATTCCTGCTGACGCCCGAGGCGCAGGCCTACACCTACGACAAGGGCTATTTCTACCCGGGTCCGGCGGTCAAGAACGTGCCGCTGTCGATGGCGCCGAAGGAGAGCCAGGATCTGGTCAAGGAATACGGGCGTGCCGAGTACGAATCCTGGCTCAAGGAGTTTCCGCATACGCAATCGCTGCCGCCGCAGGCGCAGGTCGAGGCGTTCCGCATCTGGGACCAGCAGGTAGGCGCGCAAAAGACGAAATAGGTTAGTACGTCGCGCCTTTGCGCGACGTACTAACTCGGCGCGTTCAACCGGCGGCTGCCCGCCGCCGGTTAACGCGCCGGAGCATCTTTCGTGGCAGCTGCGGATGCGAATCCCCGGAAATCCGATGAAGCACGATTTCACCGAATTGCGCCTCGACGCCGTCACCCGCCGCTTCGCCGGCGCCGGCGGCAAGGCGTTCAACGCGCTCGACGAGCTCTCGCTCAACGTCCGGCGCGGCGAATTCATCGCCCTGCTGGGGCCCTCGGGCTGCGGCAAGTCGACCGCGCTCAACTGCATCGCCGGGCTGCTGACGCTGTCCGGCGGCAGCATCTGGCTCGACCAGACGCGGATCGATACCCTGCCGCCCGAAGCGCGCGGCTTCGGCATGGTGTTCCAGAACTACGCGCTGTTCCCGCACATGAGCGTCGCCAGAAACGTCGGCTTCGGCCTGCGCATGCGCGGCGTGGCGGCGGCCGAGGTCGAGACGCGGGTGGCGCGCGCGCTCGAGATGGTGCAGCTGGTCGGCCAGGAGCACAAGCTGCCCGGTCAGCTTTCCGGCGGGCAGCAGCAGCGGGTCGCGATCGCGCGGGCGATCGTCATCGAGCCGCCGCTGGTGCTGATGGACGAGCCGCTGTCGAACCTCGATGCGAAGCTGCGCATCGAGACGCGCGGCGAGATCCGGCGCATCCATCGCGAGCTCGACCGGGCGACGATCTACGTGACGCACGACCAGGACGAGGCGCTGTCGCTGGCCGATCGCATCGTGGTGATGAAGGACGGCGTCGTGCAGCAGATCGGGTCACCGCAGGAAGTCTATGCGCAGCCGGCCAACCTCCATGTCGCGCGCTTCATGGGGTACCGCAACGTGCTGGAGCTCGACGTCGTCGCCGATTCGGCCGACCAGGTGTCGCTGCAGGGACCCGACATCGCGCTGACCGGGATGCGCAAGCAGCCCCTGTCCGGCCGCCGGGCGATGGTCGCGATCCGTCCCGATGACTTCACCGTCGGCGCCGGCGCCGACGGCGCCAACACCATCGTCGCCAAGGTCGACAACGTCGAGTACGCCGGCCGCGATTCGCTGCTCGACGTGCTGACCGCGTCGGGGACGCTGTTGCACGTCCGCGGCCCGGTCGCGACCGCGCGCGGCGAGACCGTGCACGTGCGGGTGCCGGTCGCGCGCGCGCTGGTCTACCCGGTCGGCTAAACGGCCGCGATGAGCCCCGGCCTTCGAGCGCAGGCGCGAGCGCCGTTCGACCGGGCGCTGCTGCTGGTCGTCCCCGCCGCCGCGTTCCTGCTGCTGCTGTTCATCTATCCGTTCATCTACGGCCTTCTGCTGTCGTTCAACCCGAAAGCGGGCGGCGCGCTCGCCAACTACACGTTCTTCTTCACCACCGACAACGAGTGGCCGACGATCTGGACCACGCTCAAGCTGGCGCTGCCGGCGACGCTGATCAACGTCGGGCTGGCGTTGCCGATCGCGTACAAGATGCGGGTCAAGTCCCGCTATCAGCGCTGGGTGACGACGATCTTGGTGGTGCCGATCACATTGGGCACGGTGCTGATCGCCGAGGGCATGCTGATCTACTTCGGCCCCAAAGGGTGGCTGTCGCAGTTCCTGCAGCTCACGCATCTGTACGACGGGCCGATCCGGCTGACGCACAATTTCTGGGGCGTGCTGATCTCGCTGGTGATCTCCGGCTTTCCGTTCGCCTTCCTGCTGATTCTGTCGTACATCACCGGCATCGACCCGGTGCTGGCGCGCGCGGCATCGACGCTGGGCGCCGATCCGAAGGCGCAATTCCGCCACATCTACCTGCCGCTGCTGGCGCCGGGGCTCGCGATGTGCTTCTGCCTGGCTTTCGTGCAGGCCTACTCGGTCTTTCCCTCGGCGGTGCTGCTAGGCTCGCCGGCCGGGCCGACGCGAGTGATCTCGCTCGCCGCCTACGAGGCTGCGTTCGAGCAGTACGACTACTCACTCGCGTCGGCGATTGCGATGATCATGGGCTTCGTGCAGTTGATCATCGTCGCGGCGGTGCTTGCTTCGCGCAACCTCTGGTACCGCGGGCCGGTCACCGGGGGCAAGGGCTGATGACCGGGCGCGGCGCATGGTTCGAGCGCGCCTGGCGCGGCCTGCTGCTCGGGACGATGACGCTGTTCGTCGTCAACATCGGATTGATCATCGCCGCGGTCGCCACCAGCTCGCTCGCCCGCCGCTGGCTCGGCACCTGGCTGCCGGACGGCTGGACGACTAGCTGGTACACCGAGGCGTGGAAGGAATTCCAGCTCGGCGGCGTGCTGTGGGTGACGGTCGAGATCGTCCTGGCGGTGGTCATGCTTGCCCTGCTGATCGGCGTGCCGGCGGCGTACACGCTCGCGCGCCGCGATTTTCCCGGCAAGCGGGCGCTGCTGCTCCTGTTCCTGCTGCCTCTGATGGTGCCGCCGATCACCTACGGCATCCCGATGGCGACGGTGCTCTACAAGGTCCAGCTCGGGGGGACGATCTGGGGCGTCATCCTGGCCAACCTGGTTCCGGCGGCTCCGTTCGTCATCCTGGTGATGACTCCGTTCATCGAGCAGGTCGATCCCAACCTCGAATCGGCGGCACGCGTCTTCGGCGCCGGCACGGCGCGCATGTTCCGGCACGTGCTGGTGCCGCTGCTGGCCCCGGGGATACTCGCCGCGTCGCTGCTGGTGCTGGTGCGCACGATCGCGCTGTTCGAGCTCACCTTCCTGACCGCCGGGCCGGACTCGCAGACGCTGGTCGTCGCGCTCTACTACGCGGTGTTCGCGGCGGGGGTGCGCGCGCCGCAGTCGGTCGACGCGATGGCGATGGTCTACATGCTGGTGACGCTGACCTGGCTCCTGATCGCGCTGCGCTTCGTCAACCCGACGCAGCTCGTGTCGCGGGTCAAGGAGCATCCGCAGCCGGCGGCGTGATGGCGCACGCGAACCGGCTCGACCTCTCGACGCTCGACGGCCTTCCGGCGCCGATCGCGACGCCCCGCTACGACCCGCGCATGATCGGCGTCGGCATCGTGCACCTCGGCATCGGCGCCTTTCATCGCGCCCAGACCGCCACGTTTTGCGACGACGCGCTGGCGCTTGAGCGGGCGGACTGGGGCATCTGCGGCGTTTCGCTGCGCTCGCCGGACGTTCGCGACCGGCTGACTCCGCAGGACGGACTCTATACCGCGGTGGAAAAGGATCCCGATGCGACCCGGCGCCGCGTTATCGGCAGCGTGCGCGAGGTGCTGTTCCTCGGCGACCAGCGCGACGCTGTGCGCACCCGGATGATCGAGCCAGAAACCAGGATCGTCTCGCTGACCATCACCGAGAAGGGCTACTGTCACGATCCGGCGACCGGCCGGCTCAACCACGCCCATCCCGACATCGCGCACGACCTCGCCCACCCCGACGAGCCCGAAAGCGCGCTGGGACTCATCGTCGGCGCGCTGGACGCGCGGCGCCTGGCGCACGGCCGCGCCTTCACCGTGCTCTGCTGCGACAACCTGCCGCACAACGGCGCGATGCTGCGCGCGCTGGTCGAAGACTTCGCCGAGGCGCGCGATCCCGAGCTTGCCCGCTGGATCGACCGTCACGCGACTTTTCCTTCGACGATGGTCGATCGCATCGTGCCGGCGACGACCGACGCCGACATCGCCGCCAACGACGCGGCGCTCGGCGTGCACGACGCGGCGCCGGTGGTCCACGAGCGGTTCCGGCAATGGGCGATCGAGGACGCCTTCGTCTCGGGCCGCCCGCCCTGGGATCGCGTCGGCGCCGACCTGGTGGCCGACGTGGCGCCGTTCGAGGCGATGAAGCTCCGGCTGCTGAACGGCAGTCATTCGGCGCTCGCCTATCTCGGTTTTCTCGCCGGCCACAGGTTCATCCACCAGGCGATGGCCGCGCCGGCGTTCGCCGCCTACGTGCGCGGCATGATGACGCAGGAAGTCGCGCCGACGCTCGAAGCTCCGCAGGGCGTCGACCTCCGCGCCTATCAGGATGCGCTGGCCGAGCGATTCAGCAACCCGGCGTTGCCGCATCGCACGCAGCAGATTGCGATGGATGGCTCGCAGAAGCTGCCGCAGCGATTGCTCGGCACGGTCCGCGACAACCTCGCGGCAAACCGGCCGTTCGACCGGCTTGCGCTGGCGATTGCCGCCTGGATGCGCTACGTCGGCGGCATCGACGAGGACGGCCGCGAGATCGCCGTGTCCGACCCGCTGGCCGGCGAGCTCGCCCGCATCGCCGGCCACCACCGCAGCCGGCCCGCCGGCTACGTGCGGGCGATGCTCGGCGTACGCGCGGTCTTCGGCGACGACCTGGCGGCGAACGAGCGCTTCGTCGCCCGGCTGACGGCATCGCTGCAGGCGCTGGTCGAGCACGGCGCCGCCGGCGCCGTGCAACGCATTGCCGTCGAGGCCGCCCGATGATCCCGCTGACGCTGCACCCCGACCGGCTGTTTTCGTCCGACCCTTTGCAGCGCGACATCGCCCGCGCGCTGTATGCGACGGTCCGCGACCTGCCGATCGTCAGTCCGCACGGACACACCGATCCGCAGTGGTACGCCGACAATGCGCCGTTCGACAATGCATCGGCGCTATTCATCACGCCGGATCACTACGTCTTTCGCCTGCTCTACAGCCAGGGCGTCGCGCTCGAGGATCTGGGCATTCCGCGCCGCGACGGCGGCCCGGTCGAGACCGATCCGCGCCGGATCTGGCGCACGTTCGCCGCACGCTATCACCTGTTCCGCGGCACACCGACGCGAATCTGGCTCGATCAGGCGCTGCACGACGTGTTCGGCATCCGCGAGCGGTTGTCGGCGGAATCGGCCGACCGGGTGTTCGATCGCATCAACGAGGAGCTCGCCGCGCCCGAATGCCGGCCGCGGGCGTTGTTCGAGCGCTTCAACATCGAAGTCATCGCCACCACCGAATCGCCGCTCGATCCGCTGCTGCACCATGCGAAAATCCGCGCCAGCGGCTGGAAGGGAAGGGTGGTAACCGCGTACCGGCCCGATCCGGTCGTCGACCCCGAGTTCGATGGCTTCGCCGACAACGTCGCCAAGCTGGGCGAGCGGTCCGGACACGATACCGCCACCTGGGAGGGCTACCTCGCCGCGCATCGCGAACGACGCGCGTTTTTCAAGTCGATGGGCGCGACGTCGACCGATCACGGACACCCGACGGCGCAGACCTCGGACCTCGACGCGACCGACTGCGCTCGCCTGTACCGGCGGGCGCTCGACCGATCGATCACGGCGGCCGAAGCCGAGGCCTTTCGCGGCCAGGTGCTGACCGAGATGGCGAAGATGAGCCTCGACGACCAACTGGTGATGCAGATCCACCCGGGGTCGTTTCGTAACCACAACCCGCAGGTCTATGCGCGCTTCGGCCGCGACAAGGGCGCCGACATCCCGACGGAGACCGACTACGTGCACGCGCTGAAGCCGCTGCTCGACCGTTACGGCAACGAGCGCGACCTGACGCTGATCCTGTTCACGCTCGACGAGTCGACGTACTCGCGCGAGCTGGCGCCGCTCGCCGGTCACTACCCGATCCTGCGACTCGGGCCGCCGTGGTGGTTCTACGACAGCGCCGAGGGCATGCTGCGCTTTCGCGAGCTGACCACCGAAACGGCGGGCTTCTGCAACACCGTCGGCTTCAACGACGATACGCGTGCGTTCCTGTCGATTCCGGCCCGGCACGACGTGGCCCGGCGTATCGACTGCCGTTTTCTCGCCAGGCTGGTGGCCGAGCACCGGGTCGACGAGGACGAGGCGTTCGCGCTGGCGCCCGAGCTCGCCTACGGGCTCGCCAAGCGCGCCTACAGGCTCTGATCGGCGGGCCGGCTGTTCGACCGGCTGCGACCGACGTATCATCGGCGGGCGAGTATCGAGATCGCGGAGGCGAGGATGAACACCGGTTCCGACGTGCTGGCGTTGCTGGGCCGCGTGCTGCTGGCGGTGATCTTCGTCTACTCCGGCTTCGGCAAGATCACCGACTTCCAGGGCACGGTCCATTACATCGAGGCCGTCCGGATGCCGGTGCCTCAGGTGCTGGCGGTCGGCGCCATCGTCGTCGAGTTCATCGGCGGGCTGGCGCTGCTGATCGGTTTCCGGGCGCGCTGGGCGGCGCTGGCCTTCGTCCTCTTCCTGATCGTCATCACGCCGCTGTTTCACAACTTCTGGTCGGCGCCCGCCGCCGAAGCGATGGAACAGCAGATCAACTTCATCAAGAACGTCGCCATCATCGGCGGCATGCTGATGGTGATGGCGTTCGGTCCGGGCCGCTACAGCGTGGACAAGGACTAGGTTCCCGAGGCAACTCCGGAAGACGGGCGCGAGCCGTCAATCGCGCGTCGCCGAATCGATCCAGATCGTCACCGGCCCGTCGTTGACCAGCGCGACCTGCATCATCGCGCCGAACACGCCGCTCGGCACCTCGCGGCCGAGCTCGCGCGCGAGCGAACGCACCAGGGCGTCGAACACCGGCCGCGCGGCGTCCGGCGCTGCGGCCGCGCTGTACGACGGACGCGCGCCTTTCCGGGTCGACGCGTATAGCGTGAACTGGCTGACCGCGAGCAGCTCGCCGCCGACGTCACGGACCGACCGGTTCATGACCCCCGCATCGTCGTCGAAAATCCGCAGGGCGACGACCTTGCGCGCGATCCATTCGCATTCGGCGATCGTGTCGGCGGGGGCGACGCCGGCCAACAGCAGCAGGCCGGGCCCGATCGCCGCGGTGCGTTGCCCGCCGACGGCGACCGAGGCCTCGCGCACCCGCTGGATCAGCGCCCGCATGGCGCCGTGCTAGCGCACGAGCTTGCGCTCGACGTCGACGACGTTGCCGTTCTGGAAGGTCAGGGTGGTTATCGTGCCGGGGTCTGCCGGCACCGGCAGATAGGCCCAGCGATGATTTCCCCGGCGCGAGCCGCCCGAAGTGACGTCGGGCCGGCCGAGACGCTTGAGAATTTCGGCTTCGCTCATCCCGGTCCTGACGAACTTGCGCTCTGCCGCCCTGGCGTCGTTGGCCTGCGCGACGGCCGCGTTGCGGCTCGCGTGCGCCGGCTCGTCGGGCGCATTGCCGGGCAACGGCCGGGTCGCGGCGGTACCGCCCGGGATCACCGAAAGCGCCGGCGGATCGGTGGCGAAATTGCGCAGCTCGCGGCCGGGCGCGCAGGGAGCGTCCTGATAGACGACCGCGCCTGCGTCGCCGGCGCACTTGAACACCGCCGCGCCGGCGGGAGCCGCTGCCGCAGCGACCATCGACCAGACGATCGGAGCAAGGCGGGCGTGCATCGAAGGTCTCCCGGCGAAGTGAATACGGCTACCATAGCACCTTTCAGCGCGAAAGAATCTCATCCGTACGATGGATAGCCGGCGCACGACTGCGACCCGACTGCAGGAAATGAAGCATGCGCTCATCGCAACCGTCGCGGTGTCGCTGCTCGCCGGCTGCACCAGCGCCGAATACTATTGGCAGGGAATCCGCGGCGAGTTCGATCTCCTCGGCCGCGCGGAGCCGATCGCCGGAGTGCTCGATCGGACCAGCGAGCCGGCGCTCAGGCGCAAGCTCCAACGCGTCGTCGAGGTCCGCGACTACGCGAGCCGCGAGCTCGGCCTGCCGGACAACCTGTCCTATCGCCGCTACTCCGATCTCGGCCGGCGCTTCGCGCTGTGGAACGTCTTCGCCGCTCCGGAACTGTCGCTCACGCCCCTGGAGTGGTGTTTTCCGATCGCCGGCTGCGTCAATTATCGCGGCTATTTCGACGAGGCTGCCGCGCGCCGCGAAGCGGCGGCGCTCGCCGCCGCCGGCGACGACGTCCACGTCGGCGGCGTGCCGGCGTACTCGACGCTGGGCTACTTCGCCGATCCGATGCTTTCGACGTTCATCCGCTACCCGGACGTCGAGATCGCGCGACTCGTCTTCCACGAGCTGGCGCACCAGGTCGCCTATGCCAAGGGCGACACGGTGTTCAACGAGTCGTTCGCGGTCGCCGTCGAGCGCGAAGGCCTCGCCCGCTGGCTCAGGGCGGAGCACGACCCGGCGCTGAGCGCTCAATTCGTTTCGGCGCAGCGCTACCGCGAAGGCTTTCGCGCGCTGGTCGAGCGCACCCGCGCCACGCTCGAGGCGCTGTACGCGAGCGACTCGACGCTCGCCGCCAAGCGCGCCGGCAAGGCGGCGGCGTTCGTCGCGATGCGCCGCGACTACCAGACGCTGAAGGGCGAATGGGGCGGTTATCCGGCGTACGACAACTGGTTCGCGCAGGGACCGAACAACGCGAGCCTGGCGGCGGTCGGGCTCTACACCCGCAAAGTACCCGAGTTCACCGCGCTGCTCACGGCCGAAGGCGGCGACCTGCCGCGCTTCTACGCCCGGGTCAAGGCGCTGGCGGCGCTGCCCCAGGTCGAGCGCAACGCAGCGCTCGACAAGTTCGCACCGGCGGTTGCTTCGGCGCCGGCGCACTGACTGCGTGGGAAGCCGTGCCTGCTCTCACGCCGGCGCCGCGGCATCGAGCGCAGGATAGGTGATCGACGTGCCGCGCACCCGCGCGAACGGCGTCAGCCGGTGCAGCGCTCGCCGCGCCGGGCTGACGATTTCCTCGACCTCGACGCCGCGCACCAGCAGCGCGTCGGCGACCAGCGAACGATGGCAGCGCCAGGGCACCGCTTCGGCGCACATCAGCGCCACCTGCTGGCCGGCGGCCAGCGCGATGACACGCTCGAGCTGGCCGGCGAACTCCGGCGTCTGCATGTAATCGGCGTAGCCGCGGAACGAGGCGTTGCGCCAGCCGCCGTTCGGCGATTCGGGGCTGGTCGGTCGGAATCCGCCCAGCCCGGGCACATGGGTGTAGGCGATTCCGGCCTTCCCGAGCGACTTGGACAGCGCGTCGCTATTGAACTGCGGATTGTGCCGGGAGCGCGGGACGGTGCGGATGTCGAGCAGGTGGTCGACGCCGGTGCCGGTGAGCATGGCGATGAACTCGTCGATCGGCCGCGTCGAGTGGCCGATCGTCAGCACCGGTCGCTGCGCTTTACTCCCCACCTTCGATTCGACAGCCCGGATCGGCAATCGTCCTGTCCGGCGCCGGCTTGCGAGTGACGATGGTTGGCCAGTGTATCGGCTGACGGCTTTAACCCGTTGTCCGGACGAGCGAATCCGGCTATAATCAACGGTTCCTTGCCTCACCCGCCGCAGAAGGGGAGGCCGCCAGGCGACAACGTTCGCCCCACCCGTCCACAAGGAGAATGTCTGCATGCGTCACTACGAGATCGTGTTCATCGTCCACCCGGACCAGAGCGAGCAGGTGCCCGCGATGGTCGAGCGCTACCGGACGATGGTCACCTCCGGCAACGGCCGGATCCATCGCCTCGAGGACTGGGGCCGCCGCCAGCTCGCGTATCCGATCGCCAAGATGCACAAGGCGCACTACGTGCTGATGAACATCGAGTGCGACGCGGCCACCCTCAACGAGCTCGAGCACGCGTTCAAGTTCAACGACGCGGTCCTGCGCCACCTGATCGTCGCGATGCGCGAGGCGGCGGTCGCGCCGTCGCCGATGATGAAGGAAGAAAAATCGCGGTCGTTGCCGACCAGCGCTGTGCCTCCGCCCGCGGCTC
>DATEFZ010000150.1:0-2608 GCA_035280325.1 Casimicrobiaceae bacterium
TCGACCGTCGCCGAAGGAGCGTCGAGCAGCGACGCGTAGCGGCGCTCGATGCCGACGCCGCGCGGATACACCCCGCGCTGGCGGCAATACTGCTGGACCTTGAGCGTCGTGCTGTGCGGCGGCGCGACCACCAGCTCGCGATAGCCGGTTCGCCGTCCGATGATCGCGGTCCAGATGCTGCGCTCGCGCTCGCCGTGCGCCGCATTCTCGAACACGCCGCGCGGATCGTGGAACACGGCGCGCGGCGCGCCGCAACTGCCGCCGCTGGTGATCCTGAGCAGATCGGAAGGGGCCAGCGCCTGCGAGCAGAAATACTCGGGATCGCGCTGGATCGCTTCGCGCTCGAGCACCGGCAGCCGGGCCAGGTCGGCGGCGCTCTCGAAGTCGCCGGGACCGAGGCCCAGCCGGCGAAACGTCTCGCGGTAATAAGGCACGTTGCGCGCCGCGTATTGCGCCATCCGGCGCACGCGCGCCGATTGCCTGGCCTGCACGACGTCCAGCGGCCGGAACGGAAACCGCGCCTGGCCGCGCAGGTGCCAGGCGAAATGACTCGCCCAACGCAGCCGCTGCAGGGTCATTGCGCCACCGCCTCCTCGTGGTACCGGTCGTCGACGTTGATATCCCAGATGTTGCGCTTGTCGCGGCGTCCCGTGGCGATGTTGTCGACCGCGGCCTTGGCGGTCAGCATCGAATGGTCCTGATTATTGTAGCGATGCATGCCGTTGCGGCCGACCAGGAAGAGATTGGCGATCGCGTCGACATGGGCGCGGATGACGTCGAATTCGGCGTACGCGCCGAAGTAGGCGGGATAGGCCCGGGGCACCCGGATCACCGCGCTGCGCACGACGTCCGCGGCGTCGATCAGGTCGATCTGCTGCAGCTCGCGCACGGCGAGCGCCTGGATCTCGGCGTCGGAGAGCGACCAGAGCTCGTCGTCGCGGCCGCAGAAGTACTCGACACCGAGCGCGACCAGCGACCGATCGGCGACCATCGCCGGGCTCCAGTTGTTGAAGATCTGCAGGCGGCCCGCGCGCACTCCGGGTTCCTGCAGGTAGATCCAGTTGTCCGGCGGATACGCGGCGCCGTTGCCCGCGCCCGCCGGGCGCCTGGTTTTCATCCGGGTTGCGAGCAGCCCGACGATGACGAAGTCGCGATACGGCAGCTCGCCCGCCACCCGGCGCACGTCGGCCGGCGCCGCGGGGTCGAGGCACGACACCAGGTCCTGCACCGCCATGCTGGAGATCAGGTAGTCGGCCCGCTCGGTGCCGACCGCTCCGGTGCGAAGATCGCGGATGTCGACGCCGGTGACGCGATCGCCCGAGAGCCGGATGCGCTCGACGCTGCGCGACAGCCGGATCTCGCCGCCGCCGGCGGCGACCTGCCGCGCGACTTCCTGCCAGAGTTGCCCGGGCCCGAGCTTCGGGTAGAGGAACTGCTCGACCAGGCTGGTCCGGGTGCGGTGCGATCCCGCTCCGAGGCGCGATCCACGCGACAGCGCGTGGCGGGCCGCGGCGGCGAGCGACAGACCCTTGATGCGCTGCGCTCCCCACTCGGCGCTGATCCGCTCGCAGGGTACGCCCCACACCTTCTCGGTGTACGACTTGAAAAACGTGCGGTACAGCTCGACGCCGAAGCGATTGACCAGGAAATCCTCGAGGTTCGCCTCGGGTCGGCGCGGAAAGAGCGAGGCGCGGGCGTAGCTCGCCGCGGCTCTGGCGCAGCGCCACGGTCCGAGGTTGGCGATCGTCGCCGCGTTGAGCTTGACCGGATAGTCGAAGAACTTGCGCTGGAAATAGATGCGCGACAGGCGCCGGCGCACGAGCATCACCCGGTCGCCGGGATCGTCGGCATCGCCGCCTTCGGCGGATGTCGCAATTTCGCGGCGCTGGTTGCGATAGCCGATGCAAAGCGTCCCGCCGTCGGCCGCGGAGCCGCGCTCGAGCGGCAGGATTTCCTGCCACCAGCGCATCACCCAGTCCGACCGGGAGAAAAAACGGTGGCCGCCGAGGTCGATGCGATAACCGCCGCAATCGATCGTCCGCGCGATGCCGCCGACCTGGTCGCAGGCCTCGACGACGAGCGGGCGGACGTCGGTGTGCCGGATGAGCTCCAGCGCGGCGGTGAGCCCGGCCGGGCCGGCGCCGACGACGACCGCGATCTTTCGCGCCTCCCCCATGGTGCGCATTTTAGGGCCTGTTAACGCTATGGACACAAACGCGTTGCGTTGCCGAAAACGCCGAGCGCAAGGCGCAAAGGCGAAGGCGGGCAGGGCGCCCGGCGAGACTTTGCAACGTCGCGATCGGCGTTTTTGGCAGCAACCCGAAGGGAACAGGCGGCTTGAGGCGCCACTCGTCGTTGCCGTCCTCGCCAAGACCTCTAGTCTTGGCTTCGTCCTGCGCCTCGATTGGCGCCCCAGGCCACCCGTTCGCGTATGCGCCCATAGCGTTAGCAGACCCTTGGCGATGCTGCCGCGTGCCTGTGCTAGTGTCGTGTTCCGCGCATTGCGCCGAGCGATGACCAACGACGTCCCCGACATTCGGCCCGCGACGGCGGACGGCGGCTTCGCCGCGCTGAACGGCGGCGCCGCCCCGGCGCCCGCGCCGCGCGG
>DATEFZ010000151.1:0-33464 GCA_035280325.1 Casimicrobiaceae bacterium
GAAGAGCGCGAGCGCGCGCAGCTCGCCGCGCTGCGCCGCCAGATCGCTTACGCGCAAGCCCATGCGCCGTGGTATGCGCGAACGCTGGCCGGCATCGCCGCCGAGGACATCACCTCGCGCGCCGCGTTCGCCTCGCTGCCGGTGTTGCGCAAGTCGGAGCTCCTCGCCCTGCAGAAGGGCGATCGCCCGTTCGGCGGCGTGGCAGCGGTAGGCAGGGGCAAGGACCGGCGCCGCGCGCGCCAGGTGTTCGCGTCGCCCGGTCCGATCTACGAGCCCGAAGGTGATGCCGCCGACTACTGGCGGCTTGCCCGCGCCCTGTTCGCCGCGGGGTTTCGTCCGGGCGACCTGGTGCACAACACATTCTCGTATCACTTCACGCCGGCGGGCTCGATGCTCGACAGCGGCCTTCGCGCGCTGGGCTGCACGGTTTTTCCCGCCGGCACCGGTCAGACCGAGCAGCAGGTGCAGGCGATGGCCGAGCTTCGGCCCGACGGCTACGTCGGTACGCCGTCGTTCCTGAAGATCATCCTGGAAAAGGCCGACGAGCTGGGCGTCCGCCTGCCCGGCGTAAGGAAGGCGCTGGTGTCCGGCGAAGCGTTCCCCGCGACGCTGCGCGACGCGCTGCGCGGGCGCGGCATCGATGGCTGCCAGGCTTACGCGAGCGCCGACCTGGGGTCGATCGCGTTCGAATCGGGCGCGCGCGAAGGACTCATCGTCGACGAAGGCATCCTGGTCGAGATCGTGCGGCCGGGCACCGGCGATCCGGCCCCGCCGGGCGAGGTCGGCGAGGTGGTCGCCACACCGCTCGCCAACGCCGACTATCCGCTGATCCGCTTCGGCACCGGCGATCTCTCCGCGGTCCTGCCCGGCGCATCGCCCTGCGGCCGGACCAACATGCGGATCCGAGGCTGGCTCGGTCGCGCCGACCAGGCGACCAAGGTCAAAGGTCTGTTCGTGCATCCCGCCCAGGTTGCCGACGTCGCGCGGCGCCACGCCGGCGTGCTGCGGGCGCGGCTGGTGATCGACAATCGCGGCGGCACCGACACGATGACGCTGCACGTCGAGGCTGCCGACCGGGATCTGCCGGCCGATGCCATCGTCGCCTCGCTGCGCGACGTCACCAAGCTGCGCGGCGAGGTCGTGCTGCACGCGCCGGGCGAGCTCGCCAACGACGGCAAGGTGATCGACGACATCCGCAAATACGACTAGCGCGCTCCCCGCGCCGGCGCCGCGGCTCGCGGTGCGCGTGCTACGATTGCGTCGGGGGTATCGGAGCGCGACATGACCAGGACGACATCGCCCGGCGATCCGCTGGCACCGCTGACCGGAGAGACGCTGCATGCGATCGCGGCCACCGGCGTGGTCCGCAACTTCCCCAAGAATGCGATCCTGATCAACGAAGGCGATACCGCCGACTCGCTCTACATCGTGCTCTCCGGCAGGATCAAGGTGTTCGCCAGCAACGAGGCGGGCCGCGAGATCGTGCTGAGCTTCTTCGGCCCAGGGGAATACGTCGGCGAAATGTCGCTCGACGGGCAGCCGCGGTCGGCGTCGGTGATGACCGTCGAGCCGACGACCTGCGCGATCGTCAACCGCGCCAGCCTGCGCGAATTCGTGCTCGAGCACCCCGACTTCGCGCTGAACCTGATCGAGAAGCTGATCCAGCGGGTCCGCACCACCACCGAAAACGTCAAGAGTCTGGCGCTGACCGACGTCTACGGTCGGCTGATCCGGCTGATCACCGCGCTGGCGGTCGAGCGCGACGGCGTGATCGCGGTGCCTGAGCGGCTCACGCAGCAGGACATCGCCGAGCGCGTCGGTGCGTCGCGCGACATGATCAGCCGCCTGATGAAAGACCTGGTCGCGGGCGGCTATCTGTCGGTGGTCGACAAGAAAATCACCGTGATCAAGAAGCTGCCGACCGCCTGGTAGCGCCGAGCCCGGCACGACGGCCGCCATCGTCCGGCCGCCGTGATTTTCAGCAGTTCACCTGGCCGGTCGCGCCGGCGCCGTGAATCTTCCGGCAATCGGATCAGGAGGGCTCCGCCGCGCGGAAAGCGGCACGGGCCTACGCTTAGCCAATACCGGCGAATGTTTCGCCGGCCCGCCAGGCACGGGAGCCGCATCGGAGGGCGGCGACGCGGGCCATGGCGAAGGAGGGCAATATGTTCACCCCCGACAGTTCGAAGTCGATCATGAACCGTATCGGTACAGCGCTCAAGGTCGGCGCAATGCTGGTGCTAATGGGTCTGCTGGTGGTGGCGACCGAGCGCCCGATGCTGCTGTCTCCCCGATCGGCGGTCAACGCGGCGCAAGTCAGGGCACTCGCGAAGACGAGATCGATGGCGCAGAAAGCGCCGCAGGCCGATGGCGCCGCGGTCTTCGGGTATTCCCCGCCGAGCGCACCGGCGTCGACCGGGCCGGTCGAGGATTTGCCGCCTCGGTTCTGACGGCTCAAGCGACGCGGGCCGGACGCAAGGTGACGATCGCGACCCCGGCCAGGACCAGCGCGACGCCGGCGAGCTGGATCGGATGCACCGGTTCGCCCAGCAGCCATGCCCCCAGCCAGATGGTGAACACCGGCCCGAGCGAACCGGCGAGCGAGGTTCGATTGGCCCCCATGCGCTTGATCGCTTCGGCGATCAGGTAGGTCGGCAGCACCGTCGAGAACACGGCCATCGCCAGTACCAGGAGCTGTATGCGCGCCGGCGCGGCAAGCGCCGCGGGCGACCGGGTCAACGCGAAATGGACCATGACGAACACCGTCGAGGCCAGCATCGCCAGCGCGATGAAGCGCATGCTGCCAAGACGGGCGATCACCGGACCGGCGCCGACTAGGTAGCAGGCGTAGAGAAACGAGCCGGCGAACACCAGCGCACCGCCTAGCCAGAGCGCGTCGCGGTCGCCGGCAAACGAGAGATCGCGCTCGAACACCAGCAGGATCCCTGCGTACGACAGCGCCAGCGCGACCACGATGCGGCCGGTGATGCGCTGCTTGAAGACGAACGCCGAAAGCACGACGACGATCGTCGGATACAGATACAGCATCAGGCGCTCGAGTGCGGCGGTGACGTATTGCAGGCCCATGAAGTCGACCAGGCTCGACAGGTAGTAGCCGATGAAGCCGAGGCCGGCGATCGCCGCCCAGTCGCGACGCTCGAGATGCCGCGCGCTTCTTGCGCGCGACGCCCACCACGCCATCAGCGCAAAAAACGGCGCCGAGTAGAGCATGCGCAGGGTCAGCAGCGTGAGCGGATCGATCGCGCTCCACGCGTACGCCAGCTTGATCAGGATCGCCTTGAAGGCGAACCCGAGCACGCCTAGGGCGGCGCAGGCCGGGCCGAGCAGATCGGTTCCGGCCGCGCGCCGCGACGCTACGCCCAATGCACCAACCCCGCGTAGGCGGTTCCCAGGATCACCAGCCCGAAGGCGATCCGATACCAGGCGAAGGGCACGAAATCGTGATGCGCGACATAGCGCAGCAGCGCGCGAATGGTGAAGAAGGCGCTGACCAGCGCGACGGCGAAGCCGACGCCGATCATCGACAGGTCGGCGCTGGAGACGAGTTGCCGGCTTTTCACCAGCTCGTAGCCGGTCGCCGCGAAAAGCGTCGGGATGGCGAGAAAGAACGAAAACTCGGTTGCCGCGCGGCGTGAGAGGCCGAACAGCATGCCGCCGATGATGGTCGCGCCGGAGCGCGAGGTGCCCGGGATCAGGGCGAACGCCTGGGCGATGCCGATCTTTAGCGCGTCGCGCCAGGACATCCGGTCGACGCTGTCGATCAGCACCGAATCGGGCCGGCGTTTCTGCCGCCGCTCGGCCCAGAGGATGACGAGCGCGCCGACGATGAAGGCGGCCGCGACCGGCACCGGCGCGAACAGCCGCGACTTGATCGCGTTGCCGAACGCGAGCCCCAGGACGGCGGCCGGCAGGAAGGCGATCAGCAGGTTGAGCGCGAAGCGCTGCGCCGCGCGCTCGCGCGGCAGCCCGCGCAGCACCGCCCACAGCCTGGCGCGATATTCCCAGCACACGGCGAGGATCGCTCCGGCCTGGATCACGATCTCGAACAGCTTCGCCCGCTCGCCGGTGTAGCCCAGCAGCGAGCCGGCGACGATCAGGTGGCCGGTCGACGACACCGGCAGGAATTCGGTCAATCCTTCGACCAGGCCCAGGATGGCGGCCACCAGGACGTCGGGAGCGGTCATGATCTCGAGCGGCAAAAAAAATCGGGCGGCTTGCGCCGCCACGGCTGTCGCGGATTGTACGCTGCGGCGCGGTCTGCGGTCAGCCGCCGCGGCGTGCCGCGACGCCGGGCGTCGCCGATGATGCTGCGGGAAAAGCCTGGTCGACGCTGCCGACTTCCCCCGACCCCGTCGCGCGATAGCCGGGCAGCGATTCGATCAGCGCCCGGCAAACCGCGCTGCCGAGATAGTCGAGCAGCGCCAGGACGCGTCCGTCGCGCAGGCGGTCGCGGCGCAGCGCGAGGCAATAGTGTTCGCCTGCCAGCGGCACGAACGCGAGATCGAACTGGGCGGCGGCGGCCTCGATGCCGAAGCCGACGTCGGCGTGGCCGGCAGCCACCGTCGCGCCGACGGCGAGATGGGTGAACTCCTCGCGCCCGTAGCCGGCGATGCGCCGCTGATCGAGCTTTGCTGCCCGCAGCAACCGGTCGAACAAGAGACGCGTTCCCGATCCCGGCTGGCGGTTGACGAAGCGCGGGCCGTCGACCAGGTCGGCGAGCGCACCGATGCGTGGCTGGTCGGCCGGTCGCAGCATCAATCCCTGGCGGCGCTCGGCAAAGCGGACGATCGCATGCCGGCGCGCGTTGAGCAGTCGGTGATACGGCGCGACCACTTCGCCGTCGGCCTCTGCGTCGACGTGGAATCCGGCCAGCTCGCAGCGATCGGCGACCATCGCTTCGATGCTGTCGATGCTGCCGCGGAACTGGAGATCGATCCGGAGGACGCCGGAGCGCTCGAGCGCATCGCGCACCGCAGCGAGCGCCAGATCATGGCTGGCGCAGAGCGTCAGCGTCGCGGCGCTGCCGGAAGAGAGTCCCAGCTCGCGGTCGAATCGATCACGCAGCCTGGCGAGCTGCGGCGCCAGCGCTGCGCGCGCCTGGTCGTCACAGCGCAGCAGAGCTTCGCCAAGCGCGGTGAGCCGGGTGCCGCGGCCGCGGGTCTTCTCGATCAACGGGCGGCCGAGCTCGGTGCGCCAGCTCTCGAGCAGCCCCCAGGCGTTGCGATAGGAAATGCCGAGCGAGGCGCTCGCTTTCTGGATCGAGCCCTGCTCGCGGATCGCCTGCAGCAGCTCGAGCAGCAGCGGTGCGGCGCGCGCCCGGTCGCCCGACAGCCACGCCACCGAAATGTCGACCTTCGCCATCGGGGTGCCGTTCGCGCGAAGGCAACGCGAGATCAGGCCGGCTGCGCCGCGAACACCCAGAGGTCGTCCTGCGGCAGCTCGAGATAGCAATCGTCGCCTGCCGCCGGCGTGCCGTAGCAGCGCAGCCGCACCGCGCCGAGCTTGAACAGGTTCTCCTTGCGATCGCCGAGGAACATCCCGGTCACCAGCTCGGTGCGCAGCCTGTTCTCGCCCGCAGCGCCGGCGATCCTGGTTCGCTCCAGGCGGATGATCCCGGTCGCCGCATCGCCGGCCTTCAGCGCGCCGCGGGCCGCGCCCCACAGCCGCCAGCCTTCACCTTCGAGCTGCGCCCGACCATCGGCCACCTGCGCCACCCTGCCGGATAGGTGGTTGTTGCTGCCCATGAACTCGGCAGTGAACCGGGTCTGAGGACGGTTGTACAAATCCTCCGGCGTGCCCTGCTGCTCGATGCGACCGCCGTTCAGCAGCAGGATCCGGTCCGACATCGCCATCGCTTCCGTCTGATCGTGCGTGACCACGAGCGCGGACAATCCGAGGCGCACGATCAGCTCGCGCAGCCACGCCCGCGCCTCTTCGCGGAGCTTCGCGTCGAGATTGGACAAGGGCTCGTCCATCAGCACGACCGGCGGGTTGTACACCAGCGCGCGTGCGATCGCGACCCGCTGCTGCTGGCCGCCGGAGAGCTGGTGCGGCAGGCGGGCGGCCAGCGCGCTCAAGCCCAGATTGCCGAGCGCCTGGTTGACGCGAGCGTCGATCTCGCTTGCCGGCGTTCCGCGCAGCCGCAGGCCGTAGGCGATGTTGTCGAACACGGTGCGGTGCGGCCACAGAGCATACGACTGGAACACGAGCCCGAGGTTTCGCTTCTCGACGGGCATGTCGACGCCGCGGTCGCCGTCGTAGAGCACGGTGTCGCCGATCGCGATCCTGCCGCGGCCGGGGGCTTCGAGCCCGGCCACCGAGCGCAGCAGCGTCGTCTTGCCGCTGCCCGAGGCGCCGAGCAGCGCCACCACCTCGCCGGGATCGAGCGTCATCGAGACGCCCTTGAGGACCGGGGTGTCGCCGTATTGCAGATGCAGATCGTCGACGACGAGCTTGCTCGCGGGCTTATTCATGGAGCCTCACTCCGAAGCGCAGGGCGGCCGCCAGGCCGGCGGCGACCAGTGCGATGTTGATCAGCGACAGCGCGGCGACCTGGTCGATCGCGCCGGCGCCCCACAGCGACACCAGCATCGAGCCGATGACCTCGGTCCCCTGTCCCAGCAGGTACACGCCGGTCGAGTACTCGCGCTCGAAAATCATGAACACCAAGAGCCAGCTCGCGAGCAGGCCGAAACGGATCAGCGGCAGCGTGACTTCGCGCATCACCTGCGCGCGCGATGCCCCGGCGGTCCTCGCCGATTCCTCGAGCTCGGGACCGATTTGTAGCAGCGCGCTGGAGATGAGCCGCAGGCCGTAGGCCAGCCACACCACCGTGTACGCCAGCCACACCGAGAAGACGGTATTGCGGAGCTCCTTCAGTCCCGGCACGAACAGGAAGATCCACAGGAACGCGAGCCCCGCCAGCAAGCCCGGCACCGCGCGCGGAATCAGCACCAGGTAGTCGAGCACGCGGGCGAGCCCGCCACGCTGGCGGTGCCCGGCCAGCGCGATCGCCGTGTAGCACGCGACCGCGAGTCCGCCGCCGATGGTGCCGATCAGGAAGGTGTTGACGATCGCGCGCACCTGATCGCTCTGGTCGAACACCTGCCGGAAGTTGGCCAGCGTCAGCACGTCGCCGAGCCTGATGCCCTCGCCCCATTGTTCGACGAACGCCCGCAGCGCGATGCCCGAGATCGGCACCACGATGGTGAAAACGAGCCACAGCGCGACGATCGCCAGCGCGACCCACTTCCAGCCGCCCAGCGGCAGGACCTTCTGCCGCGTCGCCTTGCCCTTGACCGAGACGAACTTGCCGGCGGTCCGAAGCAGCCAGCGCTGCAACAGCACCAGCGGAAAGGTGATCGCGATGATGCAGACCGCCACGGCGGCCATCAGGTGATACGACGGCGTGCCGAGCTTGTTGGTGAGCTTGTAAAGGTACGTCGACAGCACCAGGTGTCCCTCGGGGTCGCCCAGCACCAGCGGCAGGCCGAACAGCTCGAAGCCGAGGAAGAACACCAGCACCCCGGCGTAGAGCAGCGCCGGCATGGTCATCGGCAAACTGACGCTCAGCGCCACCTTGAGCGGATTGGCGCCGACGACCCGGGCCGCTTCCTCGACGTCGGAGCCCAGGCTCTTCAGCGCCGCCGACGAATACAGGTAGACGTGCGGGACGTGCGTCAGCCCGGCGATGATTGCGATGCTGGCCAGCGAATAGACGTTCCACGGCACGTCGCCGACGAGCTGCTTGGCCCACAACGAATAGAAGCCGACCGGCCCCATCGCCACCACGTAGCCGAACGCCAGCACCATCGGCGAGACGAAGACCGGAATCAGCACCAGTACCTCGACGGTGCGCTGCGCGGGAAGATCGGTGCGGGTCAGCAGGAAAGCGAGCGCGGCACCGAGCGGCAGGGCGATCACCACCATGCCGATCGCGATCACTACCGAGTCGAACAGCGCACTCCAGAAATCGGAGTCGGCGAAGATGAACGCGTAGGCATCGAAGCCGAGACGCCTGGCCGGGTTGAAAAACGGCGCATTGAGGAAGCTTTGCCAGAAGATCAGCGACAGCGGCGCGAGCACCACCAGGGCGGTGACGGCGACCACCGCGGTGCGCGGAAGGCTGATGCTGCGGGCGGTCATGCAGTTGCTCGGCCCGGACTGTCGGAAGCTACGCCGCGCGGTGCGACAGGCCCGGGCTCACTCTCGCCCCCGGCGAGACCGGAGCGAGAGTCGGCGGATGATCACTTGCGGCCGAGCGAAGCCTGCCAATGCTTGAGAAAATCGAGCCGCTTGGTCTGGTCGAGGCCGTGCAGGAGATCGTTGCTGACCGGGATCGGCTTGACCGCGCTGCCGAGCTGTTTGGAAAAGGCGACGCCCGAGTCCTTGCCGGTCATGTCGGTGCGCACCGAGAAGAGCTCCGCCTGCTCGGAGGTGATCGTCTGGCCGCGCCTGGACAATATGTAGTCGAGGAACAGCCTGCCGGCGTTGGGGTCCTTCGCATTCTTGGCCACGAAGATCAGCCGCGACAGCACCAGGTTGTAGTCGGTGGTGAATTCGACGCCGAGCGACGGATCCTTCTTGGCCCGCGTCAACGCATACGAGCCGAGCACGTTGTATCCGATCAGGTTCTCGCCCGAAGAGACGCGTTCGAGCATGGTGCCGGTCGACGATTGCACCTTGAGACTGCGCGCGCCCAACGCCTTGACCAGGTCCCAGTAATTCGGATCGAGCTTGGCATCCTGATTGGCCAGCATGAAACCGACCCCGGATTTCTCCGGATCGTACGCGGTCACCTTGTTCTGGTACTTGTCGGGCTTGTTCGTCAGCAGCCTGGCCAAGTCGGCATGCGTTTTCGGCACGTCCTCGGCCGGCACCAGACGCTTGTTGTAGACGATCGCGATCGGCTCGAACGTCGTCGCGTACACCGTGTCTTTCCAGCGCGCCCATTCCGGCAGCGCCGATGTTTCCGGGGATTTGTAGACCGCTGTCAGGCCGTCGGCGGCGAGCTTCATCTGCAGGTCCATCGACGAGCTCCACACCACGTCCGCCGATGCGGCGTTGGCGGCATTCTCGCTGATGAAGCGGTTGTAGACCTCGGTCGAATTGAGATCGGTGTACTCGACCTTTACGCCGGGAAACGCGGCCTCGAAGTCCTTGATCAGCGGCGTCACCAGCTTGGCGTCGGTGGTCGAATAGACGACGACCTTGCCTTCCTTTTTCGCGCCGTCGACGATGGCCTTGTAATCCGCGGGGTAGCCGGCTGGAACCTGGGCCTGCGCGGTGAGCGCCAGCAAAGCAGTGCAAACGACGAACGACAACACTCCGGTCAAACGCATTGCGAATCTCCTCCATGGCGATCTGGGACGGCGCGGCGCCGTTGACTGTCGTGTCGGCGCGCGGCTCTGGCGTCGAGTTTACACCGTTGGCGCCCTCGGCGGCGCTCATCCGACGCCGAATCCGAGGCTGGCATCCCGACAAGCCGTCGCGCTAGCCAGCTTGCGCTATGATGCTCGGCTGGCGAGTAGCCCCGCGCTCGCCGCACTCGGTTTCCGGAGCATCATGGCCAACGCCCCCGAAGTCACCAACATGGCGCTGTTCTGCGATTTCGAGAACGTTGCGCTCGGCGTGCAGGACGCCAAGTACGAGCGCTTCGACATCGGCAAGGTGCTGGAGCGCCTGCTGTTCAAGGGCAGCATCGTGGTCAAGAAGGCGTACTGCGACTGGGAGCGCTACAAGGCTTTCAAGGCGCCGATGCACGAGGCCTCGTTCGAGCTGATCGAGATACCGCACGTCCGCCAGTCGGGCAAGAATTCCGCCGACATCCGCATGGTGGTCGATGCGCTCGACCTCTGCTACACCAAGGCGCACGTCGAGACGTTCGTCATCATCAGCGGCGATTCCGATTTCTCGCCGCTGGTCTCCAAGCTGCGTGAGAACAACAAGGTCGTGATCGGCGTCGGGGTCAAGAACTCGACCTCCGATCTGTTGATCGCCAACTGCGACGAGTTCATCTTCTACGACGATCTGGTGCGCGAGCAGAAGAAGGCCGCCTCGCGCCGGTCCGGCGCGAGAAAACCCGCGGCCGGCGCGACGAGGAAGAAAGCGGCCGAGGCGCCGGTTCCGGCCGAGGCGAGGAACGCCGCAACGACGGCGAACGCGGATCGACCGGAGGCAAGGCCGGGCGACGGCGGTGACCGGCAGCACGAGGCGATCGACATCATCGTCAGCACGGTCGAAGCGCTCGCCGCCGAGCGCGGCGACGACAAGATCTGGGGCTCGATGGTCAAGCAGGCGGTCAAGCGCGTACGACCCGGCTTCAACGAGTCTTACTACGGCTTCCGTTCGTTCAACGGCGTGCTCGAAGCAGCCGCGCAGGCCGGCAGCCTGAAGCTGGAGCGCGACGAGAAATCCGGAGGCTATATCGTTCGTCTTGCGGCGCACGAGGAATGAGACTCGCCCGCCGCGTCCGCGCCGTCGCTGCTTCGGTGCTGGCGGCAGCATCGTGCGCGCAGGCGACCGTGCCGACGGCCGAACCGGAGCTCACGGTGACCATCGCGGGGCGCACCGCGACCTACGCGACGGCGGCGCTCCTGGGCATGCCTGCGGCGACGACCGTCACGATCCCGAACGACGTCGCGTACGGGCGCAACATGACGTTCCGGGCCGTGCCGATGTCGGCGCTGCTGGCGGGCGTTGCATCCGACGACACGTTGCGTTTCACCGCCAGCGACGGCTTCGTCGCGATGATTCCGGCCGCGCAGCTCGTCTCGCGCAGCGGCGCGACCGCGTATCTGGCCGTCGAGCCCATCGGTGCGCCGTGGCCGGCGCTCAAAGCCGATTCGGCCGCGACGGCGGGACCGTTCTACCTGGTCTGGTTGCACCCCGAGCGCGGAGCGATCGCGCCCTCCGAATGGCCGTACCAGATCGCCCGCATCGACGTGGTGGCGCCGCTCGCCAGGCGCTATCCGATGCTCGCGCCGTCGGCGGGCTTGTCGGCGCGCGATCCGGTGCGCCACGGTTACGCCGTATTCGCCCGGAATTGCGCCGTCTGCCATACGCTGAACCTGGGCGGCGATGCCACGATCGGGCCGGACCTGAACGTTCCGTATAACCCGACCGAGTACATGCGGATCGACGCGCTGCGCCGGCTGATCCGCGATCCGCAGTCGCTGCGGCGCTGGCCCGCGGCGAAAATGCCGGCGTTCGACGTGAAGCTCCTCAGCGATCGCGACCTCACCGATCTGCTGGCGTACCTGCGCCACATGGCCGATCGCAGGGTGACGGTGCCGGCGGGGAAGTAGGCGCGAACCGGCGATCGCGGCGCGTCCAGGCGCGCGGCGAGCGCGCCATCGTTCTTGCGCACGCCTTGGTCTGGTCGGGTCGTGCTTGTTCGCGCTAGGCGCTTTCGGCGACGGCGGCGACGAACGAGGCGACGTCTGCCGGCGACGTCGTGCAAGCGGTGACCAGCCGGATCACTCCGTGACCACGGCGGTAGAACTGGAAGCCTTTGGCCTCCAGGCTGGCGAGCGTGCTTTCCGGCAGCCGGACGAAGACTTCGTTCGCCTCGACCGGATAGACGATCTGCGCATGCGAGCAAGGCGCCAACCCGAGCGCCAGCTCCGCCGCCCGCGCGTTGGCAGTGCGCGCCAGGTCGAGCCACAGGTCGTCGGCGAGATAGGCATCGAGCTGGATGCCAAGGAAGCGGTGCTTGGAGAGGATCAGCCCGCCGCGCTTTTGCCGCATGCGCAGGCTGGCGGCAAGCGCCGGGTCGAAGACCAGCACCGCATCCGCGGCCATGGCGCCGTTTTTGGTGGCACCGAACGAAAGCACATCGACGCCGGCGCGCCAGCTCATCTCCGCCGGCTGGCAGCCGAGGCGCGCCAATGCATTGGCGAAACGTGCCCCGTCCATGTGCAGGCGCACGCCATGGCGCCGGCAGACCTCGCCGATGTCGCGGAGATGTTGCAGGCTGTAGACTGTGCCCAGCTCGCTCGCTTGGGTGACGCTCACGACGGCGGGCTGGGACAGCATGCGCGCTGCATCGAAGCCGCCCAGCGCGCGATCCAGATCGCCCGGCTCGATGAGCCCATCCCTGCCGTCGATGCCGACGATTCTGGCGCCGCCGGTATACATCAGCGACGCGCCAGCTTCGTTGTCCTGAAGGTGCGCGCCGGACCGGCAGAAGATCGCAGAGACCGGCGAGGCCATGATGCTCAGCGCCAGCGCGTTGGCCGCAGTGCCCGTCGTCATCATGGCGACTGCATGGTCACGCTCGAAAACCGCGCACAGCCGCGCTTCCGCCCGCCTGGTGTACGGGTCGGCTCCATAAGGCATGACCTCGCCGCCATTGCCCGCAATCAGCGCATCGAGGATGCGCGGATGGATGCCCGTGACGTTGTCGCTGCAGAAATTCATGCCGGGTTCAGACAATGAGGCAATGAGGCGAAGCGATCATTCCTGGTTCAGCAACGGCTCGACGATCAAATCGCCGGTCTGGAACCGGCGGGGCCCGAGCTGCGCCAGGACAGGATCGTCGCAGGCGCCGTCCAGTACCAGGGCCGACATCATCCGGCCGACCGCGGGAGAGGTCATCAGGCCGCGGTAGGAGGATACGGCGACGAAAAGCCCTTCGACGTCGGTCTGTCCCAGAATCGGCTGCATGTCCGGAGTGATGCTCGACACGCCGCCCCAGGTGCGCAGAACCGCCACGTCGGCAACGCCCGGCAGGAGGTCGAGCACCTTCGGCGCCGCCCAGCCCAGGAACTCCGGCGTCGATGCGATCGTCGTGCCTTCACGCGCCCGCGAAACGACGAAGATGATCGACCCGCGCGCGACCTGGTTGACGGAGATCCTGTGCTCCAGCGAGATCAGGATCGGCTTCACGCGCGGCGTGCAGGGAACCGTGACGATGACCTCCTTCGGCAGGCTGGTCACCGGCAGATCGACCCCGAGCGGCCGCACCAGTTGCGGCACCGCCCAGTCGGTGCACAGGAGCACCCGGGCGGCTTCGATCGTCCCGTCCCCGGCCGACGCCGCAAATACGCCGTTGCGCTTTTCCAGCCGATCGACCCGGGTGTCGTAGCGAACGTCGACCTGCTCGCGTCGCGAGGCGATCAACAACGCGTCGAGCAGCCGGAACGGCGATGCGCTGCCATCCCTGGCGCAGTAGGTGCCGCCGACCAGCCGGTCCGGCCTGAGGGCCGGCACCATCTTCATGCAGTCGTCGGCATCGAGCAATTCGCTCGGCACGCGATGCCGATGCTGGATCGCGATGCTCTCGTTGAGCTTCGACAGCGCCTGCTGGCTGTGCGCCAGAACCAGGTAGCCGTCCTGCTTGAGCTCGATGCCGCGCGGATAGTCGAGCAGCTCCGCGGCGTTCTCGAAAAATTCCGTGCTCTCCTGGCTCAGCCGGATATTGAGATCGAGTCCCCACTGCATCCGGAACCCGGCCCCGTTGCGGCCCGACGCGCCGTCGGCGAACTCGCCCTGGTCGACGACCATGATGCGGGCGCCCGAACGGCGGCGTGCCATCCACCAGGCGCAGGACAAGCCGTACAGCCCCGCGCCGACGATTAGGACGTCGGTCGTGTGAGTCGTCATCGCTCGGCGGCCCGGTTCTGCCGGGCCAGCGCGGCAAACGCGACCGGGCGCGCCAGCGGGCGAGGCGTCGTCATGCCCGCGGGGGCGATTCCGGCGTGCAATTCGGCCAGCGCAGCGACCGAATGCAGACACATGCGCCCGCTGCACCATCCCATGCCGGCACGCGTGTTGCGCTTGATCGCATTGAGCGTCCGGTGGCCACCGTCGAGAGCGCCGCGAATCTCGGCCAGCCGCACGTTTTCGCAACGGCAGATGACGGTATCGTCGGTGGAAACGCGCCACAGCGCCGGCGGCACCGAGAGCGTCGGGCGCACCGCGCGCTGGAATGCGCCGTATCGCCGTCGCGCTGCGATCGCCTCGCGCAGCGCTCCGGACGCGGCCGCCGCTCGTGGCGCGCCCGCCACGGCGGCGCCGACGATCGTTCCCTCGTACTCGGCAATCAGCGCGCCGCGGAGGCCGGCCGTATCGCCGGCAGCATAGAGCCACGGCAGCGAGGTGCGGCCTTGTGGATCGGTCTCGGGTAGCCAGAACCCGGCAACGGAATCGTGCCGCATGCGGGCGCCTGCCATCGCCGCCAGCTCGCTGTTGGCCACGAAACCGTAGTTGATCGCCAGCAAGTCGCAGGCGATTTCGCGCATGGTCCCCGGCACGACATGCCCGCGCTCGTCGACGCGAGCCAACTGCACGGCTTCGAGCCGCTCGTCGCCCAGTGCACGTATGGGAACGAAGCCGGTCCAGCGTGGAACGCGGGCATCGAAAAGCGTCCGGCCGTAGCGCAGGCCCTCGGCCACGACGTCGCGCCCATGCCACAAGCCGACCGGGTGTCGCAGCATCGCTCGTGGTGAACGCAGGTTCGCCAGCACCGCGACCTTGACTCCCGCGCGCGTCAGTTGCGATGCGACCACCATCGGCAGCGGACCGCATCCGGCCACGACCGCGACCCTGCCGGGGGCGACGCGCTGCGACTTGAGCATCGCCTGCGCGCCGCCGGCGAACATGACGCCGGGCAGCGTCCATCCCGGGAACGCGAGGGCGCGCTCGCGCACGCCGGTCGCGAGGACGACCGCTGCGGGCTTCAACGACTCGGTGTGATCTCCAACCGTCAGGTGGATCTCGCCGTTGCCGAAGGCAGCGTAAGCGACCGTGCCCGCGCGATAGTCGATTCTTCGGACCGCCCGGTCGAATCGGCGCAGCAGCCGCTTCTTGCGCGCCTGTTCGGTCGGCTCGGCAAACTCGCTGCCCTCGAGCCGCGAATCGGCCTGGCGATAGATCTGGCCCCCCGGCCGCGCCGACTCGTCGACGACGGTGACGTCGCACCCGCGCGCGGCCGCCTCGATGGCCGCCGCCATGCCGGCGGGCCCCGCGCCGATGACGACTATCGATCGGGGCATGGATCGACGCCTCGCTGGCGGCGAACGATCATTCCGGGCCTGGCCTCGGTGACGCAGGCGCGCGTGTCGGGAACGCCCTCGATGCTGCAACGGCATTCCCAGCAGAAGCCGATACCGCACACCGCGCCCTTGGCATTGCCGGCTTCGTCGATCCGCAAGCAGCGCTCGCCCGCCGCCAGCAACGCGGCAGCCACGCTCTGACCTTCGCGGGCGACGACCGGCTTGCCTTCGAAGCTGAATTGAAACGTGGCCGGCATGCGCGGGACCTCCACATTGGCGGCGGAATGCAACGGGCGCCGCCTTCGCATTTTATTCTTGAAAGGATAATCTGTTCTTGACAGGAATATCGACGACGTGCCAAGCTTTTGTCAAGCTTTCGCCGAGCATCCTTTCGCGCCCCGCGACTCCGAACGTTTCAGAATCGCGACACGACGCGCATCCGGCGCTTCACCTCGTCGATGGAGGGCAGACCGTGTTCACACGAATCATTCTGTCGCTCGCAGTGATCTTCGGCATGGCGTCCTCCGCGGCGCTTGCCGCCGAACCGACATCCGCCTGGAACGACATCATGGCCAAGAAGAAGCTCACGGTCTGCGTCGTCCCGGCCTACCAGCCCTATTCGGCCAAGGACGCCGGCGGCACCTGGACCGGCTTCGCCGTCGACATGGCGAAGGATGTCGCAGCGAGCCTGCACGTCGACGTCGAGTTTGTGGAGACGAGCTTCAAGACGGTAGTGCTCGACATCCAGAGCGGCAAGTGTCACGCCTTCTTCGGTTTCAACGCGACGCCGGAACGCGCGCTGGCCATCGATTTCGCCGGGCCGCTCTATACGCTGGGCTTCGGGGCGATCGATCGACAAGGATGGAAGCCGAAGGGCAATCACTGGGCCGACCTGAACGACCCGTCGATCCGGGTCTGCTATGCCGTCGGCAACAGCTCGGAGCAGCAGATCAAGCGCTTCGCACCGAAGGCGACCCAGGTCGCGTTGCCCAAAGCGGACGATTGCGTGCTGGCCATCATGTCCGGGCGCGCCGATCGGTACATCGACGGCGTCATGGGCAGCATGGGGGCTCGGGCGAAGAACCCGCAGCTCGGTCCGCTGCACCTGATGACGCCGAACTACGCGCTGCCTTCGTATGCCGGTGTGCGCCTGGACGACGGACGATTCCAGAAATTCCTGCAGAAATGGTCCGAGTACAACCGTGGCAACGGCAACATCAACTTCTGGCTGACCTCGGCGATGGAGAGCATCGGCATCAAGAAGGAATCGATACCGCCGGAGGTGTCGTTCTAGCGCGCCGGAGCGGCCCGCGAAGTCCCTGATCGCCCGACCTGCAGCACGCAGGCGTAGCGGGCGCGGCTCCGGCTGGCTCGGTCAACCGCCGATGCCGCCGAGGAAGGACAACACCGAGAGGTAGCGCACCGGCGTCCGCAACAGCTTCTCCGGCCCGTGCGGAACGTCCGCCTGAAACAACAGCGAGTCACCTTCGGCCATGACGAAGGTCTTCTTGCCGTGGCGGTACAACACCCGGCCTTCCAGCACGTAGATGAACTGGGTGCCGGACCGGTGGAGGAACGGGAGCACCTGGGACGTTTCCAGAAAGGACATCAGGTACGGCTCGACGGCGATGCCCTTGGCCGTCGTCTGGCCGAGCACGCGATACTGGTGCCCGATGCCCAGGCCGTCGCGGTGCACCAGACTGCCCTCGCCGGCACGCACGAAAGTGGCATCGGTGACTTCGTCGAATTCGCGAAAGAGCGAAGTCACCGGCACCTGCAGGGCCCGCGCCAGCGCGCGGATGCTGGCCAGCGACGGTGAAATCGCGCCGTTTTCGATCTTTGAAATCATGCCGGGCGACAGCTTCGCGCGTCGACCGAGCTCGGAAATGCCGAGCCCAAGGCGCTTGCGAAACTCGCGCACGACCTCGCCCAATGCCGATTCGAGGCGATGATCGTCGCGTGCGTCACTGGTGACCGCTCGCTTTGCAGGGCCGGTCTTGAGCCGTGAGGATGTCGATTTGGGCATGAGCTCGCTAATGGCGGAACCTGGCCGCGGTCAGCAGGACAACTCGTTGAAATATTCGTGTCCGGACAAGATACTACGTCGCTGACAAGCGAAGCGCCAATGGTGTTTCTCCAGACTGCTCGCGCGTGCCGTCGATCCCGGCACCGGGCGATCCATACCAAGCGAGGCCGACATGACGGGCTATGAATGGGATTTCGCGGCTGCCTTCCTCCATCCCGGTTTGTGGCTGAAAGGGCTGTCGGTTACGCTGGGATATGCCGTCGTCACCATCGCGCTCGGCCTGATCCTCGGTGTCATCTGCGGCATGATGCTGCTGAGCAGATATTGGGTCGTCCGCGCGCCGGCGAGCGCCTTCGTCCAGGTCTTCCGCTGCACGCCGCTGCTGATCCAGATCATCTGGTTCTACTATGCACTGCCGGTTGCCGTCAGCGTCTCGATTCCGGCGTGGCTTGCCGCCGGCATGGGACTGACCTTCTACATGGCGGCGTTTTCCGCCGAGATTTTCCGTGGCGGCATCGTATCGATCGATCGCGGGCAGTGGCAGGCCGCCAAGGCGATCGGAATGCTGCCCTGGCAGGTGATGCGCCGCGTCGTGCTGCCGCAGGCCACGCGCCGAATGATGCCGCCATTCGTCAATCAGTCCGTCCTGCAATTGAAGAACACCTCGCTGCTGTCGATCGTCGCCGTGCCGGATCTCATGTACACGGCCCAGGTGTTCGTGTCCGACACCTTCCGGCCGCTGGAAATCTACACCACGCTCGGGATCGTCTATCTGATCATCCTCTATCCGATGCAGAAGCTGGCGAAGATGCTGGAACGCCGTGATGACATCTGATCGCGGCGCGACCGTGGAGAATCGGCCGATGGTGGAGATCGCCGATCTGCACAAGCGCTACGGAGCGCTCGAGGCGGTGAGAGGAGTGTCGCTGGCGGTCGGACGGGGCGAAGCGCATTTCATCATCGGCCCCAGCGGCTGCGGCAAGTCCACGCTGCTTCGCTGTATCAACCTGCTGGAAGAGCCGACCCGCGGCACGCTGCGCATCGGCAACACGGCCGTGCGGTTCGGCCAGGGAGCGAAGGCGATGTCGACCCGCGAGCAGGCACGGTTCCGCGCTCGCGTCGGCATGGTCTTCCAGCAATTCCATCTGTTCCCGCACATGACTGCGCTGCAGAACGTGATGGAAGGCCCTCGTACGGTGAAACAGATGCCGCAGGCTGAGGCGGTGGAGATCGCCGAAGGCCTGCTGGCGAAAGTCGGGCTGGCCGAGAAGCGCGACGTGTATCCCAAGCACCTCTCCGGCGGGCAGGCGCAACGCGTCGCCATCGCCCGGGCGTTGGCGATGGCGCCGGAGGTGGTGCTTTTCGACGAGGTCACCTCCGCGCTCGACCCCGAGCTGGTCGGCGAGGTGCTGGCGGTCATACGCAAGCTGACCGAGGAGGGCATGACCATGGTGGTGGTGACGCACGAGATGCAATTCGCGCGCGAAGTGGCCACCGAGGTCACGTTCATGGACGCCGGCCTCGTCGTCGAGCAGGGGCCGACCGAACGCGTGCTCACCAACGTCACGAGCCCGCGTCTCGAGCAGTTCCTGCGGCGCTATCGCGGATAGAAGACTGGCCCCGCGAAACACGACGGCGAACGAGAAAGGAAGGCGTCCAATGATTCCGCCCCAAGACGAGCTGACCGTATGCTTCGCCCACGTCGCCTACGGCTTCATGCGGCAGTTTGCGAAGCGCAACACCGGAATCAACGGCTTCCAGGTCTGGAACCGCGAAGAGCTGGACGCGCGGGTGGCCGAAGCCGACGTGCTGGTCATCTCCGGCTTGTGGCGCAACGACCTGGTCGAGAAGGCACCCAGGCTACGCTTCATCCAATCGATCGGCGCCGGGACCGATCAGTTCGGGCGCGACGTGCTGGCAGCGAAGGCGATCCGGCTGGCGAGCGCCAGCGGCGTCAATGTGAAAGCGGTGTCCGAACACGCGATGGCGCTGATCCTGGCTCTGGCGCGGCGCCTGCCGGAGGCGCGCGACAACCAGCGCAAGCATCACTGGCGGGGGATGATTGGCGATCTGACGCAGCGAGAAGACGAGCTGGGCGGCAAGACGCTCGTGATCGTGGGGCTCGGGAAGATCGGTGGCCGGCTGGCGCAGCTGGCCAAGGCTTTCGACATGCACGTGATCGGTGTGCGGCGCAACCCGGCCGCCGGCAGGGGCGTTGCCGACAGCGTCCACGCCATCGCCGAGCTGAAAGCGCTTCTGCCGCAGGCCGACATCGTCGCGTTGACCTGCCCGCTGACCAAGGAAACCGAAAACCTGATCGACGCCGACGCGCTGCGCCGGATGAAGAAGTCGGCCTATCTGATCAACACCGCGCGCGGCAAGGTGGTCGACGAAGCGGCGCTGATCGCAACGATGCGTTCCGGCGGCATCGCCGGCGCCGCGATCGACGTGACGCCGGAGGAGCCGCTGCCGGCCTCGTCACCCCTATGGGAGCTGCCCGCCACCTTCATCACGCCGCACACCGCCGGCGAGACGCGGCGCTACGAGGACAATGTCCTGGACGTACTGGAGGACAACCTTCAGCGCCTGTGGAAGGGCGAGGCGGCGCTGCGGAACCAGATTCTGTGACGTGACCTGCACCGCGGCGTCGCCGATCGGTCAGCGCATCAAACCAACCTTGGCTTGCTCGATCGCGAGCGCACTGCCGATGCGGTCGCCGGCGCTGCTGCTGGTCGACGCCACCGTCTATCTCGGATCGCGAGGCTCAGGCCTTGCTGTAGATCTCTCCGCCCTTCCCGACGAACTCGACCGCCTTCGCCTTCAATCCCTTCTCCAGCGCCGCGGCCTCGTCGACGCCGAGCTTCGCCGCATAGTCGCGCACGTCCTGGGTGATCTTCATCGAGCAGAAGTGCGGCCCGCACATCGAGCAGAAGTGCGCCAGCTTGGCGCCGTGCTGCGGCAGCGTCTCGTCGTGGAATTCGCGCGCCTTGTCGGGATCGAGGCCGAGGTTGAACTGGTCCTCCCAGCGGAACTCGAAGCGCGCCTTGGACAGCGCGTTGTCGCGGATCTGCGCACCCGGGTGACCCTTGGCAAGGTCGGCGGCGTGCGCCGCGATCTTGTACGCCATGATGCCGTCCTTGACGTCGACCTTGTTCGGCAGCCCGAGGTGCTCCTTCGGCGTGACGTAGCAGAGCATCGCCGTGCCGTACCAGCCGATCATCGCCGCGCCGATCGCCGACGTGATGTGGTCGTATCCGGGGGCGATGTCGGTGGTCAGCGGACCCAGCGTGTAGAACGGCGCCTCGCCGCAAAGCCTCAACTGCTCGTCCATGTTGTGCTTGATCAGGTGCATCGGCACGTGGCCCGGCCCCTCGATCATCGTCTGAACGTCGTGCCGCCAGGCGACCTGCGTCAGCTCGCCGAGGGTGGCGAGCTCGGCCATCTGCGCCTCGTCATTGGCGTCGTAGCCCGAGCCGGGTCTCAAGCCGTCGCCCAGGCTGAAGCTGACGTCGTACGCCTTCATGATCTCGCAGATGTCCTCGAAGCGCGTGTACAGGAACGATTCCTCGTGATGCGCCAGGCACCACTTGGCCATGATCGACCCGCCCCGGCTGACGATGCCGGTCATGCGCTTCGCGGTCAGCGGAATGTAGCGCAGCAGCACGCCGGCATGGATGGTGAAATAGTCGACGCCCTGCTCGGCCTGCTCGATCAGCGTGTCGCGGTAGATATCCCAGGTCAATTCCTCGGCCTTGCCGTCTACTTTTTCCAGCGCCTGGTAGATCGGCACCGTGCCGATCGGCACCGGCGAGTTGCGGATGATCCACTCGCGCGTCTCGTGGATGTGCTTCCCGGTCGACAGGTCCATCACCGTATCGGCGCCCCAGCGCGTGGCCCAGGTCATCTTCTCGACTTCTTCGCCGATCGACGAAGACACCGCCGAATTGCCGATGTTGGCGTTGATCTTGACCAGGAAATTGCGGCCGATGATCATCGGCTCGGTTTCCGGGTGGTTGATGTTGGCGGGGATGATGGCGCGGCCGCGCGCCACTTCGGCGCGGACGAACTCGGGGGTGATCAGCGCCGGAATCGCCGCCCCGAACGCCTCGCCCGCGTGCTGGTGGGTCACCACCGCAGGCTGCTCGCGCAGCATCCTGTCGCGCTCGAGGTTCTCGCGGATGGCGATGAATTCCATCTCCGGCGTGACGATGCCGCGCCGGGCGTAATGCATCTGCGTCACATTGCCACTGAGGTTGCCACCGAGGCCGCCGCCGGCCCTGGCGCGGCGCGGCCGGCGTTTGAGATCGAATCGCATGCCGGCGAGCTCGGCATCGGCGAGCCTCGCCCGGCCGTAGCCCGACGTCGGACCATCGAGCTCCTCGCTGTCGGCGCGCTCCTCGATCCAGCGCGCGCGGAGCGGCGGCAGGCCCGACCGGATGTCGATCGTGGCGGCGGGGTCGGTGTACGGACCCGAAGTGTCGTAGACGACGATCGGCGGATTCTTCTCGGTTCCGAATGAAGCCGGCGTGTCGCTCTGCGCGATCTCGCGTATCGGCACGCGGATGTCGGAACGCGATCCTTCGACGTAGATCTTGCGCGAATTGGGCAACGGTTCGACCGCCGCGGCATCGACCTGCGCGTCGCGGGCGAAAAAACGGTCGTTGGCGTTCATGGCGCTCCTTTACACGTCGGCGGCCGGCGGAGGGAGCGCAAAGGCGGGCACGCTTCCCTGCGCCGGCATTATCCGCACAGGTACCAAGGGTTTGATCTCACCCGCCGGTATTTGTTCGCGCCGGCAGGACCCCTAGCGTCGACGACACGATACGCCGAACGCCCGCGGCGAACAAGGCGACCCTCCAAATCAGCATGGCGGCCGAGTTCGCCGCGAACGATCGAGCGAATCTGCGGAACAGGTTACTAGTCGGCAGCGGCGTCGGCCGGCTCGGGCCGATGCGGCGCGATGCTTTCCCGGCGGAGTGCCAGACGCGCCCGCGCCTTCTCGAAGTACAGGTAGATCACCGGCGTGATGAACAGCGTGAGCAGTTGCGACACGATCAGCCCGCCGACGACGGCGAGGCCGAGCGGGCGGCGCGCCAGGCCGCCGGCGCCGAAACCGAGCGCGATCGGCAGGCTGCCCATCAATGCCGCCATCGTCGTCATCATGATCGGCCGGAAGCGCGTGATACCGGCCTGGAAGATCGCCTCGCTCGGTGCACGGCCTTCCTTGCGCTGCGCTTCGAGCGCGAAATCGATCATCAGGATCGCGTTCTTCTTGACGATGCCGACCAGCATGATGATGCCGACGAAGCCGTACATGTTGAGGTCGAGACCGAACGCCAGCAGCGTGACCAGCGCGCCGAATCCCGCCGTCGGCAGACCCGAAAGAATGGTGATCGGATGGATGAAGCTCTCGTACAGGATGCCGAGCACCAGGTAGATGACGAAGATCGCCAGCACCAGCAGGATGCCCATGCCTTGCAGCGACGAGCGGAACGCCTGCGCGGCGCCCTGGAAGCTGCCGAGGATGGTCGCCGGCATGCCCGAGCTGGCGGCGGCCTCGTGGATCTCGGCCAGCGCCTGCGACAGCGATACGCCGGGCTTCAGGTCGAACGAGATCGTCACCGACGGGAGCTGGCCCAGGTGATTGATCGCCAGCGGCCCGACGGTCGGCTTCAGCGTCGCCACCGCGTTGAGCGGGACCAGCGCGCCGCTGCTCGATCGCACGTAGAGCTGCGACAGCACCGACGGATCGGTCTGGTAGCGAGGTTCGAGCTCCATCACCACCCAGTACTGGTTGGTCGGCGCGTAGATCGTCGATACCTGGCGCGCGCCGTAGGCGTCGTAGAGCGTGTTCTCGATTGCCTGCGCCGAGACGCCCAGTGCCGAGGCCTTGTTGCGGTCGATATCGACCGTCACCTGCGGCTGCGTGATCTGCAGGTCGCTGGTCACGTCGATCAGGCCCGGCAGCGCCTTGATCTTCTCCTCGAGGATCGGCACCCAGTGATAGAGCTCGTCGGTGTCGGTGTCCTGCAGCGTGTACTGGTAGGCGCTCTTGGTGAGCTGGCCGATGCGGATCGCCGGGATGTTCTGCACGTAGGCGCGGATGCCGGGCACGCGCAGGAGCGTCGGCCGCAGCTCCTGGATGACCGCGTCCGCCGTCGGCCGTTGGTCGCGCGGCTTGAGTGTCACGAACAGGCGGCCGTTGTTCAGCGCGGCGCTCGGGCCGCCGATGCCGACGAACGACATCACGCTCTCGACGTGCGGGTTGGCGCGTATCAGTTGCGCCACCTGCTGCTGCAGGTTGGACATCGCGTCGAACGAGATGTCCTGCGCCGCTTCGGTGATGACGAACACCTGGCCGACGTCGTCGCTGGGCAGAAAGCCCTTGGGCATGTAGTAGAACAGCGCGGCGGTGCCGGCGAAGATCGCGGCGAAAAAGGCCATCGTCAGCCGCTGGTGCGCGAGCACCCAGCTCAGCCCGACCCGATAGCCGGCCAGCATGGTGTCGAACACCCGTTCCGACATCAGGTAGATCCGGCCGTGCTTGCGGTCGCGCTCGACCTTCAGGATGCGGCTGCACAACAGCGGCGTCAGCGTCAGCGATACGAAGCCCGAGATCAGCACCGCGACGATGATCGTCACCGCGAACTCGTGCAGCAGCCGGCCGAGGATTCCGCCCATGAACAGCACCGGGATGAACACCGCGGCGAGCGAAATCGTCATCGACACGATCGTGAAACCGATCTCCTTGGCGCCGTCGAGCGTCGCCTGCAGCCTCGGCTTGCCCGACTCCATGTGCCGGGTGATGTTCTCGAGCATCACGATGGCGTCGTCGACCACGAAACCGACGCACAGGGTCAGCGCCATCAACGACAGGTTGTCGAGGCTGAAGTCGAAGACGTACATCAGCGCAAAGGTGCCGATGATCGACAGCGGCAGCGCCAGGCTCGGGATCAGCGTCGCCGACACGCTGCGCAGGAAGAAGAAGATGACGCCGATCACCAGCACCAGCGCGACGACCAGCGTGAGCTGCACGTCGCGCACCGACTCGCGGATCGACTGCGAGCGGTCGTAGAGCAGCGACAGCTTGATCGACGGCGGCAGCTGCGCCTCGAAGGTCGGCAGGATCTTCTTGATCGCGTCGACGATCTCGATGGTGTTGGTGCCCGGCTGCCGCTGGATGGCAAGGACGACGCCGCGAGTGCCGTTGTACCAGGCCGCGACCTTGTCGTTCTGCACGCTGTCGAAGACGCGGCCGATCTGGTTCAGGCGGACCGGAGCGCCGTTGCGGTAGGCGACGACCAGCGGTGCGTACGCCTGCGCGTCGGTGAGCTGGCCGGTGGCCTGCACCGAGGTGGCCCGCTCGGGGCCGTATAGCGTCCCCATCGGCAGGTTGACGTTGGCGTTGCCGATCGCCTGCTCGACGTCGGTCAGCGCGATGCCGCGCGAGGCGAGCTGGTTGGGGTCGAGCTGGACTCGCACCGCGTACTGCTGCGAGCCGAAAACCTGCACCTGGGCGACGCCGTTGACCGTCGAGATGCGCTGGGCGAGCAGGTTTTCGGCGTAGTCGTCGACCACCGACAGCGGTTGCGTCTCCGAAGTGAGGGCGAGCAGCAGGATCGAGAATGCCGATGGATTCACCTTGCGCTGGGTCGGCGGGTTGGGCATCGACGAGGGGAGCTGTCGGGCGGCGGCGGCGATCGCCGACTGCACGTCCTGCGCCGCGCCGTCGATGTTGCGGTCGAGCGCGAACTGCAGGGTGATCGTCGTCTGTCCGGACGTCGACGACGACACCATCGAGTCGACCCCGGCGATGGTCGAGAACTGCTTCTCGAGCGGCGTCGCGACGGCGGACGCCATCGTTTCCGGGTTGGCGCCGGGGAGCTGCGCCTGCACCTGGATGGTCGGGAAATCGACGTTCGGCAGCGCGTTGACCGGCAGCAGCCGGTAGCCGATCAGCCCGAAGATGATGATGCCGATCATCACCAGCGCGGTCATCACCGGCCGGCGCACGAACAGGGCGGCGATGTTCACGACGCTCGCGCCGGCTCGGCGCGTACGCGGACTCCGGGCGCCAGCCGCAGCTGGCCGACGGTGACGACCGTGTCGCCGGCCGCGAGGCCCGACGCCACCACGCTGGCGTCACCCTCGGTGCGCGCGACCTTGATGTTGCGCAGCTCGACGGTCTGGTCGGGCTTGACCACGAACACGTACTGGCCGTTCGGTCCGTTTTGCACCGCGGTCGCCGGCGTGACGATCGCGTCCTTCTGATCGTGCAGCGTCATCACGACCCGCGCGAACTGTCCCGGCCAGAGCGCCTTGTCGGCGTTGGCGAACTCGGCCTTCAGCTTGATCGTGCCGGTCGTGGTATCGGCCGTGTTGTCGATGAACGACAGCTTGCCGTCGATCGGCGGATGGTTGGTATTGCCGCCGCTCACGGCCTGCACCTTGAGCTCGCCGCCCGCCTGGTACTTGCGAATCTCGGTCAGATCCTGTTCCGGAACCGAGAACGAGACGTAGATCGGCGTCACCTGATTGAGCGTCACTAGCGGAAGGTCGTTCGCCTTCACCAGATTGCCCTGCTGGATCTGGATTCGCCCGGCGTAACCGGTGATCGGCGAGCGGATCGTGCAATATTCGAGCGACAGCCTGGCGCTCTCGATCGCGGCCTCGTCGCCGGCGACGGTCGCCTTGGCCGTCTCGGCATTGGTGCGGACCTGGGCGAAGGCGTCGGGCGAGATGAAGTTCTTCGCCAGCAGATCCTGGTAGCGCTTCTCCTGCTCGGCGGCGCGCGAGAGCAGGGCCCGGTCCTTGAGCAGGTTGGCCTGCGCCTGCTTCAAAGCGGCGGCGAACGGGCGCGGGTCGATGTTGAACAGCACCTCGCCCTCGCGCACCGGATCGCCCTCGCGGAAGTGCGCCGACACGATCTGGCCGTCGACGCGGGCCTTGACCGCCACCGTGGTGTACGCCTCGACGTTGCCGATCGCGTACAGGCGCACCGGGACGGTCTTGGCCACCACCGTGGCGACGGTGACCGGGACCGCGGGGGGCGCCGCGCGTGCCGCCGCCCGCGATTCCTCGTTGTATTGAGCGATGAGCCCGACCACCACCGCCAGCGCGACGAGCACTGCGACGATCGCGGCAACCTTCTTCGGTCGGGCCATCGGTAGAGTCGGTGGGTCGGCGGCTTTCGCGCCGCAAAGCTTCTTATTGTCGCGCAATTGGCCGGGCGCAGGTCGCCGGCGAAACAACTTGTAACACCGCTCGCCTCGAGGCGGCGTCCCGAGAGCCGGGCGCGGCTTGGCTATAATCGGCGGCCAACGGCAAGCCAGTGCGCGGGTGTAGCTCAATGGCAGAGCAGAAGCTTCCCAAGCTTACGACGAGGGTTCGATTCCCTTCACCCGCTCCAACGATGGTTCCACCCCAGTCCGCCCCGAAGCCCGCATGATCGCAGCGCCAAGCGAGAGGTCCGGCCAACGGTCGGCCGCCATCGCCGCCGCGGCAGCCTGGTTCGACCGCGGATCGCTGCTGGACGAGCTCGCGCCCCGCGTCGCCTTTCGCACCGAAAGCCAGAACCCGGAGCGTGCCGATGCGCTGGCCTCGTACCTGCGCGACGAGATCGGCCCCGGCCTCGCCCGCGCCGGGTTCACATGGTCGATCTGGCCCAACCCCGCAGCCGGCGCGCCCCCGCTCCTGTTCGCCGAGCGAGCCGAGGACCGGATTTCGCCCACGGTCCTGATCTACGGTCACGGTGACGTCGTCGCGGGGTACGACGCGCAATGGGCGGACGGGCGATCGCCGTGGGAGCTTCGCGTCGAGGATGGCCGCTGGTACGGGCGTGGCACCGCCGACAACAAGGGCCAGCACACGATCAACCTCGCGGCGATCTCCCGCGTGATCGAGACTCGCGGGCGCCTCGGCTTCAACGCCAAGCTGCTGCTCGAAATGGGCGAGGAAATCGGATCGCCCGGTCTGCGCGAAACCTGCCAGCAGCGGCGAGACGCGCTCGCCGCCGATGTCCTGATCGCCTCGGACGGTCCGCGGCTCAAAGCCGGGTTGCCGACGATCTTTTTGGGCTCGCGCGGCGTGTTCAATTTCGACTTGAGCGTTGCCTTGCGCGACGGCGCGCATCATTCCGGCAACTGGGGCGGCCTGCTGGCGAACCCGGGCACGATCCTCGCCAACGCGATCGCGTCGCTGGTCGACGCGCGCGGCCGCATCCTGGTCGATCGGCTTCGCCCGCCGCCGCTGCCCGAGTCGGTGAAGTCCGCGCTGCGGGGGGTCGAGCCGGGAGAGCCCGGCGGCCCGCCGATCGATCGCGACTGGGGCGAGCCGACGCTCACTCCGGCCGAGCGCGTCTTCGGGTGGAACGCGCTCGAAGTGCTGGCGTTTCGCACCGGCAACCCCGAACGGCCGGTCAACGCCATTCCGCCGCGCGCGATCGCCCACCTGCAGGTTCGCTTCGTCGCCGGCTGCGACTGGCGCGAATTCATCCCGGCCCTGCGCGGCCACCTCGACGAGCGAGGGATGACGATGGTCGAGGTGCGGCAGGCGACGATGGCGCCGATGGCCGCGACCCGGCTCGACCCGGACGATCCTTGGGTGCGCTGGGCGAGCGCGTCGATCACCGCGACGGTGGGCGCGCCGCCGGTGATCCTGCCCAACCTGGGCGGTGCGCTGCCGAACGACTGTTTTTCGGCAGTGCTGGGCCTGCCGACGATCTGGGTGCCGCATTCGTACCCGGCGTGTTCGCAGCATGCGCCGGACGAGCACATGCTGGCCGCGGTCGCACGCGAAGGACTGCAGATCATGACCGGGCTCTTCTGGGATCTGGGCGAGCCCGGGACGCCCGCGTTGCGCGACGGCGGATCAGCCGCTCACGGCCGGATGTAGGCCCAGCCCTGCTGCTGGCGCTCCATCAACTCGACCACGCCGGAAGGCACGTAGCCGACGCCGGTCAGCATGTCCTGCGGCGCGAGTTTCTGGGCGCGCATCGTGTTTTCGCAAGCCACGACCTTGACGCCCGCCTTGCCGGCGTCCGCGACGCGGTTGCCGACCGCCGAATCGATTTTCAGCATGCCGATGCCTGGGCCATAAGCGACGATCTCGATATCGACGTTGGCCGCGCCTAGGTCGCTCTGGATGTTGCGCGCGTTGTTGAGCGCCAGGTTCCACTTTGCCGGATCGGCGTCGCTCACCTGGATGACGACCTTGTGCTGCGCCGCCTGCGCCGCGAGCGCGTGGCCGCTGCACAGGAACGCCCAGCCGAGCAACAGACCTATCCACCAGCCGTAACGCCTCATCTCTATTTCTCCCGATCGCGCAAGTCGTGCGCTCTCTCGACCGTAAACAGCAATTATCGGCGCTTTCGTCCGCCTTCGCTCGATGCGACCGGCTCGACGGAACGGGCCCCGTCGGGTAGAATTGGCCTGACCGCCTGACCAGTTGGCGGTCGCCGGCACCGAATCCAGCGGTCGCCGGCACCAAATCCCACGGGGAAAGACACCATGAGCACGGCACTACCGCGCATCGGCTTCATCGGCCTCGGGCTGATGGGCCACGGCATGGCCAGGAATCTGGTCGCCAAAGGCTATCCGCTGACCGTGCGCGTGCACCGCAACCGCAAGGCGGCCGAAGACATCCTGGCGGCGGGCGCGAAAGAGGTCGGCAGCAACGCCGAGCTGGCGCGCGCCTCCGACATCGTCATCCTTTGCGTCACCGGCTCGCCGCAAGTCGAGGAGATCGTCTACGGCGCCGACGGCATTCTCGGCGCGGCGCGCAGCGGCCTGATAGTCATCGACACCTCCACCGCCGAGCCTTCGTCGACGGCGAAGATCCGACAGGATCTCGCCGCCAGAGGTGCGACATTCGTCGACGCGCCGCTGGCACGCACGCCGAAGGAAGCCGAGGAGGGCCGGCTCAACACGATGGTCGGCGCCGACGACGCCACGTTCGAGCGGATCAAGCCGGTGCTCTCGGCGTATTGCGAGAACGTGGTCCATGCCGGGGGGCCGGGCCACGGCCACATGCTGAAGCTGGTCAACAATTTCGTCGCCATGAGCATCGCCGCGGCGACCGCGGAGGCTTGCGCGACGTGCGCCAAGGCCGGCGTCTCGATCGCCAAGCTGCACCAGATCATTTCCGCGGGCGCGGTCAATTCGGGAATCTTCCAGGCGATGGTCGGCAAGATGCTGGAAAGCGGCGACCTGTCGGGGCTCAAGTTCACCCTGGTCAACGCTATGAAAGACCTTCGTTACTACACCCATTTCGCCGAATCGCTGCCGACGCCGGCGATCGTCGGCGAGGCGGTGCACCAGAGCCTGGTCAACGCCAACCTGCTGGGCTTCGGCGACAAGTTCGTCGCCTCGCTGATCGAGGCGCAGGAAAAGCTCGCCGGCGTTAAGATTACGGCGCAGGCATAGCGGCAGGAGCCACAGGTATGACCGTCCCCGCGCCGTGGGACAACCCGCTCGGCACCGACGGCTTCGAGTTCGTCGAATACGCGGCGAGCGACCCGGTTGCGCTCGGGCGGCTGTTCGAGCAGATGGGCTTCTCCGCCGTCGCGCGGCACCGCTCGAAGAACGTGCTGCTGTACCGGCAGGGTGACATCAACTTTATCGTCAACGCCGAGCCGGGCAGCTTCGCGCAGGGCTTCGCCCGCGTGCACGGGCCGTCGATCTGCGCGATGGCGTTTCGGGTCAAGGATGCAGCGCGGGCCTACGCCCGGCTGATCGAGCAGGGTGCCTGGGGCGTCGAGGCCCATCCGGGCCCGATGGAGCTCAACATCCCGGCGATCAAGGGCATCGGCGACTCGCTGATCTACCTGGTCGACCGCTACCCGGTCGACGGCGTCGGGGTATCGATCTACGACATCGACTTCGTGCCGATCGAAGGCGCAGCGCAGCACCCGACCGGCGCCGGGCTCGGTTACATCGATCATCTGACGCACAACGTCCATCGCGGGCGGATGGACGAATGGGCGAGCTTCTACGAGCGGCTGTTCAACTTCCGCGAGATTCGCTATTTCGACATCGAAGGCCAGCTCACCGGGCTCAAGAGCAAGGCGATGACGTCGCCCTGCGGCAAGATCCGCATCCCGATCAACGAGAGCGCCGACGACAAGAGCCAGATCCAGGAATACCTGGTCGCCTACCACGGCGAAGGGATCCAGCACATCGCGCTCGGCACCGACGACATCTACGACACCGTGCACGATCTGCGCCGGCGCGGGGTGGCGTTCCAGGAGACGCCCGACACCTACTACGAGGCGCTCGGAACGCGCCTGCCCGGCCACCGCGAGGACGGTGAACGGCTCAGGCGCGAGCGCATCCTGCTCGACGGCCGAACCGCCGCGCAGGCGGCGGCATTGATGAAGGAGGCCGTCGGCGGTTCGACGATCGCCTCCGGGGTCGCATCCCCGTCCGGGGCCCCTGCTCCGCCCTCCGGCGATCCCAGCGAAGACGAGATGCTGCTGCAGATCTTCACCACCACCGTCATCGGACCGATCTTTTTCGAGATCATCCAGCGCAAGGGGAACGAAGGCTTTGGCGAAGGCAATTTTCGGGCACTGTTCGAATCGATCGAGCAGGACCAGATTCGCCGCGGCGTGCTCAAAGCCTGAGCGGGCCGCACGGCGCTTGCGCGCCTGCGCGCCGCGGCGAGGCGGGGTCAGGTGCTGACGCCGCTGGGCTTTCGCCTGCTGCGGCGTCTCGCCGACGGACAAATCCACTCCGGCGAAGCGCTGGCGAGCGCGGTGGGCATGTCGCGGGCCCGCGTATCGCAACTGCTGAAGGAAGCCGACGGCGCAGGGCTGAAGCTCGAGCGCATCCGCGGCCGCGGCTACCGCCTGCACGATCCGGCGCCGTTTCTCGATCGCGATCTCATCGCGGCCGCGCTGGGGACGCCGGCCCGGTCGCTGCGCATCGACCTGGTCGACACCGTCGATTCGACCAACAGCGAACTGTTGCGCCGCGCCGCGCGCGAGGACGTGCATCGCAGCCTGCTGATCGCCGAGTGGCAGACGGCGGGCCGCGGCCGCCGCGGACGGGCCTGGACTGCGGTCGCCGGAGGCAGCGTGACGCTGTCGCTGGGCTGGCGATTCGAGCAGGGCGCGGGTTTCCTCGCCGGCCTTTCGCTCGCCGTCGGTGTGGCGCTGGCGCGAGCGCTCGAGCGCATCGGCATCGTCGGCGTCGAGCTCAAATGGCCGAACGATCTCGTGCACCGCTACCACAAGTTCGGCGGCATCCTGATCGAGCTCAGCGGCGATGCGCTGGGGCCGTCGCTAGCGGTGATCGGCGCCGGCCTCAACGTGCGGCTGCCGCCCGCGGCACGACGCGGCATCGCGCAACCGGTGACCGATCTCGCGACCATCGCGCGCGGGCCCGCGATCGACCGCAATCGGCTGGTCGGCGAGCTGGTGGGCGCGCTGATCGCAATGCTCGAGGAATACGCGACCGAGGGCTTCGCGCCGTTCATCGGCGAGTGGCAGCGACGCAATGCCTTTCGCGGCAAGTCGGCGCGGATCGTGCTGCCGGACGGCAGCGTCGCGTCGGGCCAGGTGGTTGGCGTCGACGCCAGCGGCGCGCTGGTGCTCGATCGCGGCGGCCGGCGGCTGCGCTTCGTCTCGGGCGAGCTTTCGCTGCGGCGGCCGTAGGCGCACTTCCGGCTCCGCGGCCGCTCATGGATAATCGGCGCCAACGCGCTCCGGATCCTGGCATGCGATGAGAACGCTGGTCTTCCTGCTGCTGCTGGCCAACCTGACGCTGTTCGGCTACATCAAGCTCGACAGTCTCGGCAGCGGCGAAGCGGCGCGGCTGTCGCAGCAGGTGCAGCCCGACAAGATCAAGCTGCTGACGCCGCAGGAGGTCGCCGCGCTCGGGCCGGCTAAGGCGGCGTCGCTCGCCAACGTCTGCGTCGAATGGGGCCCGTTCTCCGACAGCGACAGGACCCGCGCGCTGGCGAGCCTGGCGCCGCTCGACCTCGACAAGCTGATGAGCCAGAAGAAAGTCGAGGTGATCGCCAGCTACTGGGTCTATCTGCCGCCGGCCGCGAATCGTGCCGCCGCCGACAAACGCGTCGGCGAGTTGAAAGCGAGCGGCGTCAAGGACCTTTCGGTGATCGACAACGGGCCGCAACGCAACGCCATCTCGCTCGGCGTATTTCGCGGCGAGGACGCGGCCAGGAGCCGGGTCGCCGCGCTGCAGGCGCAGGGACTCTCCGAGGCCAGGCTCGAACCGCGGACCCAGTCGGTGCAGCAGACGATGCTGGTGGTACGCGATCCGACCGCGCAGGCGATGGCGCGCATCAAGGAATTGCAAGGCGAATTTCCCGGCAGCGACACCAAGGTCGGGCAGTGCGACCGCCAGACTTGAGCGCAGGCGCGGCGCCGACCGGCGCGGCCACCATCCGCGTCGCGGCGACGCAACCCGATATCGCGCGGGCACGCTCGCTGTTCGTCGAGTATGCACGCTGGCTCGACGTCGATCTGTGCTTCCAGGGTTTCGACCGGGAGCTCGACGGCTTGCCGGGTGCGTACGCGCCGCCCTCCGGGCGGCTGCTGGTCGCCGGCGACCAAGGTAGCGCTTTCGCCTGCATCGCGTTGCGGCCGCTCGGCGCGGCCGGCGTGGGCGAGGTCAAGCGCCTGTACGTGCAGCCCGAACGGCGGGGCGAGGGCTGGGGCCGGCGGCTGGTCGATGCGGTGCTGGCAGAAGCGCGCGGCATCGGCTACCGGGAGCTCAAGCTTGACACGCTCGACTGGATGAGCGCCGCACGTGCGTTGTACGAGCAGGTCGGGTTCGCAGCGTGCGAGCCGTACTACGTCAACCCGCTGCCCGGCGTCGTCTACATGTCGCTGCGGCTGCCGGTCTGACTCCGGGCCTCCGGATGCGGCTATGATGGCGGTCTCGAAACACGACCGTTCGCCATGACCGACGCCCACGCGCGCCGTTACGCGCTCAAGACGCCCCCCAACGTCGGTGAAATCATCGAGGGCGAGGTCATGGTGATCAACCTCGACAGCGGGGTCTACTACAGCATCACCGGCGCCGGAGCCGCGGCCTGGCCGATGCTGGTCGGTGGAGCGACGACGAGCGAGATCGGCGAAGCGCTTGCGCGCCGTTACGATGTCGAAGCTGCGACCGTCGAGCGCGACGTCGATGCTTTCATCGAGCGGCTGGCCGGCGAAGGGATTCTGCGCCCGCTCGCCGACGCCGCCGCCATTGCTGCCGTCGCTGCCGTGCCCGAAGCCCTCGCTGCGGTCGCGTACCCCGGATTCGGCTTCGAACGCTTCGAGGACATGCAGGCGCTGCTGGTCATCGATCCGGTGCACGAGGTCGGCGATTTCGGCTGGCCGTTGCGCGCGGCGGCCAGCGACAAGGCCCGATGAATACGTCCGATGCCGCGGCCGAGCTGGCGCTCCTGAC
>DATEFZ010000152.1:0-8174 GCA_035280325.1 Casimicrobiaceae bacterium
CGAGCAGAAATCGCCGCCCGGGCAGCAGACGATGTCGGTCAGGAGCCCGATGTTCGGCGTGGCGAGTCCGAGCGCCTTCAACTCGCTCCACAGCGCGAGCAGCGCCGATTGCCTGACGTGCGCGAAGATCAGGTTCTGCTCGTGCGAGACGCGGATTTCACCGAAGCTGTAGGCATCGGCGAGGTCGGCAATGGCGTCCATCTGGCCCGACGTGGCGTCGCCCGGCGGCACGCCGGTCTTCTTGAGCGACAGCGTGACCGCGGCATAGCCGGCAACCTTGTGCGGGAAAACGTTGCGCCTGGCCCAGTTGGCGAACGCTCGGTTGTCGGCGAGGGTGGCACGGAACGTGGCGTCCTCGCCGGGCAGCCGCTCGTACGGCGGCGGTGCGAAATGCGCCGCGATGCGTTCAATCTCTTCGTCGGGAACGGTCGCCGGCCCGCCCCGCACGCGTTGCCATTCCGACTCGACGTGATGGGTGAAGACTTCGACCGTCATCTCCTTGACCAGGATCTTGATGCGCGCCTTCCACTTGTTGTCGCGGCGGCCGAACCGGTTGTAGACGCGCAGGATCGCATCGAGATAGTTGAGGATCTCCGCGCGCGGCAGGAACTCGCGGATGACGTGGCCGATCACCGGCGTGCGGCCGAGGCCGCCGCCGACGACGACGCGAAAACCCGTTTTGCCGGCGGCATTGCGCAGCGCGTGCAGGCCGATGTCGTGCACCAGCGTCGCCGCGCGATCGACCGCCGATCCGCTAACCGCGATCTTGAATTTGCGCGGCAGGTAGGCGAACTCGGGGTTGAACGCCGCCCACTGCCGCACCAGCTCGCTGTAGGGCAGGGGATCGACCACCTCGTCGGCAGCGATGCCGGCGAAATGATCGCTGCTGATGTTGCGCACGCAGTTGCCGCTGGTCTGGATGGCGTGCATCTGCACTGTCGCCAGCTCGGCGAGGATTTCCGGCACGTCCTCGAGACGAGGCCAGTTGAATTGCACGTTCTGGCGGGTGGTGAAGTGCCCGTAGCCTCTGTCATACTTGCGCGCGATATGCGCGAGCTTTCGCAGCTGCGTCGATGACAGGACGCCGTACGGAATCGAGATCCGCAGCATCGGCGCGTACTTCTGGATGTACAGGCCGTTCTGCAGCCGCAGCGGCCGGAATTCGTCCTCGGACAATTCGCCGGCCAGAAAGCGCCGCGTCTGGTCGCGGAACTGCGCGACGCGCTGGTCGATCAGGCGCTGGTCGAATGGGTCGTAGCGGTACACGTCCAGGCACGCGAAAGAATCTGCAGCCAGCGTACCGGCCCGCTGATATACAGAGAAGGAATGAGTGGCGATTAGTTGATAGCCCTTTGGCATATCAGATTGAGACCGGGCTAGCCGTTGCCGGAGGTGGTGGATGAGCACCGGGTTGGTGCTTTTCGCCCACGGCGCGCGCGACCCGCGCTGGGCCGAGCCGTTCGACAAGCTCGAGCAGCGCCTGCGCGGGCTCGCGCCCGAGCTCGAGGTCAGGCTGTGCTACCTGGAGCTCATGCGGCCCGACTTGCCGACAGCGATCGCCGAGCTGGTCGCGCTGGGCGTCCAGGCGGTCGAGATCGTGCCGGTATTCCTGGGCCAGGGTGGCCATGTCCGCCGCGACCTGCCGGGCTTGGTGGCCGCGGTCCAGGCTCGTTTCCCCCAGGTGGCGATCGGATGCAGCCCGCCGGCGGGTGAGGACGACGCCGTCCTGGACGCCCTGGCGCGCTACTGCCTGGCCGCCGCACGCCGGCAGGGGGCCTGACCCCGAGGAAAGCCGGGCTTGACGGGGAGCGCGCCCGCGGGGAGCTTGATCCCGGGGAAGCCGAGCCTGGCGGCGGCGCGCGCCGGCGAAAGGCGTCGCACCGAAGGGCGAGCGCGAGACCGAGCGCCAGCAGCGCCGCGCAAGCCGGCTCGGACACGGCGTAGAGCAGGTTGTGTCGTAGTCGAACTCGGCGACCACCTGCAGCGGAACGCCCTGCAAAGCTCGCGCTCCATCGAGCGGCCGAGTAAAGACATTCGACAGCGATGCGGACCGAGAGGCGAGGCGGCCGGCGGTTGACTAGCAGGCCCCATGCGGATCACCCGTTGTCGAGTGGAGTGACTCGCTGATTATTGACATAATATACATTATGCGCAATTAGGTTTCTCCGGCTTCCGGCGAACCCATCCCCGGAAGTGATACCTCCATCTTTTAAACCCCTTTGGGAGATACCGGAGCCAAGCACCCGTCAGCACGAGCGATTCCCGCCTCGCGGAGCGACCAGCATGGCGCCCAGGGCAACCAACGTGAACGCCGCTCCCGCATAAAACGTCGCCATCGGGCCGTAGACGGTCCATAGCCATCCGGCCAACACGCTGGCGACGAGCAGGAACACGCCGCTGACGAGGTTGAACAATCCGAATGCGGTGCCGCGCAGCTCGGCTTGCGCGGCGCGCGCCACCAGCGCTGCCAGGACGCCCTGCGTCAATCCCATGTGCACGCCCCACACCGCGGCGCCGATCAGCACGACGAGCGCGGAGCTTGCGTTGGCCAGGATCACGTCGGCGGCGATCAGCGCGCCGAGCCCGCCGGACAACAGTGCGCGCTGCCGGCCGCGGTCGGCCAGCGCGCCGGCCGGATATGACACCAGCGCATAGACCGCGCTCATCGCCACCATCACCAACGGTATCCAAGCGAATGCCATGCCGACGCTCTGGGCGCGCAACACCAGGAAGGCCTCGGAAAACCGGGCCAGGGTCATCGCCGCCGCAATGCCGACCACCCACCAGTAGGCAAACGGCAGCCGGACGGCGTCGCGCAACGCGATCGGCACCGCCGTCGTCCCGCCCTCGCCGACCTGCGCCGGCTCGTGCACCCCGACCACCAGCAGCACGACCGCGGCAACCGCAGGGATCGCCGCGACCCAGAAAGCAGCCCGGAAGTTGTCGGCCAGCCACAGCATCGCGCCGATCGCGAGCAACGGCCCGAGCAGCGCGCCAACGTTGTCGAGTGCCTGGCGCAGACCGTACGCGGCGCCGCGTCGCTCCGGCGGCGTGATATCGGCCAGCAAGGCGTCGCGCGGCGCGCCGCGTATGCCCTTGCCGACGCGATCGACGAAGCGCGCGGCGACGATCCAGCCGAGCGACGTCGCCAGCGCGAACAGCGGCTTGGTCAGCGCGGCCAGACCGTAGCCAGCGACCACCAGGGGCTTGCGCCTGCGCCAGCGATCGGAGGCGTAGCCGGAGACGACCTTGGTGATCATCGCCGTCGACTCGGCGATGCCTTCGATGATGCCGACCGCCAGCGTCGACGCGCCAAGCACGCCGACCAGGAACAGCGGCAGCAGGCTGTGGATCAGCTCCGACGAGGTGTCCATCAGCAGCGACACGATACCCATCGCCCAGACGCCGGCCGGCAGCCGCGGTCGCTGCGGCGGCATCATCACGGCGCGCCGCGGACGCCGTTGCTGCGATCGCTCACTGCGAGAAATCGAACGCCGCCGTCAGGTCACCCATCTGCGCTCGCGCGCCGGGCAATGGATCGAGCCGGAAACGCCGCGTGATGAATTTGATGATCGACGTGGTGTCGTACCGGGTGTGGTCGACGTGGGCGCGGCGCGCGAACGGCGAGACGATGATCGCGGGAATGCGGGTGCCCGGCCCCCAGCGATCGCCCGCGGGCGGCGCCACGTGGTCCCAGAAGCCGCCGTTCTCGTCGTAGGTGACGATGATCGCCGAGGTCGCCCATAGCGGACTTGCCCGGATCCGCTCAAGCAGCGCGGCGATGTGCTCGTCGCCGGACAGCACGTCGGCGTAACCCGGATGCTCGTTGAGCACGCCTTGCGGCTTGTAGAAGACGACCTGCGGCAGCACGCCCCGGTCGAGCCCGGCGATCAGGTCCTTGTAGTCCTTCAGATGCTCGGCGCGATCCGGCGTGCCGGGGGCGAACCGCGCGAAGTAGTTGAACGGCTGGTGATGGGTCACGAAGTATGGCGCGCCGTCCACGAGCGTTGCGATCACGCGGCGTTTGGCGTCGGGCGGCTGCACGCCGTCCAGCACCGCGGCGTCCCAGGCTCCCGCATACCAGGCCCACGACACGCCCTTCGCCGACAGCGTGTCGCCGATCGTCGTCAGCGTCTGCGGCGGCAGGGTGTACTTCGACAGGTCGGCGTAGCGCGGATCGCCGTCCTTCGCCGGCGGCACGCGCGACGGCTGGTAGCGTGGCTGCGTGGTGTTGACCGAATAGCCGTCGGGCGTCACCGCGCCGCCCAGGAACTCGGGCGGACCGACCAGCACCGAAGCCGGAGACGTCGCCTTGGTCTTCAGCCGGCCTTGGTCGTCGACTTGGGCGCGAACATTGATGGGCGCATCGCGGTCGACCGGCGTGCAGGCGCAGATCAGCCAGATGTGGTTCAGGTACGAGCCGCCGAACGCGCCCATGAAAAAGTTGTCGGCCAGCGTGTACGCGCTAGCCCATCGCCACATCGGCAGGCGGGAGCCGTCGTAGTAACCCATCGTCAGCGCGCCGGCGTCGCTGGCGGCGACGAAGCGATCGTTGCGCCCGCCGTCGATCTGCTCCTGGTTGCGATAGAACTCGTGGATCAGGTCGCGCGTCGCGGTCGACAGCGGCTGGTTGATCGGCGGGCCGTCGATGCGGTACGGACCGTTCGGCAGATCGCGCGGAAATTCCGGATCGGCGTCCTTGCCCTTCCACACCGGCGGCAGCGTCGCGAGCAGCGTGCCATCGCGGTCGACCTGCCGGTATTGCGCTGGCGTGGCGTTGGCGAGTCCGTCGGCGCCGGGGAACAACCCGTACAGATTGTCGAAGCTGCGATTCTCGGCGTAGATGACGATGATGTGCTCGATGCGGTCGAGCCCGACGCGGGTCGGCGTCGCCGGCGGCAGCGTGCAGCCGGCGAGCGCGATGAGCGCGATCGCGAGCCAGCGTCCCCGCATCGCCGCGGCGTGCGTCGAACGCCCGCACTCCGCGCCCGCCGAGGCGCGTCGACCTTGCGCCGCGGTCATCGATTCAATCCGACCTGGCCGGCTCCCACAGCTCGACCTTGTTGCCGTCGGGATCGATGAACCAGCCGAAGCGCCCATATTCGTGCTCCTCGATTTCGCCGATCACCTGTCCGCCGCCGGTGTGCACCTGGCCGAGCGCGCCGTCGAGATCGTCGACAATCAGATTGAACATGAAGGCGCGTCCCGACGGCGCGAAGTAATCGGTGTTGGCCGGGAACGGGCTCCACACGGTGAAGGTGTTCGCCGGCATCGTCGCCGCCGCGAACTCGATCGACGCCTTGCCGTCGCCGACGCCGAGCCATTGGGCGTACCAGCCGAGCAGCTTTTCAGGGTCGGGCGACTTGAAGAACAGCCCTCCCAGGCCGAGAACCTTTGCCATCGCTTGCCTTCAGTCGAGTCTGATTTCGGTACGCACTGCTCCCGCGCGCTCGTGCCGCGCCGAGAGCGCGATCGTGTCGCCCGCCCTCCCCCGCACTACCCATTCGATCTTCGCACGGTCGTCGGTCAGATGGTAGTCCGGCCAGAACGACACGCCGGTGTGCTTGTACGCCCTGCCCTCGAGCTGGCCGATGTCCTGCCGGCGCTTGCCGCTCGACAGGGTGGCGCCGTCGGGCAGCTCGATCTCGGCGATCACTCCGCGTACGACCTTGCGTTCCAGCGTCCGCTTGCTCACGTAGCTCGGCAACCAGCCGCTGTTCTGCACCACCATCCTCACGCGCCAGGCTTGCGGGGCGATGCGCTCTGCACCGGCCTCGAGCAACTCCAGCTTCGGCGAGAGCAGCGCCTGCCAGACCATCCAGCCGGGAAAGCGCGCGACCTCTTTTTGCAGAAACGCGAGCGGCGGATTGCTGAACGCGTGCAGCCGGTCCCAGCCGCCGATCTCGATCGCGCCCAGTTGCGGATGCTGGAATGGTTTCCAGTCGACATGCGCCGCGCCACCGAGCGTCTGCTCGTTCCAGCGGAAAAGCTTCAGGTCGTCGGCGATCGGGTGGTCGCGGAACCATTCGATGTACTGATAGTTCTCGATACCCGCTTCGCGCATCGGGCTCCAGAGCTCGACTACCCAGGAGAAGGCGCCCAGGTGATCGAACAGCCAGTCGGAGGTCCCGCCGATCACCTGCTTCGGGTAGTAGCGGAATTCATGGTACACCGAGATCGCCGGATAGCCTGTCAATTCAGTGCCTTTAACGCCTATCTTCTTGTAGATCCACAGGTCCTCGGGGACCATTTCGTCGTCCGGCGAATGATCGAAGGGGCGCAGCAGCACCCCGCTCCAGGTGTGGAAGCTGACGCCGCCGCAGATGTTCCGGTGCGAGGTCAGGAACTGGACCTGGGCGCGCACCTCCGGCTCCGAGGTCGGATAGGGGCCGGCACCGAGCTGCTCGAATTCCTGGCGCCAATGGGCTGGGTAATTTCTATTGAGATCAAGACCTTCTTTTCGTTTTTTTATTCTTAACATGAACCCATCGTAGTCCTCCAGTGTCCCCTCCGGAAGAACCCGGTAGTAGGTGCCGCCGACTTCGGTCGGTTCGCGGCGGATCATCAGACGTGGTTCCTCGGGGTGCGACTTCCACAGACCGTTGTCGTCGCGCAGCCGCATCTGCAGGATTCGCCCGTTAGCGTCGATGTCTTCGACGGTCAGGCCTTCGATCTCTTCTTCGTCGTGCGGGTACGGGCGGGTGCTCGAGCGGATGAAGCGTGGCTTGTCGGACAGGGCCCATTCCGGTCCGTCCGGATTGACCCGCGGGCAGACGTAGAAAGCGCGCGTGTCGAGCGCGCGCGTGACCTCGCGATCGATGCCGTAGGCCTTGAGCAGATGATCGAGGAAATAAACGCAGGCCACCGAGCCGGCAACCTCGGTGGCGTGCACGTTGCCCTCGACCCAGAACGCCGGCTTGTCGGCCGCCTCGCCGCTTTGCCGATGGGTGATCGCGAGCACCCAGATGTCGCGGCCTTCGTGACTGCGGCCGATCGACTCGATCCGGGCGAGCTGAGGAAATTCGGCCGCGTAGGCGTTGAGGATCGCCGTCAGCTCGTCGTAGCGATAGAAGCGATCGAAGGCGACGGTAGGCATGAGCGGCGCGCGGACAAAGCGCGAAGTTTGGCGGTCGCCGCCCCGCGGCGTCAACCGCCGGCCGCGCGATGGCGGCCCGCCTGCTGCCGAATCAGATGCGACCGGCCGCTCTACCCATCCGGCTAGCCGCCGTCGCGACCGTGCGGGGCCTGGTTCAGGATCTCGCTAAATCCCGGCGTACCACTGATAGCCCTGGTCTTCCCAGTAGCCGCCGTTGCCGCCAGCGATATGGGCGAAGCTCTCGACCAGCTCGATCCGCATGACGTACTTGGCGTGCTTGTAGCCCAGTTGTCGCTCGACGCGCAGCCGGATCGGCGCGCCGTTGGGGACAGGCAGCGTCTTGTCGTTCAGCTCGTAGGCGAGGATCGTCTGCGGGTGATAGGCATCGTCGAAGTCGATGCTCTCGTAGTACGGGCTGGTACCGTCGTTTTCCATCGGGTCGGCGCAATGGAACACCACATAGCGCGCGTTGGCCTTCGGCTTGACTTGCTCGAGCAGCGCCGCGAGCCGAGCGCCCTTCCACTTGCCGATCGCGCTCCAGCCTTCGACGCAGTCGTGCCGGGTGATCTGGGTGCGGCTGGGCAGAGCGCGCAGGTCGGCGAGCGACAGGCTCGCCGGGTGCTCGACCAGTCCGCCGACCTCGAGCCGGTAGGCGGCGAAGCCACCGGTCGCGAGCGTCTGGTACTGCGCGTTCTTCGGCACCGCGGTGCCGTTGCTGCGGAATTCGGGCGACAGATCGGCGGCGGTAAATTCCTGCGCCATCGCCTTGCGCGATATCACCAGCCGCTGGGCGACGCGGGTCAGCGTCTCGCCGGCGCCGAGCGTCCTCTGGAACCAGGCGGTTTGCGCCAACCGGTCGCAACCGGCGAGCAGCATGCCGCTCGCGCCGGCCACGCTGCCGAGCAGGAACCGCCGCCGCGACCGCAGGTTAGGGAAGCTCTGCATAAGTCCCGCGTGGCCGCGACGGAGGCTTGCCGGGATGAGCTGCGCGAAGCGGCGCGAAGCCAATGGTAGATCCCCTTGGCGAGCGGCGCGACAAAGCAGATTGCCCCTCATTTGCCAACTGAGGCCCCGTCCC
>DATEFZ010000153.1:0-3559 GCA_035280325.1 Casimicrobiaceae bacterium
CGGGATGATCGGATGGCTGCCGGGGACCAGGTCGAAGCCCAGCGCGGTCATCGACGCGCGGAAGCGCTCGCCGTTTTGCCTCACCCGAGTGCGCAGCCGGGTGCCCTCGTCGCCGGAGATCAGCTCGAGCACTCGGAGCGAAGCTTCGGCGATGCACGGCGCCAGCGTGTTCGAGAACAGGTACGGGCGCGAGCGCTGCCGCAACAGCTCGACGATCTCGCGCCGCCCGGACACGAAGCCGCCCGACGCGCCGCCCAGCGCCTTGCCGAGCGTTCCGGTGGTGAGGTCGATCCGCCGCTCGACGCCGCAGAGCTCGGGCGTCCCCCGCCCGTTGGCGCCAACGAAACCCAGCGCGTGCGAATCGTCGACCAGCACCAGCGCGCGGTGCCGGTCGGCGAGCTGGCAGATGGCGCTCAGGTTCGCGATCGTGCCGTCCATCGAGAACACGCCGTCGGTGGCGATCAGCTTGTAGCGCGCGCCGGCCGCCTCGGCCTCGGCGAGCTTCGCTTCGAGGTCGGCCATGTCGTTGTTGCGGTAGCGCAGGCGCTTCGCCTTGCACAGCCGGATGCCGTCGACGATGCTGGCGTGGTTCAGCTCGTCGCTGATCACCGCGTCCTCTTCGCCGAGCAGCGTTTCGAACACGCCGCCGTTGGCGTCGAAGCAGCTCGAATAGAGAATCGTTTCGTCGGTGGCGAGGAAAGCGGAGATCGCGCGCTCGAGCTCCTTGTGCACCGCCTGGGTGCCGCAGATGAAGCGCACCGACGCCATGCCGAAGCCCCAGCGCTCGAGACCGGCTTGCGCGGCGGCGATGAGCCTCGGGTCGTCGGCCAGGCCCAGGTAGTTGTTGGCGCAGAAATTGAGGACCTCGTCGCCGCCGGCGAGCCCGATCTCCGGCGCCTGCGGCGTCTCGATCACCCGCTCGGCCTTGTAGAAACCGTCGGCGCGGATCGAATCGAGCATGCGACGCAGGTGGGCGAGGTAGTCGTCGTTCATTCGGGGACGGAACCGGACTTCGGCAGGCGTGCTTGTCGGATGATGCTCCGCTACACTTGGCGCCGGCAAGGGAGGGAGCGAGCGATCATCGGCAAACGGGTGGCGCTTATGACGGGGGCATCGAGTGTCGACAACCGCGGCAATCCGGCGGGGTTGCGCTTTGCCGTCAATCCCCTATCTTATGAGAGCAGTTTCGCTTTTCGCCGCCAGCCTTCGTGAACGCATCCTCTTCGTTCCATCCCGCCGTCGAGCGCTGGTTCGCCAGGCACTTCGCCGCCCCGACCGAGCCGCAGGCCGGGGCGTGGCCGGCGATCCAGGCCGGACGCAACGTCCTGGTTGCGGCCCCGACAGGCTCCGGCAAGACGCTGGCGGCATTTCTGGCCGCGATCGACAGCCTGGTTCGACGTGGGGTCGAAGCGCCACTGCCCGACGAGACGATGGTCGTCTACGTCTCTCCGTTGAAGGCGCTGTCGAACGACATCCAGAAGAACCTGGCCACGCCGCTCGCAGGCATCCGGGCGGAGCTGGAGACGCTCGGCTTGCCCGACGTCGAGATCCGTACGCTGGTCCGCACCGGCGATACGCCGCAGGCCGAGCGCGCCGGGATGCGCAAGCGGCCTCCGCATATCGTCGTGACGACGCCCGAATCGCTGTACGTGCTGCTCGGCTCTGAATCGGGCCGCGGGATGCTGTCGACCACGCGCACGGTCATCGTCGACGAGATCCACGCGCTGGCGGGCAACAAGCGGGGCAGCCATCTCGCGCTTTCGCTCGAGCGCCTGGCGGCGCTGACCGCGCGTCCGCCGGCGCGCATCGGGCTGTCGGCGACGCAAAAGCCGATCGAGGACATCGCGCGCTTCCTAACCGGCGGAAACGGGTCGCAAGATGCGGGCTCCGACTGCGTGATCGTCGATTCCGGGCACATCCGGCCGCGCGACCTCGCGATCGAACTGCCCGCCTCGCCGCTCGAAGCGGTGATGTCGCACGAAGTCTGGCAGGAGGTCTACGCGCGGCTGGCCGAGCTTGCGCTTTCTCATCGGACGACGCTGGTCTTCGTCAATACCCGGCGCATGGCCGAGCGCGCCGCCCGGCAGCTGTCGGACCGGCTGGGCGGCGAGCACGTCACCGCGCATCACGGCAGCATGGCGAAGGAGCTGCGGCTCGACGCCGAGCAGCGCCTGAAGCGCGGCGAGCTCAAAGTCCTGGTCGCGACCGCGTCGCTCGAGCTCGGCATCGACATCGGCGACGTCGAGCTGGTCTGCCAGCTCGGCTCGCCGCGATCGATCGCGACCTTTCTCCAGCGCGCAGGCCGCGCCGGCCACCAGGTCGGCGGCGTGCCGAAGGCGCGCATCTTCCCGCTGTCGCGCGACGAGCTGGCCGAGTGCGCGGCGCTCCTCGACGCGGTACGTCGCGGCGAGCTCGACCGGCTGATCATCCCGATGAAGCCGCTCGACGTGCTGGCGCAGCAGATCGTGGCCGAGGTCGCGGCGGCGGAATGGAGCGAGGACGCCCTGCTCGATCTCGTCCGGCGCGCGCAGCCCTACGCCAAGCTCGGGCGCGGCGAGTTCCTGGAGGTGGTGCGCATGCTGGCCGAGGGATTCAGCACCCGCCGCGGGCATCGCTCGGCGTACGTCCATCGCGACGCGGTCAACGGCGTGCTGCGCGGCCGCCGCGGCGCGCGACTGACCGCGCTGACCTCGGGCGGTGCCATCCCCGACAACGCCGACTACGACGTCGTGCTCGAACCGGCCGGCCAGCTCGTCGGCACCGTCAACGAGGATTTTGCGGTGGAAAGCCTCGCCGGCGACATCTTCCAGCTCGGCAACACGTCGTATCGCATCCTGCGAGTCGAGGCCGGCCGGGTGCGGGTCGACGATGCTCACGGCCAGCCGCCGACGATCCCGTTCTGGCTGGGCGAGGCGCCGGCGCGCACCGCCGAGCTGTCGCACGCGGTGTCGCGGCTGCGCGAGGAAATGCTGGAAAGAATGGATGCGGACGGCGGCAAGCAGGCGGCGTTCGACGATCTCGTGCAGCGCATCGGACTGTCGGAGTCGGCCGCCGGACAGCTCGTCGACTATCTGTCCGCGGCGCGCGCGGCGCTCGGCACACTGCCGACGCAAGCTGCGATCGTGTTCGAGCGCTTCTTCGACGAATCGGGCGGCATGCAGCTCGTCATCCATTCGCCGCTCGGCAGCCGGATCAACCGCGCATGGGGCCTCGCGCTGCGCAAGCGGTTCTGCACCAAGTTCAACTTCGAGCTGCAGGCGGCGGCGACCGAGGATGCGATCGTCCTGTCGCTGTCGACCAGCCACAGCTTCCCGCTGGAAAGCGTCGCGCATTACCTCAATGCACGGACCGTGCGTCCGCTGCTGATCCAGGCGATGCTCGATGCGCCGATGTTTGGCGCGCGCTGGCGCTGGATCGCCGGCACGTCGCTGGCGCTGCCGCGCTTCCAGGGCGGCAAGAAGGTGCCGGCGCCGCTGCAGCGGATGCGCGCCGAGGACCTGATGGCGGCGGTGTTTCCCGACCAGATCGCCTGCGCCGAGAATCTGACCGGACCGCGCGA
>DATEFZ010000154.1:0-12411 GCA_035280325.1 Casimicrobiaceae bacterium
CAGATCGTGGCGACGATTCCGGCCGATCCGCGATTTATGTCGCTCAACCTGGCCGCCGCGGTGCAGGTGGTGGTCTACGAGATGCGCGTCGCCGCGACCGGCGACGAAGTCTGGCGCGCGCCGGCGTTCGAGCCGGCGACGCAGGACGAGATCGCGCGCCTGTTCGAGCACGGCGAGCGCACGCTGATCGCGCTCGACTTCCTGCGGCCGGCGCATCCGAAACGGCTGCTGCCGCGCCTGCGGCGGCTTTTCTCCCGGGCGCGGCTGGAAAAGGAAGAGGTCAACATCCTGCGCGGCATCCTGGCCCGGATCGAAGAGCGCCTGCAGCGCTCGCGGCACCGAACGCACCCCGAATAGGCGGAAGCGAATGGCGATCGCGACCGATGCGCGAACCGGCGAGGCGGCTGCCGCGCATTGCCGCAACTGCGGCGCCGAAGCGCCCGGCGCCTACTGCCCGCACTGCGGACAGGAAACCGCGCTCAGGCTGCCAACGTTGCGCGAATTTCTGCGCGAGGCGGCCGGGCGCTACGTCGCGATCGACGGCCGTTTCTGGCGCACCGTCACCGCGCTCGTCTCGCGGCCGGGTTTCCTGACCCGCGAGTATCTCGCCGGCCGGCGCCGTCGTTACATCCGCCCGGCCCGCATCTACCTGTTCGCCACGCTGATCTTCTTCGGGGCGTCACGCTTCTTCGTCGACCCGGTCGACCTGGTCAATGCTGACGGCGCAGGGCAGGCGAAGCCGACGTCGATCGACAAGGGGTTCGACATGCCGATCGTGCCCGGAGGGTCGATCGCGCCGCCGGCGCTGCAAAAGCGATGGAACCGCTTCAACGAGCTCGGCAAGGACGAGAAGGTCGACCAGCTCCGCGACGGCGGCCTTCGCTACGCGCCGTACGCGATGTTCGCGCTGCTGCCGGCGATCGGACTGCTGCTGAAAATCCTCTACCTGGGCCGGGCAAGACGCTATCCGCAGCGGCCGCGGCTGTACGGCGCGCACATGGTGTTCGCGGCGTACAACCACGCCTTCGTCTTCGTCGCCGCGACCGCGATGCTGCTGCTGCCGAGCCTCACGGCAAGGCTGATCGGCTTCTGGATCGTCGCCTACCTGGTGTGGTCGATGCACGTCGTCTACGGCGGCTCGTGGATCGGCGTGCTGGCCCGGGCGGCGGTGCTGGCGCTGGTCTACGCGGTGCTGATCGGCGTGGCCACGGCCGGGCTGGTGATCGCCGCGATTCTGCTTCGCTAATGCCTGTTAACAGGACCTTAATACAGTCCCTTCGGCAATACTTGAGTAATTCCCTCGGGTATGGCAGGATGCGGCCGATGTTCAATCGTTTGCGCGAAGACATCGCCGCCGTATTCGAGCGCGATCCGGCCGCCCGCACCGCCTGGGAGGTGCTGACCTGCTATCCGGGGCTGCACGCGCTGGTCTGGCACCGGGCAGTGAGCAGTCGCTTGTGGCGTGCCGGTGCACGGTGGCTGGGCCGCTGGTCGTCACACTGGGCCCGATGGCTAACCGGGATCGAGATCCATCCCGGGGCGACCATCGGCCGGCGGGTGTTCATCGATCACGGCATGGGTGTCGTGATCGGCGAGACGGCCGAGATCGGTGACGATTGCACGCTCTATCACGGCGTGACCCTGGGCGGAACGTCTTGGGGCAGGGGCAAGCGGCACCCGACCTTGGGACGGGCAGTGGTCCTAGGCGCCGGGGCCAAGGTGCTGGGCCCGGTGCTGGTCGGGGACGGGGCCAAGGTCGGCTCCAACGCGGTCGTCGTGCGGGACGTGCCGGCCGGCGCGACCGCGGTCGGCATTCCGGCGCGTATCCTTACCGGCGATGACGCGGTCCGGCGCGAGGCGCAGGCGGCGCGGATCGGCTTTTCGGCCTATGGCATCGGGCCCGACACCAACGACCCGATGGTGCAGGCGATCCATTCGCTGCTCGACCATGCCGCGGCGACCGACGATCGCCTGCAGAAGCTGATCGAGCGGCTGCAGCGCGAGGGAGTCGAATGCCCCGAGGCCAAGGCGACCGCCGAGGGCTTCGACCCGGCCCAGATCAACCGTTTACTTGAGTGAACTCGCGGGGCTTTTAGTTGACTAAACTACTCAGGAATTATAGAATCGGGTCGACGCTGCAGGACCGACGAGGCGCGGAAGGTAGGCGACCATGAGACTGACGACCAAGGGACGTTTCGCCGTAACGGCGATGATCGACGTGGCGATGCACAACGCCAAGGGGCCGGTGACGCTGGCGGCGGTGTCGGCGCGGCAGAAGATCTCGCTGTCGTACCTCGAGCAACTGTTCGGCAAGCTGCGCCGGCATGGCCTGGTCGAAAGCGTGCGCGGGCCGGGCGGCGGCTACAACCTGGCGAAGCCCGCCCCGACGGTCAGCGTCGCCGACATCATCCTCGCGGTCGACGAGCCGATCGACCAGACGCAGTGCGGCGGCAAGGAAAACTGCCAGGACGACCGGCGCTGCATGACCCACGAGCTGTGGGCCAATCTCAACACCCACATCTTCTCGTTCCTGCACTCGGTCTCGCTCGAGCAGCTGGTGCGGCAGCAGGACAAGCCGGAAGTCAACGTCATCCAGGACCACCGCGCGCTGGCCGGCCGCAAGCCCGAGCCGGCGCCGGTCGCATGAGGCCTTCGAGACCACGATGAAGAAGCCGATCTACCTCGACTACTCGGCGACGACGCCGGTCGATCCGCGCGTCGCGGCGAAGATGATTCCGTATCTGACCGAGCATTTCGGCAACCCGGCGTCGCGCTCGCACTCGTTCGGCTGGGATACCGAGAAGGCGGTCGAGCAGGCGCGCGACGAGGTGGCGAAGCTGGTCAACTGCGACGCCCGGGAGCTGGTCTGGACGTCGGGCGCGACCGAGTCGATCAACCTCGCGCTCAAGGGCGCCGCGCACTTCTACAAGGACAAGGGCAAGCATCTCATCACCGTCAAGACCGAGCACAAGGCGACGCTCGACACGATGCGCGAGCTCGAGCGCGACGGCTTCGAGGTCAGCTATCTCGACGTCAAGCCGGACGGGCTGATCGACCTCGAGCAATTCAAGGCCTCGCTGCGTCCGGACACCGTCCTGGTGTCGGTGATGTTCGTCAACAACGAGATCGGCGTCATCCAGGACATCCCGGCGATCGGCGAGATCTGCCGCAGCCGCGGCATCGTCTTCCACGTCGACGCCGCGCAGGCGACCGGCAAGATACCGGTCGACCTCTCGGCGCTCAAGGTCGACCTGATGAGCTTCTCGGCGCACAAGACCTACGGGCCGAAAGGCGTCGGCGCGCTGTTCGTGCGGCGCAAGCCGCGCGTGCGCATCGAGGCGCAGATGCACGGCGGCGGGCACGAGCGGGGCATGCGCTCCGGGACGCTGCCGACGCACCAGATCGTCGGCATGGGCGAAGCGTTCCGCCTGGCGCGCCTCGAGATGGCGACCGACAACGAACGCATCCGCATGCTGCGCGACAGGCTTTGGCAGGGCCTGTCGACGATCGAGGAAGCGCATCTGAACGGCGACCTCGAGCGGCGCGTGCCGCACAACCTCAACGTCAGCTTCAACTTCGTCGAGGGCGAGAGCCTGATCATGGCGATCAAGGACATCGCGGTGTCGTCCGGTTCGGCCTGCACGTCGGCGTCGCTCGAGCCTTCGTATGTGCTGCGTGCGCTGGGCCGCAGCGACGAGCTGGCGCACAGCTCGATTCGCTTCACCGTCGGGCGGTTCACGACCGAGGAGGAGATCGACTACACCATCGATCTGTTGAAGCGCAAGATCGAGAAGCTGCGCGAGCTGTCGCCGCTGTGGGAAATGTACAAGGAGGGGATCGACTTGGATACGGTCGTGTGGGCGGCTCATTAGCTGTTATTGCGTCGGCTGACGCCGACGCAATAACTGTCCGGATTCGAGGTGCGGCGCGGCCGCCCCTCAATCCGGACCAGGTCAAAAGCAGGAGCAGGTTATGTAGTAATCGGAGAATGTCATGGCTTATAGCGACAAGGTACTGGATCACTACGAAAATCCGCGCAACGTCGGGTCGTTCGCCAAGGACGACGCCGGCATCGGCACGGGCATGGTCGGTGCGCCGGCCTGCGGCGATGTGATGAAGCTGCAGATCAAGGTCCGCGCCGACGGCACGATCGAGGACGCGAAGTTCAAGACCTACGGCTGCGGCTCGGCGATCGCGTCGTCGTCGCTGGTCACCGAATGGGTGAAGGGCAAGACGCTCGACCAGGCGCTGACGATCAAGAACACGCAGATCGCCGAGGAGCTCGCGCTGCCGCCGGTCAAGATCCACTGCTCGATCCTGGCCGAGGACGCGATCAAGGCCGCCGTCGCCGACTACAAGAAGAAGCACGGCGCCGCCGGGGAGGAACCGGCCGACAAGGCGGGCGCGCCGGCGCAGAGCGTCGCCGCCTAGGCAAGCGTCGCGATGGCGATCACCCTGACCGAGAACGCGGCCAAGCACGTCGCCGGCTACCTCGCCCGGCGCGGCAAGGGCGTCGGGCTGCGGGTGGGCGTGCGCACCACCGGCTGCTCGGGGCTCGCCTACAAGCTCGAGTACGCCGACGAGATCCGCCCCGAGGACCTGCGCTTCCACAGTCACGGCATCGAGGTGATCGTCGATCCCAAGAGCATGCCGTATCTCGACGGCACCGAGCTCGATTTCGCTCGCGAAGGGCTGAACGAGGGATTCAAGTTCAACAATCCGAACGTGAAGGACGAGTGCGGCTGCGGCGAGAGCTTTAACGTCTAGCCGCCGGCCGGCTGGCCGGGCGCCGCGCCGGGCCGCCTTCGCGATTCCAGAGACGGCAGACCCCGTGATCGATTTCTCCCAGGACTATTTCGCGCTGTTCGGCCTCCCGCCGCGCTATCGCTTCGACGCGGACCGGCTCGACGCCGCGTACCGCGCGCTGCAAGGCGCGGTGCATCCCGACCGCTTCGCCGCGGCCGGCGAGTCCGAGCGCCGGATCGCGCTGCAGTCGTCGGCACGGGTCAACGAAGCGTACCGTGCGCTGAAGGATCCGGTCGCGCGCGCGCAGTACCTGCTGTCGCTGCACGGCGTCGATGCGACGGCCGAGACCGATACGGCGTTGCCGCTCGATTTTCTCGAGCGCCAGCTCGAGCGGCGCGAGGCCGTCGAGGAAGCCAGGGTTGAGCGCGATGCGCCGCGGCTGGAAGCGCTGCTGCGCGAGGTGCGCGGCGAAATCGCGGCGCTCGAGGCGGCGCTGGCCGACACGCTCGACGGCGAGCGGCGCTGGGACACGGCGCGCGATCGCGTGCGCGAGCTGCAGTTCTTGGCCAAGCTGGCCGCCGACATCGACGCGGCGGTCACCGGGATCGACGACTGATGGCGCTGCTGCAGATCGCCGAACCGGGAGAGACGCCGGCGCGGCGCTCGCGCGCCCTGGCGGTCGGCATCGACCTCGGCACCACCAATTCGCTGGTGGCGACGGTGCGCGACGGCGTCGCCGACGCGATTCCCGACCGGCGCGGCCGCCGGCTGCTGCCGTCGGTCGTCCGTTACGCGCCGGCTGGCGTCGAAGTCGGCTACGACGCGCTGGCCGCGCAGGTCGCCGACCCGCAGAACACCATCGTGTCGGTCAAGCGAATGATGGGGCGCGGCCTGGCCGATCTGGCCGATGCGCGGCGGTTTCCGTATCGTTTTGTCGATGCGCCGGGCATCGTCCAGGTAGCGACGCGGTTCGGCGTGCGCAGCGCGGTGGAAATCTCGGCCGAGATCCTGAAGTCGCTGCGCGAGCGTGCGGAGGGCGAGCTTGGTGGCGCACTGGCCGGGGCGGTGGTGACGGTGCCGGCGTATTTCGACGATGCGCAGCGGCAGGCGACCAAGGACGCGGCCCGGCTCGCGGGGCTGGACGTGCTGCGTCTGCTGAACGAGCCGACCGCGGCGGCGATCGCGTACGGCCTGGACAACGCCTCGGAAGGGATCTATGCGGTCTATGACCTGGGCGGCGGCACGTTCGACCTGTCGATATTGAAGCTCTCGCGCGGTGTGTTCGAGGTGCTCGCCACGGCCGGCGATACGGCGCTGGGCGGCGACGACTTCGATCATCGCATCTACTGCTGGGCGCTCGAGGCGGCGCACGCAGGACCGGTCTCGCCGCGCGATACGCGGCTCTTGATGGCGAATGCGCGCGCGGTCAAGGAAGCGCTGACCACCGCTGGCGAAGCGCGGTTGTCGGCCACGCTCGAATCCGGCGCCACGATCGAGCAGACGCTCACGGCAGCGACCTTCGCGGAGATCACCCGGACGCTGGTCGACAAGACGCTGGCGCCGGTCAGGAAAGCGCTGCGCGACGCCCGGCTCGCCATCGGCGACATCGAGGGCGTGGTGATGGTCGGCGGCGCCACGCGCATGCCGCAGATCCAGCAAGCCGTAGCCGAGTTCTTCGGCCGCGCGCCGCTCAACAATCTGAATCCCGACGAAGTCGTGGCACTCGGTGCCGCGCTGCAGGCCAACGTGCTGGCCGGGAACCGCGCGCGCGACGAGGACTGGCTGCTGCTCGACGTCATTCCCTTGTCGCTCGGCCTCGAGACGATGGGCGGGTTGACCGAGAAGATCGTCCCCCGCAACGCGACCATTCCGATCGCCCGCGCGCAGGAGTTCACCACCTTCAAGGACGGCCAGACGGCGATGGCGCTGCACGTCGTCCAGGGCGAGCGCGAGCGCGTCGCCGACTGCCGGTCGCTGGCGCGCTTCGAGTTGCGCGGCATTCCGCCGATGGTCGCCGGTGCGGCGCGCATCAAGGTTACGTTCCAGGTCGACGCCGACGGCCTGCTCTCGGTCGCGGCGCGCGAGCAGACCAGGGGGGTCGAGGCGTCGATCGTGGTCAAGCCCTCGTACGGACTGACCGATGCCGAGGTGGCGCGCATGCTGGCCGAATCGTTCGCCAACGCGACGCCCGACATGGCGGCGCGAGCCCTGGCCGAGGCGCGCGTCGAGGCCGAGCGCATCGTCGACGCGGCCGAGCATGCGCTCGACGCCGACGGCGATCTGCTGACCGCGACGGAGCGAGGCCCGATCGAGCAGGCGATCGCCGCGGTGCGCAGGCTCGCGAGTCAGGACGACCATCATCCGCTGGTCGATCATCATCCGCTGGTCGCGGCCATCTCGGCGCTGAACGCCGCCACCGAGGAGTTCGCCGCGCGCCGCATGGATCGCAGCGTCGGGCGCGCGCTGACCGGCCGCAGCGTCGATGCGCTCGGATAGTTCCTAAGCGATGACCGAAGTCGTCGTGTTGCCGCACGCCGAGCTTTGTCCCGAAGGCAAGACCTTCGAGGCGAAAGAGGGCGAGTCGGTCTGCGACAACCTGCTCGATCAGCAGATCGAGATCGAGCACGCCTGCGAGAAATCCTGCGCCTGCACGACCTGCCACGTCATCGTGCGCGAGGGATTCGACTCGCTGTCGCCGTCCTCCGAGGACGAGGACGACCTGCTCGACCGGGCCTGGGGCTTGACGCCGGTGTCGCGGCTCTCGTGCCAGGCCAAGGTCGGCGATCGCAAGCTCGTGATCGAGATTCCGAAGTACACGATCAACTACGCCAAGGAGACGACCAAATGAAGTGGGTCGATTCGCGCGACATCGCCATCGCGCTGGCCGAGCGCCATCCGGACGTCGATCCGAGGACGGTGCGCTTTACCGATCTGTTCCGCTGGGTGACCGAGCTGCCGGGATTCGACGACGATCCCAAACACTCCGGCGAGAAGATTCTCGAAGCGATCCAGGCGATATGGATCGAGGAGGACGAGGAATGAGCCCGGCGCCGATGCCGTTCGTCACTGCACTCTACGCCGGGATCTTTGCGCTCATCCTGCTTGCGCTCGGGCTGAAAGTTTCGCGCCGGCGACGCCAGGCAGGCATCGGTCTGGGCGCCGGCGGCGATGCTCAGCTCGAGCGCACGATCCGCGTGCACGGCAACGCGGTCGAATGGGGACTGGCGGTGCTGCTGCTGATGCTGATCGCCGAGGAGAACCGCGCCTCGCACCTGCTGCTGCACGTCTGCGGCATCGTCTTCGTCGTCGCGCGAGTCATCCACGCCGCGGGCCTGTCGCGCCGCAGCGGGCACTCGACCGGGCGCGTCGCCGGCGCCGTGCTGACCTACATCGTGCTCGCCGTCCTCGCGGTCTGGAACATCGTTGCCTTCGTGCGGCCGCTGCTGGCCTGAAGGTAGAGCGTTAGACAAACAGGTTCAGGACTGCGTCGAGCCCGCAGTGGTCGACGGCGTACGTGGTGCGCTCGCGCACGACCGGTTTTGCATGGTAGGCGACGCTGACATCGGCGCGCTCCAGCATCGGCAGGTCGTTGGCGCCGTCGCCGATCGCCACCGCCAGACCATCCTCTCCTGCCAGCGACGCCCGCAGCCGCGCGAAGCATTCGGCCTTGACGCCGGCATCGACCAGCGGGCCGACCAGGCGCCCGGTCAGCTTGCCATCGACGATCTCGAGCGTGTTGGCGCAGGTATGATCGAGCCCGAGGCGCGCCTTCAGGCGCTCGGTGAAAAAGGTGAAGCCGCCGGAGACCAGCAGCGACTGCGCGCCGTTGGCGCGCATCGCCGCGAGCAACCGCTCGGCGCCGGGCGACAGCTCGAGGCGCTCGTCGTAGACGCGCTGCAACGCCGCCGCGTCGAGCCCGGCCAGCAGCGCCAGCCGGCGCTCGAGGCTTTGCCGAAAGTCGATCTCGCCGCGCATCGCGCTGGCGGTGATCGCCGCGACCTCGTGCTTGATGCCCTGCATGCCGGCGATCTCGTCGATGCACTCGATGGTGATCAGCGTCGAATCCATGTCCATGGCGACGAGCCGCACGCGGTCGAGACGCTGCTCGAACGGCACGATCGCCCAATCCAGCGAGGCTTGCGCACAGCAGGCGGCGATTCCGGTGGTGTCGGACACCGGCTCGAGCGAGAAGGCTTGCGCGCTGCCGCGCGAAAGGGCGTCGATCCGGCTGGCGTCGGCGAGCCTAGCCAGCTTCTTCAGCGTCGGGGTGGCGATGTCGGCGCCCTGCACGACCAGTCGCGATGGCGCGGCAGCCGTCATCGCAACACGCGCCTACGCGGAAAATCCGCACCGCGGGCAGGGGTTCGTCGCATCGTTGGTAGCGGGTGGGTCGCCGACTCGGGTGTCCGGCGGACCGCGATCGCCGGCGGCATGAAGATAGTGCCAGCGCTTCTACTGCGCAGCGCAGCCGCGGCGTATTATAGACGGTTCAACCGATACCGAAGAGGAGGGATCCGCAATGGCACTGCGTCTTGGCGATACCGCCCCCGATTTCACCCAGGAATCCAGCGAAGGCCCGATCAGCTTCCACAAGTGGCTCGGCGACAGCTGGGGCGTGCTGTTCTCGCATCCGGCCGATTTCACGCCGGTATGCACGACCGAGCTCGGTCTCACCGCGAAGCTGAAGAACGATTTCGCCAAGCGAAACGTCAAGGTCATCGCGCTGTCGGTCGATCCGGTCGATTCGCACAAGAAGTGGATCAACGACATCAACGAGACCCAGCAAACGAGCGTCAATTTCCCGATCATCGCCGATGCCGACCGCAAGGTATCGACGCTGTACGACATGATCCACCCGAACGCCAGCGCGACCGCGACGGTACGCTCGCTGTTCGTGATCGATCCGAAGAAGGTGATCCGGCTGATGATCACCTATCCGGCGTCGACCGGCCGCAATTTCGACGAGGTGCTGCGGGTGATCGATTCGCTGCAGCTCACCGAGTATCACAGCGTCGCGACGCCGGGCAACTGGAAGAACGGCGACGACGTGGTGATCCTGCCGTCGCTGCAGGACCCGGAGGTCCTCAAGCAGAAGTTTCCGAAGGGGTTCAAGGCGCTGCGCCCGTATCTGCGCATGACGCCGCAGCCGAACCGCTGAGCCGGCAGCGCCGGAGCGACGAGACGCGTCAGGGCTTGCCGGCCCTGGCGTGTTTTTTTCTGCGCATCGATGGCGTCGCGGTGGCGGGTTCGACGGCGAGGGTGAAATCGATCCGGGTCGATTCCAGGTCGACGCGGGCGACCTTGACCGTGATGCGGTCAGCCAGCCGGTAGACCTTGCCGCTGCGCTCGCCGCTCAGGGCATGGCGAATCGCGTCGTAGTGGAAGTAGTCGTTGCCCAGCTCGGTGACGTGAACCAGGCCGTCGACGTTGAGCCCGTCGAGCGTCACGAACAGGCCGAAGTGCGCGACGCCGCTGACCGTGCCGGTGAAGGTTTCGCCGACGCGATCCTGCATGAAATAGCACTTGAGCCAGCTCTCGACGTCGCGCGTCGCGTCGTCGGCGCGGCGCTCGGTCTGCGAGCAGTGGACGCCGAGCTCCGACCAGCCGGCGCCGCCGGGACGATAACGCCGGCGCGCGAGACAGGCCTTGATGCAGCGATGGACCAGGAGGTCGGGGTAGCGGCGAATCGGCGAGGTGAAGTGCGTATAGGCGTCGTAACCCAGGCCGAAATGGCCCTCGTTGTCGGGGCTGTATACCGCCTGCTGCAACGAGCGCAGCAGCACCGTCTGCAGCAGGCTCAAGTCGGGTCGGTCGCGAATCCGCGTCAGCAGCGCGGCGTAGTCGGCCGGCGCCGGGTGCGCGCCGCCACCGAGCGACAGGCCCGACCCGGCGAGAAACTCCTTCAGTGCGGCGAGCTTCTCGGGCGTCGGCCCCTCGTGCACGCGGTACAGCGAAGGGTGCTTGTGCGCGAGCAGGAATTCGGCGGCGCAGACGTTGGTCGCCAGCATGCACTCCTCGATGATCTTGTGCGCGTCGTTGCGGGCGAGCGGGACGATGGTCTCGATCTTGCCGTGGGCGTCGAACCTGAGCTCGAGCTCGGTGGTCTCGAAATCGATCGCGCCGCGCCGCCGCCGCGCCGCGGCCAGCACCTTGTACAGCGCATACAGATTCTCGAGGTGCGGCAGCAGGGCTCGCGCCTTGCCGCTGTTTGCGCCGGCCGGAGTCGACAGCCATTGCCATACCTGGTCGTAGGTGAGCCGCGCGCGCGAGTGCATGACCGCCGGGAAGAAGCGGTAGCTCTCGATCCTGCCGGCGGCACCGACCATCACCTCGCAGGCCATGCACAGTCGGTCGACCGCAGGCTTGAGCGAGCAGAGCTCGTTCGAGAGCTCCTCCGGCAGCATCGGGATCACCCGCCGCGGGAAGTACACCGACGTGCCTCGATCGCGCGCGTCGCCGTCCAGCGCATCGCTGTCGCGCACGTAGTGGCTGACGTCGGCGATCGAGACCAGCAGGCGAAAGCCCTTGCCTTTGCGTTCGCAGAAAACGGCGTCGTCGAAATCGCGCGCGGTCTCGCCGTCGATGGTAACCAGCGGCAGCGCGGTCAGATCGGCCCGTCCCTCGCGGTCGGCCTTCTGCACCTGAGGCGGCAGGCGCCCCGCCTGGCGCTGCGCCGGCCCCGAAAAACGATACGGCAGGTCGTGCTTGCGCAGCGCGATCTCGATCTCCATCCCGGGATCGGTGTAGTTGCCGAGGACCTCGGCGACCCTGGCCATCGCCTCGCGATGCGCCGACGGCTGCTCGATCACTTCGGCCACCACGACCTGCCCCGGCGACGCGCGACCGCGCATGTCGGGCGGGATCAGGATGTCCTGGCTGATGCGCTTGTTCTCGGCCACCAGGTACCAGATGCCGCGCTCGGCGAAGACGCGGCCGACGACTTCGCGATTGGCCCGCTCGAGCACGTCGACGATCGCGCCTTCGGGCCGGCCGCGGCGATCGAGCCCGACCTGCCGCGCGGTGGCGCGATCGCCGTGCAGCGCCTTGTGCATTTCCTTCGGCGACAGGAACAGATCCTGTCCGCCGTCGTCGGGTACCAGAAAGCCGAAACCGTCGGCATGCCCCTGCACGGTGCCGGTGACGAGGTCGAGCTTGGCGACGACGCAGAGCGCTCCCTTGCGATTGGTCAGCAGCTGGCCGTCGCGCTCCATGGCGGCGAGTCGCCCGGCGAAGGCCTTGCGCTCGGCGTCGCCGTCGACCGCGAGCCGGCGCTCGAGCTGCGCCGGCGGCATCGGCACGCCGTGCTCGCGCAGCGCCTGCAGGATCTCGGTCCGCTCGGGAATGGCGACGTCGCCTTGCTCACGCCGGACGCGGCGCCGCGACGCAGGCGCGGTTTCGGCGGCCGCGGTGCGAGCGCGAGAGGCGGTGCCTGAGGGTTGCTTTTTTGACAAGAAAGTCGCTCTTTCGTAAAATCACCCGCTCGCTGTCGAACGACGTGCGGGCCCAGATGGCGGAATTGGTAGACGCACTAGGTTCAGGTCCTAGCGGTGGCAACACTGTGGAGGTTCGAGTCCTCTTCTGGGCACCACGCCATACTCAGCCAAACCCATGTATTTACTAACTTTCCCGCGTAGTTATTGGGTTTCGGCTATTTCTTATCTCCAA
>DATEFZ010000155.1:0-6090 GCA_035280325.1 Casimicrobiaceae bacterium
ACCACCGGCATGTCGGCGTCGACCAGCGCCAGCGGCCCGTGCTTGAGCTCGCCCGCCGGATACGCCTCGCCGTGGATGTACGAGATCTCCTTGAGCTTGAGCGCGCCTTCGAGCGCGATCGGGTAGTGCAGGCCGCGGCCCAGGAACAGCGCGTTCTCCTTTTTCGCGAACCGCTCGGCCCAGGCGATGATCGACGGCTCGAGCGCCAGCACCGCCTGGATCGCCGCCGGCAGATGGCGCAGCGCCTTGAGCCAGCGCGCTTCCTGCGCCGGGTCGAGGCGCCCGCGCTGCTTGGCGAGCGTCAGCGCCAGCAGGAACAGCGCGGTCAGTTGCGTGGTGAACGCCTTGGTCGACGCGACGCCGATCTCGGTGCCGGCGCGGGTCAGATAGGCAAGCGCCGTCTGCCGCACCATCGAGCTGGTCGGCACGTTGCAGATCGCCAGGGTGTTGCCATGGCCGAGCGACTTGGCGTGCTTCAGCGCCGCCAGCGTGTCGGCCGTCTCGCCCGACTGCGATACGACGACCACCAGGGCTTCGGGATGCGGAACGCTGTCGCGATAGCGGTATTCGCTGGCGATCTCCGCCTGCGCGGGGACGCCGGCCAGCGATTCGAGCCATAGCCTCGCCACCATGCCCGAGTAGTAGCTGGTGCCGCAGGCCAGCACGCGGACCTCGTCGACCTTGGCCAGCATCCCGGCGGCGCCCGGACCGAACAGGTCGGGACCGATGCCGCCGACGCTCTCCAGCGTGTCGGCGATCGCCCGCGGCTGCTCGAAGATCTCTTTCTGCATGAAGTGGCTGTACGGGCCCAGCTCGACCGAGTCGCCCGAGATCTTGACCGTCACCACCTCGCGCTCGACCCGATTGCCGGCGCCGTCGTAGATCGCGTAGCCGTCGTGGCCGATGTCGGCGATGTCGCCTTCCTCGAGGTAGGCGACGCGACGCGTGACCGGCGCCAGCGCGCTCGCGTCCGACGCCAGGAAATGATCGCGCTCGCCGATTCCCACCAGCAGCGGGCTGCCGGCGCGCGCGCCGACGACGCGTCCCGGCTCGCGCGCGGTCATCGCCGCGATCGCGTACGCGCCGTGGAACTCGGCGACCGCCTTCGCCACCGCGACGCGCAGGTCACCGTCGTAATGGGCGTGGATCAGATGCGCGATCACCTCGCTGTCGGTCTGGGTGACGAACGCGTAGCCCTGCGCTTTCAGCCGCTCGCGCAGCGGCTCGAAATTCTCGATGATGCCGTTGTGCACGACGGCGATCTCGCCGCTGCTGACGTGCGGATGGGCGTTGGCCGGCGTCGGCGCGCCGTGCGTCGCCCAGCGCGTGTGCGATATGCCGGTGCTGCCTTCGATCCTGGTGGCGCTCGCCTGCGCGGCCAGGTCGGCTACGCGCGCCGTGCTGACCAGACGGTGCAGGCCGCCGTTGACCACCGCGAGCCCGGTCGAGTCGTAGCCGCGGTACTCGAGCCGGCGGATGCCCTCGATCAGGATCGGGACGACGTTTTCGCGCGCCACCGCGCCGACGATTCCGCACATATGAGCTATCCCTCCGACTTCTTGCTCGGCCGCCGATAGCCGGCCTTGCTGGTCTGCGTCTTCTGGTTGAGCGCGAGCACGTCGGGCTCGACGTCGCGCCAGACCGTGGTCCCGGCGCCGATCGTCGCGCCTCGCCCGACCGTCACCGGCGCCACCAGTTGCGTGTCCGACCCGATCTGCACGTCGTCCTCGATCACCGTGCGGTGCTTGTTGGCGCCGTCGTAATTGCAGGTGATCGTGCCGGCGCCGATGTTGACGTCGCGGCCCACCGTGGTATCGCCGACGTACGACAGGTGGTTGGCCTTGCTGCGCTCGCCGATCGCGCTCGCTTTCACCTCGACGAAATTGCCGACATGGACCTCGTCGGCCAGCCGCGTGCCCGGCCGGATGCGGGCGTACGGCCCGATGCGACAGCGCTCGCCGATGTCCGCGCCCTCGACGTGCGAGTACGGCAGAACCGCGCTCGCCGCGCCGACCTTCACGTCCCTGAGCACGCTGTAGGCGCCAACGGTGACTTTATCACCGAGCGCGACGTCACCTTCGAAGATGCAGCCGACGTCGATCGTCACGTCGCGGCCGCATTCGAGCGTGCCGCGCACGTCGATCCGCGCCGGGTCGGCCAGCGTCACGCCGGCCTCCAGCAGCGCGTCGGCCTGGCGGAGCTGGTAGATACGCTCGAGCGTGGCCAGGTCGTGCCGGCTGTTGATGCCCAGCGTCTCGCTGGCGCTCGCCGGCTGCGTCGTCGCCACCGCCACGCCGTCGGCGACCGCCAGCGCGATCACGTCGGTCAGATAGTATTCGCCGCCGGCATTGCGATTGCCGATTCGCGGCAGCCAGCGCGCGAACGCCGCGGTCGGCGCCGCCATCACGCCGGTGTTGATTTCGCGGATCGCCCGCTGCTCGGGCGTGGCGTCGTTGTGCTCGACGATCGCGGCGACGCTGCCGTCGGCGCGGCGAACGATCCTGCCGTAGCCGCTCGGATCATCGAGCTCGACGGTCAGGAGCGAAAGGATGCCGTCCTGCGCGCGCTCGGCGACCCGGCGCAGCGTCTCGGCACGCGCCAGCGGGTCGGCGCCGAACAGCACCAGCGTCACGCCGTCGGGGGCCAGTTTGCCGAGCGCGCAGCGCAGCGCGTCGCCGGTGCCGCGCGGAGGCTCCTGCCGCGCCCAGACCAGATCGGCGTCCGGAAAATGCTCGCGCACTTCGCCCGCGCCGTCGACGATGCAGATCGTGCGCGGCTCGAGACGGCGCGCGGTGCCGAGCACGTGCGCGAGCAGCGGCCGGCCGCCGAGCGGCTGCAGCACCTTGGGCAGCGACGAGCGCATGCGCTTGCCCTGACCGGCGGCGAGGATGGCGACTTGCAGCGACGATGGCATCAGGCGCGAATTATCGCATTTTCGGCCCGCGCGCCGCGGAACGGCCGTCGCCGCGAACCCGGCATCGAGACTCGAGCCGACGCCGATCCATGCGACAATGCCGCGCCGGACGATCGCGGTCGCTTTGCCGGCGGTTGCCGCAAGACGTGAGACGCCATCGTATCCGCAAATGACGGTCATCGCCGTATTCAACCAGAAGGGCGGCGTCGGCAAGACGACGACCGCGCTCAATCTCCTCGCCGGCATCGCGCAGCGCAAGCAGCGGCCGCTCGCCGTCGACCTCGATCCGCAGGCACACCTGTCGGGCATCTTCGGCGTCCGGCCGAAGCTCGCCGACGATTCGATCTATTCGTTCTTCGTGCGACAGCGGCCGATCGCCGACGTGACCGAGATCGCGCCGAGCGGGGTGATGGTCTGTCCGGGTCATCTCGATCTGTCGAAGCTCGACACGCTGCTCGGCAAGGGCGTCAACGTCGTCACCCGGCTGCGCGGCGCGCTGCGCGCGCCCGACATCGCGTCGGGCCACGTGATCATCGATTGCTGTCCGCTGCTGGGGGTGCTGTCGCTCAATGCGATCTTCGCCTGCGACCTGGTGCTGGTTCCGGTCTCGGCCGACTACCTGGCGCTGCAGGGAGCGCAGCAGGTCGAGCGCGCGCTCAACGCGCTCGAGCCGGTGTTCAAGGCGCGGCTGCCGCGCCGCTACCTGCTGACCCGTTTCGACGGCCGTCGCAACATGAGCTCCGAAGTCGGCGAGCTGATGGCGATGGCCTTTCGGCCGGAGGAGATCTGCACAACGCGGATCGCCGAGAACGTGAGCCTCGCGGAGAGCCCTTCGCAACATCTCGACGTGTTCCGTTACGCGCCGGCCAGCGCCGGCGCCCGCGACTACGGCGCGCTGATCGACGAGCTAGTGGCTGCCGGCTTTGCGTAGGATCGAGCGAGCGATCGTCGGCACGCCGGGCGCTTCGTTGATGATGCTGATGACGCCCTCGATGTCGAGCACCGGGCTGCGGCGAATCGGCGCGGTGTTGCAACTCAATACCTGGCACTGGTGGTACATCTGGCGCAGCCGGCGCTCGGCGTCGTCGCGGCTGGCCGCCATGATGGAAATGTTGTCGACGCGCTGGCCGCTGCGCGTCCGGATGTTGAAGCCGTAGCGAGTCATCGTTTCCCCCTGCCGTTCGCCCGGCCGTCGGGCACCCGGGACGCCGCTCCCCACGGCTGTCGCCATTGCCCGACTATATGCAAGGAGCATACCGAAGGCTGTTTATGCAGCGCCGGCCGCGGCTCAAGCTGTTGGGGCTCCCGCCATGCCTGGACGTTCTCAGCGGTGACAGCATGTCCTGCGAGACTTAGCGGCGCAGTGGTTACTCACTGCCAAGCTCGAACCGAGCATCGGCCGGCGGTCGCGACCAATGGAGCGGCGACGCGGCCTGCTGCCGCCCACCGTCAATAACTTCGGGGCTGCGCCGGCCCGCCGGCGTTGAAGGGCTAGCCGGAGCGGTGCAAAATCGCCCGGACTCGAAAGTCTGGAAGGATCCCCATGTTTTGTGCTCAGTGCGGTCAGTCTGTGGCCGAGGGAATGAAATTCTGTCCGCACTGCGGCGCGCCGGTGCCCGCGGCGCCCCAGACTGGCCCGACGGGTGGCCCGTCCGTGTCGGCATCGGCTGCTGAACAGGCCCCACCCTCGATCGCCGCGGCAATCCCCGCCGGTGCCGCAGGCGTCGCCGCACAAGGCTTGCTCGCCCGCATCAAGGGCATCCTGGTCTCGCCGAAGACCGAGTGGCCGATCATCGCCGCCGAGCCGTCGTCGGCCGGTGCGATCTACCTGGGCTATGTGGCGCCGCTCGCCGCGATCGGGGTGATCGCCGGCCTGATCGGCCACACGCTGCTCGGCCACCGGGTGCTGGGGCTGGGGCTTTCGGTCGGGCTTGGCCTTGCGCTGGTCAAATACCTGCTGACCTTCGTCAGCGTCTTCGTCGTGGCCTGGCTGGTCGATCTGCTGGCCCCGACGTTCGGCGGCCAGCGCGACTCGCTCAGGGCGCTCAAGGTAACCGCCTACAGTTACACGCCGGCCTGGGTCGCCGGCATCCTGCTCCTGCTGCCGGGGCTCGCCGTGCTCGCCATCCTCGCCGGCTTGTACGGCCTCTACCTGCTCTACGTCGGCCTGCCGGTGCTGATGAGGAATCCGGCCGACAAATCGCTCGGCTACACGGTGCTGCTGGTGATCTGCGCGATCGTGGTGTCGGTCGCGATCAGTTTCCTGTCCACCTGTGTCATCGCCGGCGCCGGCCTGGCCGGGATCGGCGCGCTGGGCCGGCTCGGCAGCCATGCCGAGTCGAATGCGGGCGCCGATGCCGCCGGCACGATCGCCAGCATCTTCGGCGGCAAGTCCGACGCCGACAAAGCGCGCGTCGGCGAAGCGATCTCGAAGCTGCAGAAGATGGGTGAGGACGCGGAGCGCCAGGCGAAGTCCGGCGCGCCATCGAGCTCCGGCAGCGACGCCGACCTCACCGCGGCGCTCAGCGCCGTCGGCACGATCGCCTCCGGCGGCAAGAACGTCGAGCCGGTCGACTTCCGCAAGCTGAAGGAACTGCTGCCCGAGACGCTCGCCGGGATGAAGCGCAGCGAAGCCACCGGCCAGAGCGGCGAGGCGATGGGCATCAAGGGCTCGAGCGCGACGGCGCGCTATACCGACGGCGGCAGCGCCTCGATGAACGTCGAGATCACCGATATGGGCTCGCTGTCGGGGCTGGCCGGCCTCGCCTCGCGCTTCGACCCGAAGATGGAGAAGGAAACCGACACCGGCTACGAGCGGACCAGCAAGGTCAATGGCCAGATCGTCCACGAGCGCTACGACCGGCGCGCCAGGAGCGGCGAGATCAACGTGATCCTCGGCGAGCGGTTCAACGTCGCCGTGCGCGGCAACGGCGTCGACGCGGCAACGATGCAGGCCGCGATCAAGGAGATCGACCTGTCGGGGATTGTCGCGCTGGCGAAATAGCGCGGCCTCGAGCAACGATGCCCGACTTCGGCGGGCCCGTTCGCGTTGTCAGCGGGTCGCCCTGCGGCCGATCGGCGCCAGGGGCTCCGCAATCAGGACGCCGCCAGCCTCCGCCGCTGTCCGGCCCCGATGCCGATGCACGCCAGCAACGCCGCACCCAATAGCAGCAGCG
>DATEFZ010000156.1:0-7176 GCA_035280325.1 Casimicrobiaceae bacterium
CCCCGCGACGATCCCTCGCTCCGCAAACCAGCCCTTTTTCATCTCCAGCGCGTATTTCGCGGGTTCCTGTGACAGATGGGTAGTGTCAGTCTGGCGCATCATGTCCTCGATGTTGACGATGCGGCCGTCGGCGTCGATGAACGCGATCGACAGCGGAACATAGGTGTCTCTCATCCAGAAGGACAGAATCTGCGGGGTGGAGAAGACGAACAGCATGCCGTGGTCGGGCGCCAGGCTGAAGCGATGCGACAAGCCGACATTGCGTGCTGCCTCGGTGGCCGCGATCTCGGCGACCAGCTCGTGGCCGTTGATCGACAGGGCCATGGTCGGCGGTGCCCCGGCACTCTTGGCTCCCGTGGCGGGGGTCGTCACCGGAGCCCAGATCAGCGCAGCCATAAAAACAGCGATCAACGCGACCATCTGGACCGGACGTATCGACATCAGGCGATGCCGGCGACGGGTTGGCGGCGAAGGTAGATCACCCACAAGCCCAGGCTAAGCATGGTGAAGCCGGCCATGCCGAGCGCCAGCGTCAGCAGCGAGCCGGCTAGGATCGGCGCGATCGTCCCGGCATTGATCGCGGCCAGCACGAACTGCAGCAAACCCTGCAGCGACGGACGCCAGGCCACGCGTGGCGGGAAAGAGATCGAGCAGCAGCAGCGTCGCCGAAGGCATCAGGATGCTGCTGCCCATCGCGTAAACCATGATCTGCAGAACGTGCCACGGTACCGACGGCGGTACGACACGGAAATCGCCACGTCGAGCACGACGCCGGCGAACATGACGATGTTGCCGAGGCCGATCGTGCGCAGCGGCGCCATCCGGCCGGCGCCTCGGCCCGAGATGAAGGCGCCGATCATGAAAGCACAGGCAAACAGATACACCGACAGCGTCTGCTGGACGGCTATCGGGGGCACGTCGAGTTCACGGCCGATGTCGTGGAACGCCGGCAGGTAGGGCATCGGTCGAGAAAGGACCGATCATCGCCAGCGCGGCGATCAGGATCGCCAGCGACCAGGTGCCGTCCGGCGGCCCCGTCATCGGAGGGTGCGCGACGGATGCCGGCCATGGTCGATCGAGCCATTACAGCTCATAGCTTTCCGCCTTGCCCTGCAGTGCCGCGTCGACGGCGGCGCGGTCGAACTGCGGTGCGAACAGCGTGATGAACTCGTAGACGAAGCCGCGCAGATAGCTGCCGCGACGCAGCGCCAGCCGCGTCGTGCTGTCGGCGAACAGGTGCGCCGCCTCCAGCTTGTCGAACTGGGTATCGCGGTCCGGATCGTGCGCCATCTGGGCGATGATCCCGACGCCTAAGCCCAGCTCGACGTAGGTCTTGATGACGTCGGAGTCGAGCGCGGTGAGCACGACGCTGGGTTCGATGCCCTTGGCCCCGAATGCGGCGTTGATCTGCGAGCGGCCGGTGAAACTGAAATCGTAGGTGATGATCGGGTACCGGGCGAGCGCTTGCAGGGTCAGCGGCCGGACCTTGGCCAGTGGATGCCCCTTGGGCACGAGCACGCAGCGATTCCAGGTGTAGCAGGGCAGCGATACCAGGCCGGGATAGTCGGCCAGCGCCTCGGTCGCGATGCCGACGTCGACCTCGGCGCTCTGCGTCTGCTCGGCGACTTGCGTCGGGTTGCCCTGGTGCAGGAGCAGGCGAACCTTCGGGTAGCGCTCGGCGAAGCGCTTGAGCACCGGCGGCAGGACGTACTTGGCCTGGGTGTGCGTGGTGGCGATGGCGAGAGCTCCCGTGTCTTCGCTCTTGAATTCGGCACCGACCCGCTTGAGGTTGTTGATCTCCTGCAACGCGCGCCTGGCGGTAGCGACGATGACCTCGCCGCCGGCGGTCAGCGACGCCAGCCGCTTGCCCTGGCGGATGAAGATCGGCACGCCGAGCTCGTCCTCGAGCTGGCGGATCTGCTTGCTGATTCCCGGCTGTGAGGTGAACAGCGCGTCGGCGGCGATCGACACGTTGAGCCCGTGGTCGACCACGGCGCAGAGGTAGCGCAGTTGCTGCAGGTTCAATGCGCTGTTATAACTTCGAGGTCAGAATAGCGCCGCATTATATAGCGTCTATCGCTCTCACTCCCGCCGCGACAACGGCGGAGCGCCCTCATGGCGCAATATTTCGCCATCCACCCGGTCGATCCGCAGCCGCGGCTGATCCGTCGCGCCGCGGCGATCGTGCGCGATGGCGGCCTCATCGCCTACCCGACCGACTCGAGCTACGCATTCGGCTGCCGCATCGGCGATTCCGCGGCGACCGAACGGATCCGCCGGCTGCGCGCGGTCGATGACAAGCATCAACTGACGCTGGTCTGTCGCGATCTGGCCGAGATCGGACGCTACGCACAACTCGACAACGAGCAGTTCCGGATGGTCAAGCAGGGCGTACCCGGAAGCTTCACCTTCGTTCTGCCCGCGACGCGCGAAGTGCCGCGACGGCTCAAGCATCCGCGACGCCGGACCATCGGCGTAAGGGTGCCCGACCACGCCGTCGTGCAGAAATTGCTCGCCGAGCTCGGCGAGCCGCTGCTGTCGTCGACGCTGATCCCGGCCGGCGCTAGCATGCCGCTCAATGACCCGGCCGAAATCCGGGCCCGCTATCAGCACGCCGTCGACCTGATCATCGACAGCGGCGCCTGCCATCTCGAGCCGACGACCGTGGTTGACCTCGCGGTCTCGCCGCCGGAAATAAGGCGCTTCGGACGCGGCGATCCGACGCGCCTCGGACTACCGCAGCCGGCGCGCTAGGCGCAATGCGGCAGCGGCGCCCTGCTGGTAGAATGTCGCATCCATGGATTTTTCGGTGCTCGAAACCATCGCGCTCTACGCGGTGCCGGTGGTCTTCGCGATCACGCTGCACGAAGCGTCTCATGGCTACGTCGCCCGCATCTTCGGCGACCACACCGCGTACATGCTCGGCCGGGTGACGCTCAATCCGTTGAAGCACATCGACCCGGTGGGGACGGTGATCGTGCCCCTGGTGTTGCTGCTGCTGTCGAAACTTGCCGGCGGCGGCGGTTTCCTGTTCGGCTGGGCCAAGCCGGTGCCGGTCAATTTCGGCAATCTGCGCAATCCGAAGCGCGACATGCTGTGGGTCGCCGCAGCGGGCCCCGCAGCGAACTTTGCGATGGCGCTGTTCTGGATGCTGATCTATCGGGTGAGCTCGCCCGACGGTGCGCTGGCGAGCGAGGGAATGATGCTGATGAGCCGTGCCGGCGTCCTGGTCAACGTGGTGTTGATGGTGCTTAACCTGTTGCCGATCCCGCCGCTCGACGGCGGCAGGATCGCGTTGAGCCTCCTGCCGCGAACGCTCGCCGCCGGATACGCGCGGATCGAGCCGTACGGCTTCATGATCATCCTGCTGCTGCTCGCGTCGAACACCTTGAACCGGCTGATGTCACCCTTGGTGCTGCTGGTGCTGCGCCTGCTGCAGGCGATCGTCGGCATTTAGGCGGCCCCGCATGTTCGCTGATCGCGTACTGTCGGGCATGCGGCCCACGGGCCGGATGCACATTGGCCATTACCACGGTGCGCTGAAGAACTGGGTGCGACTGCAGGAGGAATACGAGTGCCTGTATTTCGCCGCCGACTGGCACGCGCTGACGACGCACTACGAAACGCCGGAGAGGATCGAGGACAGCGTGTGGGAAATGTTCATCGACTGGCTGGCGGCGGGCATCAACCCGAGCCGGGCCACGATCTTCATCCAGTCGCGCGTGCTCGAGCACGCCGAACTCGCGCTGCTGCTGGGGATGATCGCTCCGCTCGGCTGGCTCGAGCGCGTGCCGACCTACAAAGACCAGCAGCAGAAGCTCGCCGATCGCGACCTGACGACGTTCGGTTTTCTCGGCTATCCGGTGATGCAGGCCGCCGACATCCTGATCTATCGCGCCAATATGGTGCCGGTCGGCGAGGACCAGGTGTCGCACCTCGAGCTGGTGCGCGAGCTGGCGCGTCGCTTCAACCACATCTACGGACGCGAGCCCGATTTCGAGGACAAGGCCAAGGCGGCGATCAAGAAGCTCGGCTCGCGCCGCGCCAAGCGCTATGCGCAGCTGCGCTCGGCGTTCCAGGAGCAGGGTGACGCCGCCGCCCTCGAAGCGGCGCGCGACATGCTCGACGACGCGCAGAATCTCGCCCTCGGCGACCGCGAGCGGCTGTTCGGCTACCTGGAAGGCTCGCGACGCGTGATCCTGCCCGAGCCGCAGGCGCTGTTGACCGCAACGCCGAAGGTGCCGGGCACCGACGGCGACAAGATGTCGAAATCCGCCAGCAATGCCATTTTCCTGCGCGAGGACCCGGCATCGATCACCGCCAAGGTCCGCACCATGCAGACCGATCCGGCACGCGTGCATCGCTCCGACCCGGGCACGCCGGAAAAATGCCCGGTCTGGTCGCTGCACCAGATCTACTCCGACCAGGCGACCCGCGACTGGGCGCACAACGGCTGCACCAGCGCCGGCATCGGCTGCCTCGACTGCAAGCAGCCGGTGATCGATGCGATCATCGCCGAGCAGCAGCCGCTGCACGAGCGCGCGCAGAAATACCTCGACGACCCGTCGCTGCTGCGGGCGATCGTCGCCGACGGCTGCGAGCGGGCGCGCAAGCTCGCCGAGGAGACGATGCGCGACGTTCGCGAGGCGATGGGACTGAGTTACACGTGATCGCCAACGATACCGAAGCGCGGCCGCTCGACCTCGCGCAGGCGGCAGGGGCGCCGGTGGCGAAAGTCTACGGCCAGCCGCTGCTCGCGCTGCCGCAGGACCTGTATATCCCGCCCGAGGCGCTGGAGATCTTTCTCGAGAGCTTCGAAGGGCCGCTCGACCTCTTGCTTTATCTCATCCGGAAGCAGAACATCGACGTCCTCGACATCCCGATGGCGGAGCTCACCCGCCAGTACCTGGTCTATGTCGAGATGATGCGCCGGACCCAGCTCGAGCTCGCCGCCGAATACCTGCTGATGGCGGCGGTGCTGATCGAGATCAAGTCGCGGCTGCTGCTGCCGAAGCCGCCGCAGCAGGGGGACGAGCCGGCCGATCCGCGCGCCGAGCTGGTGCGGCGGTTGCTCGAATACGAGCGGATGAAGGCGGCAGCCCGCGCGCTCGACGCCCTGCCGCTGGTCGAGCGCGATTATGCGCTGGCGCGGGTGTGGTTCGACCGGGTGGCTCCGGCGCGGCTACCCGACGTGCGGGCTGACGACCTGAGGGCAGCGTGGGCTGGACTGCTGGCTCGGGCGCGGATCAACCGCCACCACACGGTCACCCGCGAGCAGCTGTCGGTGCGCAGCCAGATGAGCCGATTGTTGAAATTGCTCGAGCCGGGTCGCTTCATCGAGTTCACGACCCTGTTCGAGGCGCGCGCCGGGATCGCGCAACTGGTGGTGACGTTTCTGGCGATCCTCGAGCTGGCCCGCGAAAGCCTGCTCGACCTGGCGCAGGCGGAGCCATACGCCCCGATCTACGTGCAGCGCCGGGGCGACCCGGCATTTGCGTTGGAAGCCGAAGGCGGCGCCTGACGCTTCGCCTCCGCGCCGCGACTCGATGCGGGCGCCGATTCGAGCGGTATGGGAATGAAATGGACCTGAAAAGGATCGAAGACATACTCGAGGCCGTGCTGCTGGTCGCCGGCGAGCCGTTGCCGGTCCCCGCGCTCGCCAGGCTGTTCGATCCACCGCTCGAGGTCGAGCTGGTGCGCAAGGCGCTCGACCGCGTCGGTGAACGCTGGTCGGGGCGCGAGGTCGAATTAGCCCAGGTCGCGAGCGGCTGGCGCTTCCAGGCGACTCCGGCCGTGCAGCCGTACCTGGCACGCCTCTCGCCGGAGAAGCCACCCCGCTACTCGCGCGCGGTGATGGAGACGCTGACCATCATCGCCTACCGGCAGCCGGTGACACGAGGCGACGTCGAAGCCCTTCGCGGCGTCGCGGTGTCGAGTCACATCATCAAGACGCTGGAAGACCGGCAATGGATCGAAGCGGTCGGCCATCGCGAGACGCCGGGCCGGCCGGCGTTGTACGCGACGACGCGCACTTTTCTCGACGACTTGAATCTGCGTTCCCTCGCCGAGCTGCCGCCGCTGGCGGAGCTCGACACCTCCCACCTGATGGAGCCATCCGATGCCCCAGCAACGGCCGCCGAGGTCGAACTCGCGCTCGCGAGCCCGATCCAGAGCCCCCGGGCCGACGTTCCCGACGCACCAGACGCGGCGGACGGACGAGCGATCCCGCCCGAATCAACCCAGACGCTCCACTAGCCCGGTCTTCACCGAGCCGCAGCGCCTGCACAAGGTGCTGGCGCAATGCGGCTACGGGTCGCTGCGCGGCCTGGAGGAGATGATCATCGCCGGTCGCATCACCGTGAACCGGCAGCCGGCGGAAGTCGGACAGAAGGTCGGGCCGAGCGACCAGGTGCGCATCAACGGTGAGCTGGTCCGCATCCGCTTCGCGCCGCCGCGGGCGCGGGTGCTGCTCTACCACAAGCCGGCCGGCGAGATCGTCAGCCGTGCCGACCCCGAGGGGCGGCCGACCGTGTTCGACAAGCTGCCGCGCGTCGGCGGAGCCAAGTGGATCGCCGTCGGCCGGCTCGATTTCAACAGCGAAGGGCTGCTGCTGTTTACGACGCTGGGCGAGCTCGCCAACCGCCTGATGCACCCGCGCTACGAGGTCAGCCGCGAATACGCGGTCCGAGTCGTCGGCACGTTGACGCCCGAGCAGGAGCGTGCGCTGCTGGAGGGCATCGAGCTCGACGACGGACCCGCCCGGGTGCTGGCGCTGGCCGACGGTGGCGGCGAGGGATCGAACCACTGGTACAAGCTGACGCTGCCCGAGGGTCGCAACCACGAGGTCCGGCGCCTGTTCGAGGCGCTCGGTCTGATGGTGAGCCGGCTGATACGCACCCGCTACGGGATCGTCGAGATGCCGCCGCAGCTCAAGCGAGGCCAGACGGTCGAGCTCGGCGCGGAAGAGGTCGCCCGGTTGCTCTCCGCCGCCGGGATGACCGGAGGCGATGCGGGTGGCGCGGACGAGCCGCTGCGGCACGAACGCGACGACGACGGCCACGACGAAGACGATGTCGATGGCAATCGCGGGACCTACGGCGCGCCCGACGATCGGGCGGTGCGCGACGTCGACGGCAACCGCGCGCCAACCGGCCACGGAGCCGCGGCGCGACAGGG
>DATEFZ010000157.1:0-2630 GCA_035280325.1 Casimicrobiaceae bacterium
CGACGGCGAGCGCGACGGCGGCGAGCAACGGATGAGCGCGCATTGAAGGAGCTGCGGCGGGGAACGGCTTGGAATTCTAGCAGAGCGGGCGCGGCGCGACCGAGCGCTCGCGGTCGCGCGCGCGCTCGAGGCGGCGTATGGTCGCATCGATCAGGCGGCGCGAAATGCTGACCGGCGAGGGCAGCTCGGGCAGTGCATCGAGCGAGAACCAGCGCGCATCGGCGATCTCGGCGTCGCGCGGACGCATGTCGCCGCCGGCGTACTCGGCGGTGAAGGCGATCATCAGCGAATGCGGGAACGGCCACGACTGGCTGGTGAAGTAGGCGAGGTCGCGCACCTCGATGCCGACTTCCTCGCGCACCTCGCGGTGGATGCAATCCTCGATCGATTCGCCCGCCTCGACGAATCCGGCCAGCGCGCTGTACATCGCCGCGGGGAAGCGATTGGCGCGCGCCAGCAAGAGCTCGCTGCCGCGGGCGACCAGCACCATCATCGCCGGCGAGATGCGCGGATACGCGACATGGCCGCAGGCGGGACACTCCTTCGCCCGCTCGCCGGGCTTGTCTCGCATCGGCGTGCCGCAACGGCCGCAGTGGCGGTGGCTGCGCTCCCATTCGGCGAGCTGAAACGAGCGACCGGCGAGCGCGAGCTCCGCCTCCGGCAGCCTGAGGAACAGCGATCGCAAGCCGCGCCATTCCCAGCCGGTGGCTTCGAGCGCAGCGTCGACGTGGAAGGCGATGCAGTCGACGTCGCGGTAGCGGCCGAGATAGTGACGCGACCCGTCGATCGCGAGTCGCCGCAGGTCGGCGAGCGTCGGCAGCGCCGGAGACTCGCCGGCGCGCACCAGGATCCTGTCGTCGTGCCAGACGAAGCAGATCGCGTCGCCGGCGACACTGGCCGGCATGACGACGCCGGCCTCGAATCCGGCCGGCGTGTTCATAGCGGTAACCGCGTGCTCAGCGCAGGAAACGCTGGTCTTTCCCGATCACGGTCAGCTCGACGAACTTCGACCCGTTGTGGCTGCTCGGGGTGAAGGTGACCCAGTAGCCGCCGAGGTCGTAATCGCGCATCGTCTCCATCGCGGCGATGAAGCGCTCGCGCGTCAGATCGTTGCCGGCGCGGCGCAAGCCTTCGACCAGCACCTTCGCGGCCAGGAATCCCTCGAGGCTGGTGAACGAAAAATCCGGCTTCCTGGTCGACGCTTCGAGGAGCTGCTGGTAGTCCTTGACCACCGGCGCGGCAAAATTCCAGGGGAACGGCACGACCTGCGAAATGCCGACGCCGCGACCGGCCGGGCCGGTCTCCTGCGCCAGCGCCTTGCTGCCGACGAAGGACACGTTCATGAATTGCGGATTCGAGCCGGCGGCCCGCATCGCCTTGATGAACGCGGCGCAGGACTTGTACGCCGAGATCATGATCACCGCCTGCGGCTCGACCTTGGCGATCTCCTTGACCGCGGCGGCGACGTTGACCGTGTTGCGCTCGACGGTACCGGTGGCGATGATCTTCAGGCCGCGCTTGTCCATCGCGCGCTGCACGCCCGCGAGCCCGGCCTTGCCGTAGTCGTCGTTCTGGTAGAACACCGCGATCCGGTCGAGCGTCTGGCCGGTCATCTGGCCGACGATCTTGTCGGTCTCGTCGAAGTAGCTTGCGCGCACGTTGAAGATGTAGCGATTGAGCGGGTTGCGCAGCGATTCCGCGCCGGTGAACGGTCCCACGAACGGGACCTTGGCGGCGGTGAAGATCGGCTTGGATGCGTTCGAGGTCGGCGTGCCGACGTAGCCGAACAACAGGAACACGCCGTCGTCGATCAGCTTGCGCGTGTTGGCCGCGGCGCGGTCGGGCTCGTAGCCGTCGTCGAGCGAGCGCAGCTCGATCTGGCGACCGTTGACGCCACCGGCGGCATTGACCGACTGGAAGTACGCCATCGCGCCGGCGCGCATTTCGGTGCCGAGCTCCATCGCGGGCCCGGAAAAAGCCGCCGACTGCCCGATCAGGATGGTCTTGGAAGTGACGCCGGGATCTGCCGCGCTCGCGCTCAATGCGACGCCGAGCGCCAGCAGGGCGACGCTATGGGTCAGTCTGTTCATTTGCCTCCCTCGCTTCGATCTCGCTCGCGGCGGCGGGCGGCCGGTCGAACGGGCCGATTGATTGCCGTCGCTCCAAGGCGAGCAAGCAACTTTCAGGCCAGCGCCAGAGGCAGCGACCGCAGCCGCTTGCCCGTCGCGGCGGCAAGCGCATTGGCCACCGCCGGCGCGATCACCGGCGTGCCCGGCTCGCCGACGCCGGTGGGTTTTTCCGCCGATGCGACGATGTGCACCTCGACCTGCGGCATCTCGTTGATGCGCAGCGGCAGATATTGATGGAAGTTGCTTTGCTCGACGACGCCGTCCTTGAGCGTGATCGCGCTGTGCAGCGCCGCCGCGAGGCCGAACCCGATGCCGCCCTCCATCTGAGCGCGGATCACGTCGGGGTTGACCGCGATTCCGCAGTCGACCGCGCAGACGACCCGATCGACGCTGAAGCCGCCGTCGCCGCGCACGGTCACCTCGGCGACCTGGGCGACGTAGGTGTCGAACGACTTGTGCACGGCGACGCCGCGGCCGCGCTTCTCGCCGGCCTTTCCGGCG
>DATEFZ010000158.1:0-3123 GCA_035280325.1 Casimicrobiaceae bacterium
GTCGCCGACATTCGGTTCGACTTGAGCAATCGACTCGCGCCGGGTGTCTACTATCTCAACTGCGGAGTCAAGACGTTCTCCGGCGACGGCGTGGAGTTCCTCAGCCGACGCGTCGACGCGGCGATCATCCGGATCACCGGCGGCAGCATGTCGACGGCGCTGGTCGGGTTGGTCGACTTGAACGCCCGCTTGGACGTCACGGCTGGAGCCGAGGTCTAGGATCAACGCCATGACCCTCGCGCCTATCTTCGTTCACTCGCTGTTTCGCGCTGGAAGCACCTACTTGTTCGGCGCCTTCCGCAGATCGCCGGCCGGCTACTGGTGCTACCAGGAGCCGCTGCACGAATATCTGCGGCACGCGGCGGCGGCACAGGAGCGGCTGCTCGACATAGACTTCGTTGTCGGGTCTGCGCTGCGTCACCCGCGCCTGGACAAGCCGTATTTCTGGGAATTTCACGAGGTCAGGAACACCGTCGCATCGCTGTTCAGGAAGGAGCTGAGCTATGACTCGTTTTTCGCCGACGAGAGCCCGCCATCGTTGGTGTTGACCGCAACCTATCTGCAGGCCCTGCTCGACGCGGCACGCAGCCGCCCTATGCTCCAGTGCTGTCGTACCTTCGGGCGGGCGGTTGCCCTCAAGCGGCTCATCGGCGGCGTACATGTTCACCTGTGGCGCAATCCCTGGGACCAATGGTGGTCCTACCAAGTCGACAACTATTTCGAAGCCACTAATCAGCTCATTCTCAATGCGGCTGACCTCCCGCTCGTGCTGCGCGAGGTCAAGGAGCGATGCGGCATCGCCGATTTCCACGACGCCGACATTGCAGCCGAGATCGCCCATGCCTCGGACCATCTCCTGAACGCGCGTGCGGCGTACCTCGCGTTCTACGCACTTTGGCTCTATGCGTTCGTGGAACTGGAAGCGATTGCCGAGGTGTCGATCAATATCGACCTGCTGAGCGCCTCGGCAGCCTACCGCCGCCGTACGCTCGGCGCACTGCGCGCTGCCGGCATCACCGATATCGACTTCTCCGACTGCAGGATCGCCCAGGGTGGATTCGGCGCGCGCGACCGCGCTTTCTTCGAAGACGTCGAAGCCGAAGTGCGCTCGCTGTTCGAAGAGCATGGCTATACGGCCGCGGCGCTCGATGGCGTGTGGCGGTCGCGTGCCGCGGCTCTGCCCCGGGCTCGGCATGCCGCTTCGCGGTCGATCGAGGACGCGGAACGGGCACGGGAGACGGCGCGCAGGCAGATCGACCGCACGGCTAACGCGCTGGCCGATCGGGCTGCGCAGGAGGCTGCCCTGCGCGACGCGCATGCATTCGCCGCAACGCTCAAGGCAGCCAGCGCCGCGCGCCGCGACGAGCTCGAGCAGCGGCAGCGCGAGATCGCGGCGCTCACTCGTGACGCTGCCGACGTACGCCAGCAGCTCGATGTCCAGGCCAACGAGCTCGCCGATGCGCAGCGTCAACTGGCAGCGCGAGCCGACGAGCTCGAGCGCGCCAGAGCCGCCGAGGCCGCGCGCCGCGACGAGCTCGAGCAGCATCAGCGGAAGATCGCGACGCTCACTCGTGACGCCGCTGCCGTACGCCAGCAGCTCGATGCCGCCGGCGCGTTGGGGGTGGCCCGCGACGCGGAGATCCGCAATCTGACTGCACGGCTCGCTTCGGGCGACCGGGAGCTCGCCGAGGCGCGCGCCGGCGCGCAGTTGCAGCACCAGGCACTGCAAAATACCAGGGAGTACGCCGGCAATCTCGAAAGCGAGCTGTCGTCGGCGAGGTCGCGGGTCGACGAGCTGCATCGCGAGATGACCCGCTGGTGCGGTGTCGCCAACGACATCAACAGGCACCTGCAGGCGGTCTACGCCACCCGATCGTGGCGGCTGACCGCGCCGCTGCGATGGATCAATGCCAACCTTCGGTTCTCGCGGCTCGCGACGGCAGGCGGGAGCGGGCTCGCCGCCGCGATCCATCGCGCGATGGAGCGCCGGCTTGCGCAGGCTGCCCGCTTCCTGCAAACGCGACCCGCGCTTAAGCTCGTGGCAGTGCGGCTGCTCGCCCGATTTCCCGATCGCTATCACCGGCTGCGGTCGCTCGTCTTCCGGCACGGCGCCGAGCCGGTCGGTGTTGCCGCGCCGGCGGCTCGCGGCAACGGACTGCCACAGCCGGCGGATCTCGTCCACATTGCCGAGCCGGACGGCGTCGACGGCTGGTCGCCGGCGGTGCTGCGCACTTATCGGCTCCTCGTCGCGGCGCGGGAAGCGTCCGCGCTCGAGACCACCTCATCGCTTGCGACGCCGTCCGATTGAGAATCGTCGTCGACCTGCAGGGGGCGCAGACCTCGGTAAGCCGTCACCGCGGCGTCGGCCGGTACTCGCTGGGATTCGCCAAGTCGCTGGCGCGTCGCGCCGGGCCGCACGAGGTCTGGATCGCTTTGAACGCTACCTTCCCGGAGACTGTCGAGACGGCGCGCGCCGCGTTCGATGGACTGGTGCCGCAGGAACGGCTGCTCGTCTGGCAGACTCCGACGCCGGTCGCCGATGCGACGCCGGGCAATCGTTGGCGACGTGAAATCGGCGAATGCGTGCGCGAAGCATTCCTAGCCGAGCTGAAGCCAGACCTGGTGCATGTATCGAGTCTTTTCGAAGGGTTTGCCGATGACGCGGTGACTTCGATCGGAGCGTTCGATCGCATTCTGCCGACAGCCACGACTCTGTACGACCTGATTCCGCTGCTCCATCGCGACCGCTATCTGGCCGACCCCGCGCGAGAGGCATGGTACGAGCGCAAGCTTACTCACCTGCGCCGCGCCGACCTCGTCCTAGCCATTTCGGAATCGTCGCGATCGGAAGGCATTGCCTGCCTGAATCTGCCGGCTGAGCGCGTCGTCAACGTGTCGGCGGCGGCGGACCCGCAGTTCCGGCCCGCTGCACCGACGCGCGATCAGCAGACCGCGCTGCGGCGACGGTATGCGCTGTCGCGTCCGTTCGTCATGTATACCGGCGGCATCGATCAGCGCAAGAACGTCGAGGGACTGATCGGCGCGTACGCCAGACTGCCGGACGCGGTACGCGGCAAGCACCAGCTCGCCGTCGTCTGCGCGGCCAGTCGCGACGAATCGGCG
>DATEFZ010000159.1:0-10459 GCA_035280325.1 Casimicrobiaceae bacterium
TGGCGGAAGGTGTGAGATTCGAACTCACGGTGCCGTTGCCGACACGCCGGATTTCAAGTCCGGTGCATTCAACCGCTCTGCCAACCTTCCGTGTCAATGGCGTCCCTGGGCAAGCCGGGAAATCATAGCACCGCCGTCCTGTTTCGCCGGCTGCGACAGGAGGCTCGGACACCCTGCCCGCGGCCGTACTTGAAAACCCCGCGCGCGGCGGCATATGGCAGCTCGAATTCCGCGCCGCGGGCGCGGTTGAAACTTGGGCGATTTCTGCTAGTCTAACGCTCGCGTGACGAGCTTTCGTCACCTGCGAAAGGAAACCGGATGGAACCGCAACTGAAGCCAGTCCCGATCGACAACACGCAGCCGGCGTGGCGCCAGCCGATGACGGGTGTCGGGTCCGGCGCGGCGGTCCTCACCGCCGAGGACCAGAGCAAGGTCCTACGCAACACCTACTGGCTGCTGGCGCTGTCGATGCTGCCGACGATCGCCGGTGCCTGGGTCGGCATGTCGATCAACTTCGGCACGATGTACAAGACCTCGCCGATCATGGCGCCGCTGCTGATGTTCGGAGCGATGCTGGGGATGCTGTTCGTCGTCTCGGCGCTGCGCAACAGCGGCTGGGGCGTGGCCGCGATCTTCGGCTTCACCTTCGTATCGGGGCTGATGCTGGCGCCGATGCTGCAGTTCGCGGCGCAAGTCAGGAATGGCGGCCAGCTCGTTGCACTCGCCGGCGGCATGACGGCCGCGGTGTTCTTCGTGATGGCGACCATCGCCACGGTGTCGAAGCGGGATTTCAGCTTCCTCGGCAAGTTCCTGTTCGCCGGGCTGGTCCTGCTGATCGTCGCGTCGATCGCCAACCTGTTCCTGCATATCCCGGCACTGGCGGTGACGGTGTCGGCGGTCGCGGTGCTGATCTTCTCGGCGTACCTGCTGCACGACGTGTCGAGCATCGTACGCGGCGGCCAGACCAACTACATCATGGCGACGCTGGCGCTGTTCCTCGATCTGCTGAACATCTTCGTCAGCATTCTGAACCTGCTGCTGATCTTCTCCGGGCAGCGCGACTGATCGCCGTCGATCGCGATCGGAAGGGCGCCTGCGGGCGCCCTTTTTTCGCTTGCCCCGGCCAGCGCGAACGACCGCCGCAAGCCGCAAGCCGAGAGGCGAGAGCGAAAGGGCGCCTGCGGGCGCCCTTTTTTCGTGCCCGCTAGCGGATGAACAGGGCCACCGACTCGACGTGCGCGGTGTGCGGAAAGAGGTTGGCGACGCCTGCCGCGCGCAGCGTGAAACCGCGCTGATGGACCAGGACTGCGGCGTCGCGGGCGAGCGTCGCCGGGTTGCACGAGACGTAGACCAGCCGCTCGAGCCGCGATTCGGGCAACGCCTTGACCAGCGCCATCGCGCCCTCGCGCGGCGGATCGAGCAGCGCCTTGTCGATCGGCCCGAGCCCCGCGACGCTGTCGGTGGTCGCCGCGAACAGGTCGGCGGCGATGAAACGGGCGCGGCCGGCGAGACCGTTGCGCTCGGCATTCGCCTCCGCGCCGCGGACTTGCGCCGGGTTCGCTTCGACGCCGACGACGCGGGCGCCGCGACGCGCGATCGGCAAGGTGAAATTCCCGAGCCCGCAGAAAAAGTCGGCGACTGCGTCTCCCGGCGCGGGCTGCAACAGAGCGACGGCGCGGCGCACCAGCACGCGGTTCATCGCCGCGTTGACCTGGGTGAAGTCGGTAGGCTGAAACTCGATGCGAACGTCGAAGTCGGGCAGCGTGTACGAGAGGCTGCTTCCTCCCGGCGGATGAAAGGTCCGGACGCTGGCCGGCCCGTGCGGTTGCAGGTAAAGGCGCACCCCATGTCGCTCGGCGAAGGCGACCAGCGAGCGCTCGTCGGCGGCGCTGGGCGCGGCGAGATTGCGCAGCACCAGAGCTTCGCGGCCGTCGCCGCCTTCGCCGGCCGCCAGCTCGATCTGCGGCAGCCGGTCGTGCAGCGATAACCCGGTGACCAGCGCGCGCAGCGCCGGCAGCAGCGACGCGATGCGCGGCGGCAGCACCGGACAGACGCGCATGTCGGTGACGAAGCTCGATTTCCTTTCGTGGAAGCCGACCAGGACGCCGCCCTTTTTCGGCACGTCGCGCACCGAGAGCCTAGCCCGCTGCCGGTAGCCCCACGAAGGACCGTGAATCGGCGCCAGCATCTCGTCGGCGCGCAAGCGCCCGATATGCCAGAGCGCATCCTCGAGCACTCGCTGCTTGACGGCGACCTGGGCGCCGGCGTCGAGATGCTGCAGGCTGCAGCCGCCGCAGACACCGAAGTGCGGGCACAGCGGCGAAACGCGCGACGGACTCTCGTTCTCGATCGAAGTCGCGCGCGCGAGCTCATAGCTCGGCTTGCGGCGGTAGACGTCGATCGACGCGCGTTCGCCGGGAAGCGCGCCTTCGACGAATACCGCCTTGCCGTCGACGCGGGCGATGCCGCGGCCTTGCTGATCGAGCGCGGTGATGAGGACGGTGGTCATCTCGTTGTCGCCGCGTCGCAGCCTGAGCGAGCCGATCATTTTACCGTCGCGGTCGCCCTGCCGCCCGGCCGCGCTAGAATGCGTCCGATGCAAATCCTGGCCATCGATGCGTCGACCGAAGTCTGCGCGCTCGCGCTCGGCGGGGACGACGGCTGGGACGAGCGCTCGCTCGTCGCCGGACAGCGTCATTCCGAATTCCTGCTGCCGACGATCCGCAGCCTGCTCGACGAGCGTGGCTGGACGATCGAGCGCCTCGGCGGCATCGCCTTCGGCGCCGGGCCGGGATCGTTCACCGGAATTCGCCTCGCCTGCGGTGTCGCGCAGGGCCTTGCGCTGGGCGCCGGGCTGCCGCTGGTCGGCGTGTCGACGCTCGAGGCGCTGGCCGAAACGGCGCGGCGCAGGAACGGGGCGACCCGGGTCATCGCCTCGCTGGATGCCCGCATGCGCGAAGTCTACGTTGCCGCGTACCACTACGACGGCGAGCGCTGGCAGGAAGTGCTCGCGCCGCGGGTGGCCGATCCGGCATCGGCGCCGTTGCCGACCGGCACCGGCTGGGCCGGCGTCGGCAGCGGCTTCGGCGCGTATCCGGCGCTTGGCGAGCGCTGTGCCGGGTTGCTCCTCTCGTGCGATGCCCGCATATCGCCGGCGGCCACCGCGATCGGCGTTCTGGCGTTGCCGCGGCTGATTGCCGGGGAAGGCGTTGCGCCGCGCGACGCGGCGCCTTGCTACGTGCGGCACAAGGTGGCGATGACCAGCGACGAGCGCGCGCTCGGGAGAAGTCGGTGAGCGCCGGCGTCGAGGTGCGGACCGCGGCGGTGACGTGGCGGCCGATGCGCGAAGCCGACCTGGATACCGTCGCATCGCTCGAGGCTCAATCGCACGCCGCGCCGTGGAGCGAGAACAATTTTCGCGATGCCATCGCCGCCGGTTACGCGGCGCTCGTCGGCGAGTCCGACGGCGCCGTCGTTGCCTACGGCGTGCTGATGCTCGGCCCGGGCGAGGCGCAGCTCCTGAACCTCACGGTCGCGAAGCCGGGCCGCCGACGGGGGCTCGGCCGGCAGCTGTTGCGGCGGATCCTGGCCGACGCAGAAGGCGCCGGCTCCGAGCAGTGCTTTCTCGAGGTTCGCGAATCGAACCACGCCGCGATCGCGCTCTACCTGCGCGAAGGGTTCGCGCCTGTGGCTCGCCGCGCCGGCTACTATCCTCCGGCTGCGGGCACCGACCGGCGCGAAGACGCGCTGGTCATGCGCCGCACGCTGCGCGACGGCGATGGTTGAACGCGACGAGGTCCTGCGCGAGCTCGGGCTGACGCCGGTGTGGCGGCTGCGGAGGCCGTTCGGGCGGATCGGCGAGCCGCCGGCGTCGGCCTGCGCCGTTGCCGAGCCGGGACGAACCCGACAGGACCAGGCCAGCGAGCGCATCGAGCGCATCGCGGCGCTAGGCTGGCCGGATTTCGCTGCCGACGTACGCGCCTGCACCGCGTGCGGTTTGTGTCGCACGCGCAAGCAGGCGGTCCCCGGCGTCGGCGATGGCGAGGCGGACTGGATGTTCGTCGGCGAAGCGCCTGGCGCCGAAGAAGACGCCCGCGGCGAGCCGTTCGTCGGCCAGGCCGGGCGGCTGCTCGACAACATGCTGGCCGCGCTGGATTTGAGGCGCGACCACAACGTCTACATCGCCAACGTGCTCAAGTGTCGTCCGCCCGGCAATCGCACGCCGGAGCCCGGCGAAGTCGATGCCTGCCGGCCCTATCTCGATCGCCAGATCGCGCTGGTGCGTCCCCGGCTGATCGTCGCTCTGGGCCGAAGCGCGGCGACGACGCTGCTGGCGGTCGACGCATCGATCGCGAGCCTGCGCGGTCGCGTGCATCGCTACCAGGGCGTGCCGCTGATCGTCACTTACCATCCGGCGTATCTGTTGCGCAACTTGCCCGACAAAGCCAAGGCATGGGAAGATCTCTGCCTCGCGCGGGCGACGCTGCGCGCGCTGCCCGCTTGAAAGCGCGCTGCGGGACCCCAACTGGAGGGTGGGCGGGCGATCCCCGCCCGGCTGCCTCGTGCCGAATCTGGGAGAAACTTGATGCGCAAGCTTTCTGGCCGCTCGACAGCGCTGTTCGCGGTGGCGATCGCAACCCTGCTTTTGTCCGGCTGCGGCTACAACGATCTGCAACGCCAGGACGAGCAGGTCAAGTCGGCCTGGTCGGAGGTCGTCAATCAGTATCAGCGGCGCGCCGACCTGGTGCCGAACCTGGTCAATACCGTCAAGGGTTACGCCGCGCAGGAGCAGACGGTGCTGACCGAGGTGACCAACGCGCGCGCCAGCGTCGGCAGCATCAAGGCGACGCCGGAGCTGCTCAACGATCCCGCCGCGTTCGCCAAGTTCCAGGCGGCGCAGGGCGAGCTGCAGTCGGCGCTGTCGCGCCTGCTGGTGGTGGCGGAGAACTATCCGCAGCTCAAGTCCGACGCGCTGTTCCGCGACCTGAGCTCGCAGCTCGAGGGAACCGAGAATCGCATCGCGGTAGCCCGCAACCGGTTCATCAAAGCGGTCCAGGAGTACAACACGACGGTGCGCTCGTTCCCGACCAATCTGACGGCGATGCTGTTCAAGATGAACATCAAGCCGAACTTCACCGTCGACAACGAAAAGGCGATCACCGCACCGCCCAAGGTCGATTTCAGCAAGGGTGCGCCGCCTTCCCCGGCGCCGACGCCGCCGGCGCCGAAGAACTGACCTCGCGCGCCATCGGGCCGCTGCCGGCGTGACCGTTTCGCGCCTCTGCCGCGCCTGCGGCGCGCTGCTGCTCCTCGCGGCGGCAACGTGCGCCGTCGGCGCGACATGGGAACCGCCGAAGGAAGGGCTGGTTCCGATCCCGTCGCTCGAGAACGCCGTCACCGATCTGACCGGCACGCTCTCGGCGAGCGAACGCGGCGCGCTGGAGGCCAAGCTTCGCGACTGGCAGGCCCGCACGACCAATCAGCTCGCGGTGCTGATCGTCCCGACCACCGCGCCGGAACCGATCGAGCAGTATTCGATCCGGGTTGCCGAGGCGTGGAAGATCGGCCAGCGGGACAAGGACAACGGCGCGATCCTGCTGGTGGCGAAGAACGACAAGCGGATGCGGATCGAGGTCGGGTATGGCCTCGAAGGCGTGCTGACCGACCTCACCTCGCACCGGATCATCAGCGAGAGCATCGCGCCCGAATTCGCCAAGGGAAACTTTGCCACCGGCATCGACGCGGGGGTCGATCGCATCATCGCGGTCGTCGGCAGCGGCCAGCCGCTGCCGCCCGCAGCGCCGCGCAAGGCCGTGCCGCACCACCGATTCGACTTCGGCACCGTGCTGATCCTGCTGCTGGTCGCGGCCCCGGTGCTCGGCGGGGTTCTACGCTCGATCTTCGGCAAGCTCGGTGGATCGCTGGTCGGATCCGGGATCATCGGCGCGGTCGCCTGGTTTCTCGCCGCGTCGCTCCTGATCGCCGGCGCCGCCGCGGTCATCGGGTTCGTGATCATGCTGTTCGGCGGCATCGCCGGACGTAGCGGACCGGGCATATTCATTCCGGGAGGCCGTGGCGGTTTCGGCGGCGGATTCGGGGGCGGCGGCAGCTTCGGCGGCGGCGGCTTCAGCGGCGGGGGCGGCGGCTTTGGCGGCGGTGGTGCCTCGGGGGGCTGGTAAGGTGGCGACCGAGGCGCGAGCGCCATTGCGCATCTGGCGACATCTCACCACCGAGCACTGGTCGGCACGCCGCGCGTTCCCGCCGAACGTGCTCGACCGCATTCGCGCCGCGATCGCCGCCGGCGAGAAGCGCCATGCCGGCCAGGTTTGCTTTGCCGTCGAGGCGGCGTTGCCGCTGCCGCTGGTTTTGAAGGGAGAGCGCCCGCGAGAGCGCGCGATCGAGGTGTTCGGCCGCCTGCGGGTCTGGGACACCGAGCACAATAGCGGCGTCCTCGTCTACGTGCTGCTGGCCGACCGCGACGTCGAGGTCGTCGCCGACCGCGGCATTCACGCTCGCGTCGGCGACGCGGCGTGGCAGAAAATCTGTCGGACGATGGAAGCGGCATTCGGTGAGCGGCGATTCGCCGACGGCGCGGTGGCGGGCATCGAGGCGATCAGCGCACTGCTGGCCGAGCATTTTCCGCGCGCCGCCGCCGGCGACAACGAGCTTTCCGACCAGCCTGTGATTCTGTAGCGCCGGATTTCGCCGGCGCCGGCGGCCACGTCAGGACTTGGTTCCAGGCGTTGCCGTGCCGGTGCCCGGCCGGTCGCCGGCCAAGAGGTGCAGAAGGTCGCCGGTGGCGAGGTTGATCCGGTGCCGCCACATCACCAACCCCATCAGGCCGGCGACGAACAGCCCGAACAGGATGATCACCGCGTTGGTCGACAGCCCGAGCAGGACCAGGATCGCGTAGAACGACAGCATCACCAGGACGCCGATGTTCTCGTTGAAGTTCTGCACCGCAATCGAGTGGCCGGCGCCCATCAGCACGTGGCCGCGATGCTGCAGCACCGCGTTCATCGGCACAACGAAGAATCCGGCCAGCGCGCCGATCAGGGTCATCAGCAGCACCGAGGTCTCGAGCCTCTGGATGAAGATCATCGAAATGACCGCAAACCCCATGAGCACGCCGAGCGGCAGGACCTTGACCGCATTCTTCAGCGATACGAATCGGGCCGCTCCCACCGCTCCGAGCGCGATGCCGATCGCGACAACTCCCTGCAGGTACGAAGCGCGAGACAGGTTGTAGCAGAGGTGCGACGCCGCCCAGTCGATGACGATGAACTGCAGCGTCGCTCCGGCACCCCAGAAGAGCGTCGTCGTCGCGAGCGAGATCTGGCCGAGCTTGTCGCGCCACAGCAGCGCGCAGCAATGTGAGAATTCGCCGATCAGGTACAACGGGCTCCTGCTTGGCATGCGATGGTCGACGCCGGTATCGGGGATGTACCAGTTGAACAGCGCCGCGAGTGCGTAGGTCCCCATGATCACCGCGATCGCGGCCTCCGGCGGCGTATCGATGCCGGTGTCGATCTTGGGAATGTCGATCGCCAGCAGCGCGCTCGACACCGGGCCGCTGATCAACGCGCCGCCGAGCAGGACGCCGAGGATGATCGAGACGACCGTGGTGCCCTCGATCCAGCCGTTGGCCACGACCAGCTGCCGCGGCGGCAGGAGCTCGGTCAGGATCCCGTACTTGGCCGGGGAGTATGCTGCGGCGCCGAGGCCGACGACCGCATACGCGATCAGCGGGTGCAGGTTCAGGAGCATGAGCGAGCAGCCGACGATCTTGATGCCGTTGGTGATCAGCATCACGCGCCCCTTGGGCATCGCGTCGGCGAAGGCGCCGACCAGCGGTGCCAGCAGGACGTACGAAACGACGAAGCACTGCTTGAGCGCAGGTGTCGTCCAGGCCGGCGAACCGATGTCGCGCAGCATCTGGATCGCGGCGACCAGCAAGGCGTTGTCGGCCAGCGACGAAAAAAACTGCGCCGCCATGACGGTGTAGAACCCGGCCTTCATCTTCCTCGTTGGATGCGCGCGCCGTTCGCGGTTGAAATTCAGCGCTTGTGTATAATGAAAAATCGTCCGCCGTCGCTCGCGGCTCGCGCCTTATACCACGTTTCCTCCACTCAGACCAAACCGGGTGGCCAAGGTTCGCCAGTGACGCGTCCGATCCTCGCTCAGATCAATCTCGCGGCGCTGCGCGCCAACCTTTGCATCGCGCGCGAGCGCGCCGCGGGAGCACAGCTGCTCGCGGTGGTGAAGGCCAACGCTTATGGGCACGGCCTGGCGCGGGTACTGCCGGCTCTCGCCGACGCCGACGGGGTTGCGTTGCTCGAGCTCGATGCCGCCGCGGCGCTTCGCGACCGGCACTATGGCCGCCGGATACTGCTGCTCGAAGGATTCTTCGCCGCGGCCGAGCTGCCCGAGATCGCGGCCAGACGCATCGCCGTGGTCGTACACCACGACGAGCAGCTGCGCATGCTGGAGACGACAACTCTGGCCCGGCCGCTGGAGGTGTTCATCAAGATCAACACCGGGATGAATCGCCTCGGATTCGCCCCCGAGCGCACGACCGAGATCGCCGAGCGCCTGTCGCGCGCGAGCAGCGTCGCGGCGCTTCGCCTGATGACGCACCTGGCGCGGGCCGAGGAGGACGACGGCGTGCAGGAGCAGCTGCAGGTGTTCGAGCGCGCTTGTCGCGGACTGTCGTATCCGCGCTCGATCGCCAACTCGGCCGGCGTGGTCAGGTTCGCCGCCGTCGGCGGCGACTACGTGCGCCCGGGAATCATGCTGTACGGGTCGTCGCCGTTTCCTTACGACACCGCCGACATGCTCGGACTGAAGCCGGTGATGACTCTGCGCAGCGAATTGATCGCGGTCCAGGATCTCAAGGCCAACGACAGCGTCGGCTACGGCGCCGGCTACACCGCCTCGCGCGCGCACCGCATCGGAGTCATCGCCTGCGGCTACGCCGATGGTTATTCACGGCATGCGCCGAACGGCACGCCGGTGCTGGTCTGCGGCAAGAAGGTACGCACGGCCGGGCGCGTCTCGATGGATCTGATGACGGTCGACCTGACCGAGGCGCCCGAGGCCATCGTCGGCAGCCCGGTCGTGCTATGGGGCGAAGGGCTGCCGGTCGACGACGTGGCCGCGGCGGCCAGCACCGTCGGCTATGAGCTCCTGTGCGGCGTGACGGCGCGCGTGCCGTTCGTCGACACCGAAGTCGGCGCCGTCGACATCGAATTGTAGAGGCCTCGCGTGTACACCGTCGTCACCGGCGCCGCCGGCTTCATCGGCTCCAGCCTGGTCAAGGCGCTCAACGCCCGCGGCGAGAACCGCATCATCGCCGTCGACAACCTGCAGCAACCCGGCAAGTTCGGCAATCTGGCCGACTGCGAGATCGCAGAGTACTTCGATCAGGACGAGTTTCCGGCGCGGCTCGCCGACGGCGAGCTCGACGACGAGATCGCGGCGGTGCTTCATCAGGGCGCCTGCTCCGATACGATGGAGACCGACGGCCGGTTCATGCTCGCCAACAACTACCGCTACTCGATGTCGCTGCTGAGGCACTGCCAGGACAACGACATTCCATTCATCTATGCATCGTCGGCCTCGGTGTACGGCGCGGGCCCGGCGTTCCGCGAGGAGGCGACGGCCGAAGCGCCGCTCAATGTCTACGGCTACTCGAAGCTGCTGTTCGACCAGCACGTACGGCGGACGCTGACCGAGCGCACCGCGCAGATCGCCGGACTGCGCTATTTCAATGTCTACGGCCCGCGCGAGGCGCACAAGGGCCGGATGGCGTCGGTCGTCTGGCACTTCTTCAACCAGTATCGCGACACCGGCAAGGTGAAGCTGTTCGAAGGGTCCGGCGGCTACGCAGCCGGCGAGCAGCGACGCGATTTCATCAGCATCGACGACGTGGTCAAGGTCAACCTCTATTTCCTCGACCATCCGCAGCGCTCGGGGATCTGCAACGTCGGTACCGGCAGCGCGAGCACGTTCAACGCCGTCGCCGCCGCGACGATCAACGCCTGCCGTCTGGCCGAAGGCGCGCCGGCGCTGTCGTTCGAAGCGCTGCACCGGTCCGGCGCGATCGAGTATGTCGGTTTTCCGCCCGGGCTGGCCGAGCGCTATCAGAGCTGCACGCAGGCCGATCCGGCGCGACTGCGCGCTGCAGGCTACGCGGCGCCGATGCAGGGCATCGAGCAGGGCGTGGCCGAATGCGTCCGCGCTTTGCTTGGGAACCTCTGAATAAGTCCCGCGCGGTCGCGACGGCGGCTTGCCGGGATGAGCTGCGCGAAGCGGCGCGAAGCCAATGGTAGACCCCCTTGGCGAGCGGCGCGACAAAGCAGATCGCCCGGCAAGCCCCGTCCCATCCGGGTTTCGCCGCAATGGCCTCATCTGCGTCGTTGCGCGGCTTGCGAATAGGCCAAGCTATTCGCTGCGCCGC
>DATEFZ010000160.1:0-12484 GCA_035280325.1 Casimicrobiaceae bacterium
CCGCGACCGACTCGGCCTGCGCGAGCCGCACCAGCGCGCGCTCGGCGCGGCGGCAGACGGTGCGCGCGACATGAGCGATGCCCGCCGCGCGGGTCCCGCCGGGGAGGACGAACTCCTTCAGCGGCTTCAGGTCGCGATTGAAGCGCTCGACCGCGTCCTCCAGCCGATCGACGTGCGCGTCGGTCACAGCCTGGTAGCCGGGAATCGACAATTCTCCACCGAGGTCGAACAGGTCGTGCTGCACATCGGTCAGGCACTCGCCGACGTCGGCGGGAAGCGTTTCGGCGAGCAGCAGGCCGAGCGTCGAATTGAGCTCGTCGAGCGCTCCGATCGCGTCGATGCGCGCCGAGTCCTTGGCGACGCGCGAGCCGTCGCCCAAGCCCGTCGTTCCGGCGTCGCCGGTGCGAGTGACGATCTTCGACAACCGGTGACCCATCGAGCACGCCGCCAGCCAGGACAACGGCAGCATAGTGAATTCGCTGCACCGGGGCAAGCTCGGGGCGATGCGGTCAATTGTGTTTTCGGACGGATTGGTTACCATGCGACGCATGTCCCGCAGCAGTCCCTACCGGCACGGGCTCGACAGAAATCCGGCAAACTACGCGCCGCTGTCGCCGCTGTCGCTGATCGCGCGCACGGCAGACGCCTATCCGCAAGAGCTGGCGGTGGTCCACGGCGACCGCCGGTACACCTGGGCGCAGACCTATCAGCGCGCGCGCCGGCTGGCCTCGGCGCTGTCGCGCGCCGGCGTCGGCCCCGGCGACACCGTCGCGGTGATGGCGGCCAACACGCCCGAGATGGTCGAGGCGCATTTCGGCGTGCCGATGGCCGGCGGCGTGCTCAACACGCTGAACACCCGGCTCGACGCCGAAGCGATCGCCTTCATGCTCGGCCACGGCGAGGCGCGCGTGCTGATCACCGACACCGAGTTCGCGCCGACGATCGGCGCGGCGCTCGCATCGCTGTCGGACAAGCCGCTGGTGATCGACATCGTCGACCCGCTGGCACCGGGCGGCGCCAGGCTGGGCGCGATCGACTACGAGCAGTTCATCGCCGGCGGCGATGCCGCGTTCGCCTGGCAGCTCCCGGCCGACGAGTGGAGCGCGATCGCGCTCAACTACACCTCGGGCACGACCGGCAATCCGAAGGGCGTCGTCTACCACCACCGCGGCGCGTATCTCAACGCGCTGTGCAACATCATCGACTGGGGCATGCCGCGCCACTCGGTCTACCTGTGGACGCTGCCGATGTTCCACTGCAACGGCTGGTGCTTTCCGTGGACGATGGCAGCCAACGCCGGCACAAACGTCTGCCTGCGCAAGGTCGAGGCCAAGGCGGTGCTCGACGCCATTCGCGAGCACAAGGTCACGCATTACTGCGGAGCACCGATCGTGCACGCGATGCTGATCAACGCGCCGGCGGAATGGAAGCACGGCATCGACCATCGGGTCAATTGCCTGGTCGCGGCCGCGGCGCCGCCGGCGTCGGTGATCGAGGGCATGCAGCGGATGGGCTTCGACATCACCCACGTCTACGGCCTGACCGAGACCTACGGGCCGGCGGCGATCTGCGCCAAGCAGCGCGAATGGAGCGCGCTCGACGTCGGCGGGCAGGCCGAGCGCAACGGCCGGCAGGGCGTGCGCTATACCTGTCAGGAGGGCATGACGGTAATGGACCCGCAGACGATGACCGCGGTGCCACGCGACGGCGAGACGATGGGCGAGATCATGTTTCGCGGCAACATCACGATGAAGGGCTATCTGAAGAACCCGACCGCCACCGATGAAGCCTTTGCCGCCGGTTGGTTCCACTCGGGCGACCTCGCGGTGATGCAGCCCGACGGCTACGTCAAGATCAGGGACCGCTCGAAGGACGTGATCATCTCCGGCGGCGAGAACATCAGCTCGATCGAGGTCGAGGATGCGCTGTACCGGCATCCCGCGGTGCTCGGCGCTGCGGTGGTCGCGCAGCCCGACCCGAAATGGGGCGAGACGCCGTGCGCGTTCGTCGAGGTCAAGGAAGGCGCCGCGGTGACCGAGAGCGAGCTGATCGACCATTGCCGGAGCCTGCTGGCGCGATTCAAGGCGCCGAAACGGGTCATCTTCGGCGAACTGCCGAAGACCTCGACCGGCAAGATCCAGAAATTCGTGCTGCGCGAGCGCGTGCGCTCGACGAGCGCGATCGAGTAGGGCTTTCGCGATGACGCCTCCGCCGCTCGAACCTTCGCCCGAGCCCGTCGTGCTGCGAACCGATGCCGGCGGCGTGTGCACGCTGACGCTCAACCGCCCGGCGCAGTTCAATGCGATCAACCGGGCAATGCTCGCCGAGCTGCAGTCCGCGCTCGATGCGATCGCCGCCGACGACGCTGTGCGCGTGGTCGTGCTCGCTGGCGCCGGTCGCGCCTTTTCTCCGGGACACGATCTGAAGGAGATGCTGGCCCACTCGACCGAACAGTTCGTGGGCGAGCTGTTCCGGAGTTGTTGCGACGTGATGCTGACCCTGCGCCGCCTGCCGCAGCCGGTGATCGCCAGGGTGCACGGCATCGCCACCGCGGCCGGGTGCCAGCTCGTCGCCGGCGCCGACCTGGCGGTTGCATCGGCCGACGCCCGCTTCGCGACATCCGGCATCAACTTCGGTCTGTTCTGCGCCACGCCGGGCGTGCCGGTGTCGCGCAACATCGCGGTCAAGCGGGCGTTCGAGATGGTGATGACCGGCGAGTTCATCGACGCGCCGACAGCGCTGGCCTGGGGACTGATCAACCGGATCGCGCCACCCGAGCGGCTCGACGCCGAAACCGCGGCGCTCGCTCGAGTGCTGATCGAGAAGCCGCGCCGGGTGATCGCCGCCGGCAAGAAGTTCTTCTACCGGCAGCTCGAGCAGAACATCGCCGAGGCCTACGCCTGCGCCACCGAGGTCATCACCCGCAACATGCTGGGCAAGGACGCGCAGGAAGGCGTCGGCGCGTTCGTCGCCAAGCGAAAGCCGCGCTGGGACGACTGACGGCGGCCGTGGTTTGCCAAGCCGGGCTCCGGCCCGGATAATCCCCCGGAGCAACCACAGGGGCGCCGGCGCGGCAGGTGGCGGGACGGCATGGCCGACATCATTCTCGAGACGCGCGGGCTGACCAAGGAGTTCAAGGGCTTCGTCGCCGTCAACGGCGTCGACCTGAAGGTGGTGCGCGGCACGATACACGCGCTGATCGGCCCCAACGGCGCCGGCAAGACGACCTGCTTCAACCTGCTGACCCACTTCCTGTCGCCGACTCGCGGCCAGATCCTGTACAAGGGCGCCGACATCACCGGGGCGCGGCCGGCGGCGATCGCGCGCATGGGACTCGCGCGCTCGTTCCAGATCTCGGCGGTGTTCCCGCATCTGACGGTGCGCGAGAACGTTCGCATCGCCTTGCAGCGCAAGCGCGGCTGGTCGCTCGACTTCTGGCGCTCCGAACGGGTGCTGCGCCAGCTCGACGCGCGGGCCGGGGAGCTGATCGAAGCGGTCGGGCTCGCCGACTTTGCCGAGACGACCGCCGGCGAGCTTGCCTACGGACGCAAGCGCGCACTGGAGATCGCGACCACGCTGGCGCTCGACCCCGAGATGCTGCTGCTCGACGAACCGACCGCCGGCATGACGCACGAGGACGTCGAGCGCATCGCCGCGCTCATCCGCAAGGTGGCGGCCGATCGCACCGTGCTGATGGTCGAGCACAATCTGTCGGTGGTCTCGACCTTGTCCGACCGCATCACGGTGCTGGCGCGCGGCGAGGTGCTGGCCAGGGGCGACTACGCGGCGGTATCGAAGAATCCGGCGGTGATCGACGCGTATCTGGGCGGCTTCCATGCCTGACGCCGCGCGCAGCGCGGCGACCGCGCCGGCACCGCTGCTCGCGGTGCGCGATCTCCAGGCCTGGTACGGCGAGTCGCACATCCTGCACGGCGTCAATTTCGACGTCACCCAGGGCGAGGTGGTCACGCTGCTCGGGCGCAACGGCGCCGGCAAGACGACGACGCTCAAGTCGATCATGGGCGTCGTGCCGCGACGCGAAGGCTCGATCCTGTTCGAGAACCGGCAGACGGTGCGGCTGCGGTCGGACCGGATCGCGCGCATGGGGATCGCATGGTGCCCGGAAGAGCGCGGAATCTTCGCCAGCCTGAACGTCGAGGAGAACCTGCTGCTGCCGCCGAAAGTGCGCGACGGCGGACTGCCGGTGGCCGAGATCTATCAGCTGTTTCCGCACCTGGCCGAGCGACGGGCGAGCCAGGGCACCAAGCTCTCCGGCGGCGAGCAGCAGATGCTGGCGATCGGCCGCATCCTGCGCACCGGGGCCCGGCTGCTGCTGCTCGACGAGCCGACCGAGGGGCTTGCTCCGGTCATCGTCCAGCAGATCGGCCGCACGATCGGCCAGTTGAAGGCCAAGGGCTACACGATCCTGCTGGTCGAGCAGAACTTCCTGTTCGCCGCCACGGTCGCCGATCGCCACTACGTGATGGAGCGCGGACGGATCATCGACACGATCGCCAATTCCGAGCTCGATGCGAAGATGAACAAGCTGCACGAATATCTCGGCGTCTGACGCCGCGGAAGATCGCTGATGTTGTCCAAAAGAGGAGAGGGTAGATGAAGGCACTGAATGGTAGTCTCATTGCGCTGGCGATCGCCGGCGCGTTCGCCGCCGGCACCGCGCAGGCGCAGATCACCAACAACGTGATCAAGCTCGGCGTGCTGTCCGACATGTCGAGCCTGTATGCCGACATCGGCGGCCAGGGCTCGATCGCCGCCGCCAGGATGGCGGTCGAGGATTCCGGCATCGAGAAGCGCGGCTACAAGGTCGAGATCGTCTCCGCCGACCACCAGAACAAGCCCGATGTCGGCTCGGCGATCGCGCGCCGCTGGTACGACGCGGAGGGCGTCGATGCGATCGTCGATGTCCCGACGTCGAGTGTCGCGCTGGCGGTGTCGCAGGTCACCAAGGAGAAGAACAAGGTGTTCCTGATCTCGGGCGCCGGGTCGTCGGACCTCACCGGCAAGGCGTGCTCGCCGAACAGCGTGCATTTCACCTACGACACCTGGATGCTGGCCAACGGCACGGGGACCGCGATCACCAAGCACGGCGGCACCTCGTGGTACTTCCTGACGGCGGACTACGCGTTCGGCCACGCGCTCGAGCGCGACACCGCGGCCGCGGTCGAGAGGAACGGCGGCAAGGTGCTTGGCACGGTCAACGTCCCGCTCAACACGGCGGACTTCTCGTCGTACCTGCTGCAGGCGCAGGCGTCGAAGGCCAAGATCATAGGCCTCGCCAACGCCGGCGGCGACACCACCAACTCGATCAAGCAGGCCGCCGAGTTCGGCATCGTCAAAGGCGGCCAGAGCCTGGCCGGACTGCTGGTGTTCATCACCGACGTCCATTCGCTCGGCCTGCCGACGGCGCAGGGGCTGATCCTGACGACGACGTTCTACTGGGACATGAACGACAAGACCCGCGCCTTCGCCAAGCGCTTTGCGCCGCAGGACAAAGGCATCCATCCGACGATGGTCCACGCCGGCGTGTACGCGGTCGTGCTGCACTACCTCAAGGCGGTCGAGGCGTTGAAGAGCGACGCCGACGGCGCCAAGGTGGTGGCCAAGATGAAGGAGATGCCGACCGACGATCCGCTGTTCGGCAAGGGCTCGATCCGCGCCGACGGCCGCGGCATCCATCCGGCGTACCTGGTCGAAGTCAAGAAGCCGTCGGAATCGAAGGCCGAATGGGATTACTTCAAGGTGCTGGCGACGATCCCCGCCGACGAGGCATTCCGTCCGCTGAAGGACGGCGGCTGCTCGTTCATCAAGTGACGCACCGCGCCGCCGGCCTGGAGAGGATTGGATGCAGGCACTGTTCGGCCAGCTGCTGATCGGGCTCATCAACGGCTCGTTCTACGCGATGCTTTCGCTCGGCCTGGCGGTGATCTTCGGCCTGCTCAACATCATCAACTTCACCCACGGCGCGCAGTACATGATGGGCGCGTTTTGCGCCTGGTTCCTGCTGACCAAGGCCGGCGTCGGCTACTGGTGGGCGCTCTTGATCGCGCCGATCGTCGTCGGCGCGGTCGGCATCGTCATCGAGCGCACGATGCTCTCCCGCCTGTACAAGCTCGATCATCTGTACGGGCTGCTGCTGACCTTCGGCTTGGCGCTGGTGATCCAGGGGCTGTTCCGCAACGAGTTCGGCTCGTCCGGGCAGCCGTACCAGATGCCGTCGCAGCTCACCGGCGGGGTCAACCTGGGCTTCATGTTCCTGCCGATCTATCGCGCCTGGGTGATCGCCGCCTCGCTGCTGCTGTGCTTTTCGACTTGGTACGTGATCGAGCGGACCAAGCTCGGCAGCTATCTGCGCGCGGCGACCGAGAACCCGGCGCTGGTGCAGGCCTTCGGCGTCAACGTGCCGCGCATGGTGACGCTGACGTTCGGCTTCGGCGTCGGGCTGGCGGCGCTGGCCGGAGTGATGGCGGCGCCGATCTACCAGGTCAACCCGCTGATGGGCGCCGATCTGATCATCGTCGTGTTCGCGGTCGTGGTCATCGGCGGCATGGGCTCGATCATGGGTGCGATCCTGACCGGCTTCGGCCTCGGCGTCATCGAGGGTCTGACCAAGTATTTCTATCCCGAGGCCTCCAACACGGTGATCTTCGTGATCATGGTCATCGTGCTGATGTTCCGCCCGGCCGGGTTGTTCGGCAGGGAGAGATAGGCGATGGCGACGATGGCTCCGCCGGCAGTGACTGTGCGCGACGCGCAGGGCGGCGTGCTGCTCTCGATCGTGATCATGGCGCTCGCGCTGGCGGTGGCGCCTCTGGTCGGCATCTACCCGATATTCCTGATGAAGGCGCTCTGCTTCGCGCTGTTCGCGTGCGCTTTCAACCTGCTGCTGGGCTTCGGCGGCCTCCTGTCGTTCGGCCATGCGATGTTCTTCGGCACCGCCAGCTACGTCTGCGCCCACGCGGCGAAGGTGTGGGGGCTCTCGCCTGAGCTGGCGATCGTGCTCGGCACGCTGGCCGCGGCGCTCCTCGGCGTCGTCGTCGGCGCGCTGGCCATTCGCCGCCAGGGCATCTACTTCGCGATGATCACGCTGGCGGTCGCGCAGATGATCTACTTCTTCTATCTGCAGATGCCGTTCACCCACGGCGAGGACGGCATCCAGGCGGTTCCGCGCGGCCGCCTGTTCGGCCTGTTCGACCTGTCGCAGCCGCTCGCCATCTACTACACGGTGCTGGTGATTTTCCTGGCCGGCTTCCTGCTCATCCACCGGATCATCCATTCGCCGTTCGGGCAGGTGCTCAAGGCGATCCGCGAAAACGAGCCGCGCGCGATCTCGCTCGGCTACGATGCCGACCGCTACAAGCTGCTGGCGTTCGTGCTGTCGGCGACGCTGGCGGGGCTCGCCGGCGCGACCAAGGCGATCGTCTTCCAGCTGGCGTCGCTGACCGACGTGCACTGGACGATGTCGGGCGAGGTCGTGCTGATGACGCTGCTCGGCGGCATGGGGACGATCTTCGGACCGGTCGTCGGCGCGTTCGTGATCATCGCGCTGGAGAATTACCTGGCCGGATTCGGCGAGTGGGTGACGGTCATCACCGGCGTCATATTCGTGGTCTGCGTGCTCGCGTTCCGCCGCGGCATCGTCGGCGAGATCGCGGCATGGTGGGCGCGGCGCGGCTCGCGCTGACGCTCTTCGCCGCGTCGGCGTTCGGCGGCACGAACGCGCCGGCGCAGGAGCAGTTCGAGGCAGTCGGCGCCTGTCGCGACGGCGTGCCCAACGGCGCCTGGGAGCTCTACCTGCCCGACGGCCGCCTGCGCGCGGTCGGCGCCTTCTCGCAGGGCAGGAAGACCGGCACCTTCATCTTCTGGACCGGCGACGGGGCGCGCATCGCGGTCGTACCGTACAACGACGACATCCGAGTCGGCACCGTCGCCCTCTGGTACACGGCGCGCGGCAACGGCCGCGAGCTGCGACCCAAATCGGAGGCGCCGTATGTCGAGGGCAAGCCGCACGGAGTCAAGCGCTCGTGGTACCGCAGCGGCGCGCCGAGCGTCGAGGCGCGCTACGAAAACGGCCTGCTGGCCGAGGCGAGCGCCTGGACCGAGGCCGGCGCCCGGCTGAGCGACGCCGAAGCGCGGGACCTGGCGAGGCGGGAGCGGGCCGCCGACGAAGCTCTGTACGCGACGCTGGACGCGCTGGTCCGCGACCACCCGCCGCGCTGCGGCTAGGGCTGGCGCGAGGCGGATATTGACCTCCCGCCGGCGGCGCCCCATTATGACGCCGGTATAAGGGTGGGGCCGACGGCGCGGCAACCGGATTTTTGCCGTCGTACGGCCCAAAAACCCGGCATCCAAGGGAGAACGCCATGCGCTCGATCGCCAGGATCGGATTCATCGCCGCCGTCGCGGGGCTGGCCGGCTGCCAATCGCTGGTCACCTACGACGGCGACCGCTTTTCGCCGACCGTATACGACGAGGTTCCGCCGCACCCGGTGCGCTTTCCGGTCAAGCTCACCTACCCCGACTACACGATGTTCGGCTTCCCGATGTACGACGAGGATCCGCGCGCCGACCTGAAGCTCGAATCGATTGCCTGCCGGCGCGGCGACGACGGCCGGCTGGTCGTGCTGGCCGACGTGCGCAACATGGGGGCCGACGACATCTACCGCGTTCCGTTCTTCAGCGGCGACATGGCGGCGTTTCGCGTCGCTGCCACGGTGACGACGGCGAGCGGCGCCCAGGAGCGCTTCGAAGCCGTGCGCTACCTCAATCTCTACGTGGCCAGGGATGTCGTGCTCAAGCTCAACTCGACGGTGATCCCGGCGGCCGACGTCAGGAGGATCGAGGTCGTCGCCGATCCCGACCGCATCGTTCCCGACCCGATCCGCGACAACAACGTGCTGGCCTGGCAGGGCGCGATCGATCCCGCCAATCCGCAATGCGACGTCAGGCGCTAGCGGACGCTCGCGCCTGAAAGCTCGCGCGCCCGGGCCGGCGCAGGACGGCGCCGCCCGCCGGGCACGGCGGCGATTCACGCTATAATTCGGCGCACCGTGCGGCATCCGGCCGCGCGGGCCTCCGCGGCCGCTGCGCCCGGGCACGCGATGAAAATCCTGGTTCCGGTCAAGCGCGTCGTCGATTTCAACGTCAAAGTGCGGGTCAAGCCCGACGGCAGCGGCGTCGACACCGCCAACGTCAAGATGTCGATGAACCCGTTCGACGAGATCGCCGTCGAGGAAGCGGTCCGGCTCAAGGAAAAAGGCATCGCCACCGAGATCGTCGCGGTTTCCTGCGGCGTCGCGGCCTGCCAGGAGACGCTGCGCACCGCGCTGGCGCTGGGAGCCGATCGAGCCATCCTAGTCGAGACCGGTGTCGAGCTGCAGCCGCTCGCGGTCGCCAAGCTGCTGAGGGCGATCGCCGACAAGGAAGCGCCGCAGCTCGTCATCCTGGGCAAGCAGGCGATCGACGACGATGCCAACCAGACCGGACAGATGCTTGCGGCGCTGCTCGGCTGGGGACAGGCCACGTTCGCCTCGAAGCTGGACGTCGCCGGCGACGCGGCGACGGTCCGCCGCGAAATCGACGGCGGCATGGAGACGGTCAAGGTGAAGCTGCCGGCGGTGGTCACCACCGATCTCCGGCTGAACGAGCCGCGCTACGCCACCCTGCCCAACATCATGAAGGCGAAAAAAAAGCCGATGGAGACGACTTCGCCGGAAGCGCTCGGCGTCGACGCGGCACCGCGGCTCGCCACGCTCAAGGTTGCCGAGCCTGCGAAGCGCAAGGGCGGCGGCAAGGTGGCCGACGTCAAGGAACTGGTGGCGAGGCTTCGCAACGAGGCCAAGGTGATCCCGTGACCGCGAACCGCACCGGAGCATCATGACCGTTCTCGTCGTCGCCGAGCACGATCGGTCGGGCCTCAAGAGCGCGACGCTCAACACGGTCGCCGCCGCGCAGAAGGTCGGCGGCGAGATCCGGGTGCTCGTCGCCGGGCAGGGCGTCGACGCGGCGGCGAAGTCGGCAGCGCAAGTCGCCGGTGTCGCCAAAGTGCTGGTCGCCGACGCGCCGCAGCTCGCCGCGCAGGGGGCGGAGAATCTCGCCGCGCTCGTCGTCGGCCTGGCGGCGCAGTACTCGCACATCCTGCTGCCGGCGACCGGCTTCGGCAAGAACGTCGCGCCCAGGATCGCCGCGCTGCTCGACGTCGCGCAGATCTCGGACATCGTCGCGGTCGAATCGGCCGACACCTTCGTGCGCCCGATCTACGCCGGCAACGCCTTCGCCACCGTGCAGTCGAAGGACGCGAGAAAAGTGATCACGGTGCGCACCACGGGCTTCGATGCCGCGGCGGCGAGCGGCGGCAACGCTTCGATCGAAACGGTCGCGGCGCCGGCCGACGCCGGACTGGCCGAGGTGCTCGGCCAGGAGCTGACCCGGTCCGACCGGCCCGAGCTCACCAGCGCGCGCGTCGTGATCTCCGGCGGCCGCGGCATGCAGAACGGCGAGAACTTCAAGATGCTCGAAGCGCTGGCCGACAAGATGCACGCCGCGATCGGCGCCTCGCGCGCGGCGGTCGACGCCGGGTACGTGCCGAACGACTACCAGGTCGGGCAGACCGGCAAGATCGTCGCGCCCGACCTCTACATCGCGATCGGCATCTCCGGCGCGATCCAGCATCTGGCCGGCATGAAGGACAGCAAGGTGATCGTCGCGATCAACAAGGACGCCGAGGCGCCGATCTTCCAGATCGCCGACTACGGCCTGGTCGGCGACCTGTTCGAGATCGTGCCGGCGCTGACCGCCGAGCTGGGCTGATCACCGGCGATTCGAAGGAAATTCGACGATGAGTGCCTACCGCGCCCCACTCGAGGAAATCCGCTTCGCGCTCTACGAGGTCGCCGGCCTCGACCAGGTGGCGAAGCTTCCCGGCTTCGAGGAAGCGACGCGCGACACCGTCGACGCGATCCTCGACGAGGCGGCGAAATTCGCGACCGAGGTGCTCGATCCGCTGAACGCCTCCGGCGACCGCGAGGGCTCGACCTGGCGCGACGGCGCGGTGACCACGCCGTCGGGCTTCAAGGCCGCGTACACGCGCTTCGCCGAGAACGGCTGGAACGGGCTGACCAAGGACCCGGCGCACGGCGGCCAGGGACTGCCACAGCTCGTCGCCACCGCGGTCGAGGAGATGTGGCACGGCGCCAACATGGCGTTCGCGCTGTGCCCGATGCTGACCCAGGGCGCGATCGACGCGCTCGAGCTGGTCGGGTCCGAAAGGCTGCAGTCGACATTCCTCGACAAGATGGTGTCCGGCGTCTGGACCGGAACGATGAACCTGACCGAAGCGCAGGCCGGATCCGACCTGGCGGCAGTTCGCACCCGCGCGGTGCCGCAGGACGACGGCAGCTTCCGCCTCCACGGGCAGAAGATCTTCATCACCTACGGCGAGCAGGATTACACCGACAACATCATCCACCTGGTGCTGGCGCGCACGCCGACCGCGCCCGAGGGCGTCAAGGGGATATCGCTTTTCGTCGTGCCCAAGGTGCTGGTCAAGGCCGACGGCAGCCTCGGCGCCCGCAACGACGTGCACTGCGTGTCGATCGAGCACAAGCTGGGCATCCATGCCAGCCCGACCGCGGTGCTCGCTTACGGCGACCGCGGCGGCGCGGTCGGCTATCTGGTCGGCGAAGAGAACCGCGGCCTCGAATACATGTTCATCATGATGAACCTGGCCCGCTTCTCGGTCGGCATCCAGGGCCTGGGCATCGCCGAGCGCGCCTACCAGCGCGCTCGCGCCTACGCCCGCGATCGCGTGCAGGGCAGGGCGCCCGGGCAGGAGAAGGCGGGGCAGAAGGCGACGATCCTGCAGCACCCCGACGTGCGGCGGATGCTGCTGACGATGAAGGCGCAGACCGAGGCGATGCGGGCGGTCGCCTACGTCACCGGCGCCGCGATCGACAACGCGCGCCGGCATCCCGATGCCGAAGCGCGCAAGCAGCACCAGGCTTTCGGCGACCTGATGATCCCGATCGTCAAGGGCTGGAGCACCGAGGTCGCGCAGGAGGTCGCCTATCTCGGCGTGCAGGTGCACGGCGGCATGGGCTTCATCGAGGAGACCGGCGCGGCGCAGGACTACCGCGATGCACGCATTACCACGATCTACGAGGGCACGACGGCGATCCAGGCCAACGACCTGATCGGCCGCAAAACCGCGAAGGACGGCGGCAAGGTGGCGCGCGCGGTCGGCGCCGACATCGGCCGGGTCGCTGCCGAGCTCGCCGCTTCCGACGACGCCGACCTGAAGCGCATCGGCGGCGAGCTCGCGGCGGCCAATGCGGCGCTCGCCGATCCGCTTGAGCTCGTCGGACCCTGCTTCTGCGAGCGAGCGCTCGATGGCTCGCATCTCCGAAATCGCAGCGCCGAGCGCACGGCCCTTGTCGCGCGCGATCTTGCGGCCGATCAGGTCGTTCGC
>DATEFZ010000161.1:0-4823 GCA_035280325.1 Casimicrobiaceae bacterium
GACGTCGCGCCGTACGTCACCGATTGGCGCGAGCGCTACCGCGGTCGCGCGCGGGCCGTCGTGCGGCCGGGATCGACGACCGAGGTCGCCGCGATCGTGCGCTGCTGCGCCGCGGACGGCGTGCCGCTCGTGCCGCAGGGAGGCAACACCAGCCTGTGCGGCGGCGCGACGCCGGACGCGAGCGGCGAGCAGATCGTGGTGACGCTGTCGCGCCTGAACCGCGTCCGCGCCATCGACGCCGACGACGCGACGATGACGGTCGAGGCCGGCGTGCCGCTGGCGAGCGTCCAGGACGCTGCCGCCGGCGCGGGAATGCTGTTCCCGCTGTCGCTCGCTTCGGAAGGCAGTTGCGCGATCGGCGGCAACCTGTCGACCAACGCCGGCGGCACCGCGGTGCTCCGCTACGGCAACGCGCGCGAGCTGGTGCTCGGGCTCGAGGTGGTGCTGGCCGATGGCGCGGTCTGGGACGGCTTGCGCCGCCTGCGCAAGGACAATACCGGCTACGATCTGAAGCAGCTCTTTCTGGGCAGCGAAGGGACGCTGGGCATCATCACCGCCGCCGTGCTGAAGCTCTTTCCGCGCCCGCGCAGCTCCGCGACGGCGTGGGTTGCGGTGGCCGACGTGGCGGCGGCGATCGCGCTGTTGCGCGCGCTGCGGCAGGCGCTGGGCGATCGGCTAACCGGCTTCGAGCTGGTGTCCGCCGACTGCGTCGCGCTGACCCGCGTCCAGTTCCCTGCCCTGCGCGACCCGCTGCCGGGCCACGCTTGGTATGCACTGCTGCAGGCCGACGACGCCGCGGCCGCGTCGCCGCTCGCCGGCGCTGTCGAATCGGCGCTTGCCGAGGCGATCGAGGCCGGCGTCGCGCAGGACGCAGTGATCGCCGCATCGGACGCCCAGGCGGCCGAGCTGTGGGCGCTGCGCGAGCACATCCCCGATGCGCAGAAGCGCGAGGGACCCAACATCAAGCACGACATCGGCGTACCGATCGCCCGCATCCCCGAGTTTCTCGCTCGCGCCAGGCAGGCGCTCGATGCCGCTTTTCCCGGCGTGCGCTACGTCGTGTTCGGCCATCTGGGCGATGGCAATCTGCACTACAATTTGAGCGCGCCAGGCGGTATCGACGCCGCGGCTTTCCTCGCCCAGACGGACCACGCCAACCGCATCGTCTACGATCTGGTCGCCGAATTCGGGGGCAGCTTCAGCGCCGAGCACGGCATCGGGCAGATGAAACGCGACGCGCTGTTGCGTTACAAGGCGCCGATCGAGGTCGAGCTGATGCGGCGGATCAAGCGCGCGCTCGACCCGGCGGCGACGCTCAACCCGGGGAAGGTCGTCTAAGGAACCTCTGCAAAAGTCCCTCATGAGCCGCGTTTCTGCCGCAATGGCTTCAGATGCTAGGCGTCGCGACGCAGCGAATAGCTTGGCCTATTCGCAAGCCGCGCAACGACGCAGATGAGGCCATTGCGGCGAAACCCGGATGGGACGGGGCCTCAGTTGGCAAATGAGGGGCGATCTGCTTTGTCGCGCCGCTCGCCAATGGGGCCCGCCATGGGCTTCGCGTCGCTTCGCGCATCTCATCCCGGCAAGCCGCCGTCGCGGCCACGCGGGACTTATGCAGAGGTTCCCTAATGGCTGGCGGCGGATCGCGACGATGAGCAAGATCATCGCCTGGCTGGTGGTGATTTTCATCGTGCTGCTGGCGTTGCGCATCGTCAATCTGCGCAATGCACGCGCCCGCCGCGGCACGGCGCCGCGCAACGAGGTCGCGCCGATGGTTCGCTGCATGCGCTGCGGGGTGTTCCTGCCGCGCCAGGAGGCGGCCGAGGTCGCCGGCGGCCACGCCTGCCCCGAGGGCCAGTGCGCCAAGCGCTAACGAAACGCCCGATCGCCGTGCCGCCAGATTCGGTCGCCCCATCGCTCGCCCCGCCGTCGTTGCCGGCGCTGATCACCGAATCCGGCCGGCGCATCCTGTGGATCGTCGGCATCTATCGCGCGGTCTGCGGTGCGCTGTTGCTCACGACGGCGCTGTTTCTCGACCTGCACGCGGCCGGGATCGGGTCGCCGAACGGCTTCCTGACCGCTGCCGGGTTCTACTTCGTGTTCGGCATCGGCTCGTTCTGGTGGGTGCAACGCGATTCGTTCGACCACCCGCTGGCGCCGCTGCTCTTATCGCTGCTGCTCGGCGACATCTTTTTCATCGCGCTGCTGACCTACGCCAGCGGCGGCGCCGGCACGCCGCTGTCGATCCTTCTGTTCCCGCAGCTCGCGGCGAGCGGCTGGCTGATGCGCACGCAGATCGCGTTTTTCCACGCTGCCCTGGCGAGCTCGGTGCTGATCTCGCTCGAGGGCTACCGGCTGATCGAGGGCGACATCGGCGCTGCGCAGATCCTGCAGACCGGACTGGTCGGCTTCGGGTATTTCGCGACGGTAGCCGTCGCGCTCGCGCTCGGCACCTTCACCAAGGCGAGCGAAGACCTGGCCGCGCAGCGCGGCATCGACGTGGCCAATCTGGAACAGGTCAATCGCCTGATCATCCAGGACATGCAGGACGGCGTGCTGGTGGTCGATCTCAACGGCGTCGTGCGCGGCCACAACGCGCAGGTGACGCGGCTTCTGGGCGGATTCGGCCGCATGCGAGGAGGCATGCGGCTCGCCGAATTCAGCTCGACGCTGCACGACTACTGGCGGCGCTGGCAGGAGGACTTCTCCGAGGCACTGCCGCCGTTCAAGGTCGAAGCGACGCAACGGCTGCTCAGGGTGCGCCACGTGCGCATCGGCTCGGGGCTGAACGGCGGGACGCTGATCTACCTGGAGGACCTCGGGCGCGCCCAGTCGGAGGCACAGCAGATGAAGCTGGCGGCGATGGGCCGGCTCACCGCAAGCATCGCGCACGAGGTGCGCAACCCGCTGTCGGCGATCAACCAGGCGGCGCAGCTGCTCGAGGAGGACGGCTCGGTGGCGCCGGAAGGCGAGCGCCTGTTGTCGATGATCCGCAACAACGCCAAGCGGATCGATCGCATCGTCGGCGAAGTGCTGCAGCTCAACCGGCGCGACCGCCAGCAGCCGGAGGTCATCGATTACGCCGACTTCGTCGCTTCGCTGGTCGACGAAGTCGTGCAGGCGGAAGGCATCCCGCCGTCGTCGGTAATTCTGCAATGCCCGTCCGAGCTCTACGTGGTGTTCGATCGGGGTCACCTGGGCCAGATCGTCTGGAACCTGGTGCGCAACGCCTGGCAGCACTGCCAGAAGAAGGACGGCAGTATCCAGATCCTCGGCCGTGCCGGATACATGGGGGATGCCGTAATATCCGAGCTGGCCGACGACGGACCGGGCATTCCCGCCGAGCTTAGGGCGCAGATATTCGAGCCCTTTTTCACGACGCGGCCCGGTGGCACGGGCCTCGGGCTGTACATCGCGCGAGAGCTGGCCGACGCCAACGGCGCCGCGCTCGAGCTGCTGCCGAAGGGGCCCGGGGCCCACTTCCGCCTGACCTTGAAGCGGGCGGCGAATCCGTCGGCGTAGATCATTGCACCGGGAGAGCGAATGACGCGAAGAACCCGCGATCGCGGACAACCGAAAGTCCTGGTCGTCGACGACGAACCGGATCTGCTCGAGCTGCTCGAGCTCACGCTGTCTCGCATGGGTCTCGATACCAGCCGCGCGCAGTCGGTGGCCGACGCCATCGAGCAGCTCAACAGCCAGTCGTTCGACCTGTGCCTGACCGACATGCGGCTGCCCGACGGCGAAGGCCTCGCCGTCGTCGAGCACATCACCGAAAAGGCGCTCGACGTTCCGGTCGCGGTGATCACCGCGTTCGGCAGTGCCGAGAACGCGGTCGCCGCGCTCAAGGCGGGCGCGTTCGATTACCTCGCCAAGCCGGTCGCGCTCGAGCAGCTCCGGGCGCTGGTCAAGCAGGCGCTCAAGGTGCCGGAGAAACCTGCGGCGCCGTCGTCGTACCAGCTGCTGGGCGAATCGCCAGCGATCATGCAGGTGCGGTCGATGATCGAGCGGCTGTCGAAAAGCCAGGCGCCGGTATTCATCACCGGCGAGTCGGGCAGCGGCAAGGAGTTGGCGGCGAGGATGATCCACATCGGCGGCGCGCGCGCCGAGCATCCGTTCGTCCCGGTCAACTGCGGCGCCATTCCCGAGAACCTGATGGAGTCGGAATTCTTCGGCTACAAGAAGGGGGCGTTCACCGGCGCCGAGGGCGACCGCGACGGCTTCTTCCAGGCAGCGAACGGCGGCACGCTGTTCCTCGACGAAGTCGCCGACCTTCCACTGCCGATGCAGGTCAAGCTGCTGCGCGCGATCCAGGAGAAGAAGGTGCGCAAGGTCGGCGCCACCACCGAGGAGCCGGTCGACGTGCGGATCATCAGCGCCACGCACAAGAAGCTGCCCGCGCTGGTCGATGCCGGCGAGTTCCGTCAGGACCTGTTCTACCGGCTGCACGTGATCGAGCTGGCGATGCCGAGTCTGCGCGAGATGGGCGAAGACATCCCGCTGATCGCCGATGCGATCCTGAAGAAGCTCTCGCGCGGCACTCCGGCGCGGCTCGACACCGAGGCGGTCGCCGCGCTGGAGGCCTATCCGTTCCCCGGCAACGTGCGCGAGCTCGAGAACATCCTCGAGCGCGGGCTCTCCCTCGCCGCGGATACGCAGCAGATCAGCGCCGAGGACCTGCACCTGACGCCGCCGCCCGACGACGGCGACGCCGTGCTGCCGGCCGGGGACAAATGGCCGCTGCAGGACTATCTGGACCGCGTCGAGCGCGCCGCGATCAACGAGGCGCTGGAAAAGACGCGCTTCAACCGGACCGCGGCGGC
>DATEFZ010000162.1:0-4965 GCA_035280325.1 Casimicrobiaceae bacterium
GTGATGGTCGGCTCGATCTTCGATGCCGACAGCAAGCAGAACCTGACCGACGCCAGAATGCGCGAGCTGAACCGCGTCGCCTGGAGCGAGCTGCCGCTGGAACTGGCGATCAAGAAGGTGAAGGGCACCGGCGCGCGCAAGCTCGCCATCTTCGCCGACGCCGATTGCCCGTACTGCAAGCGCCTCGAAGCGGAGATGAAAACGCTCGACAACGTGACGATCTACACTTTCCTGTTCCCGATCGACCAGCTGCATCCCGACGCGGCGCACAAGTCGGCGCGCATCTGGTGCGCGCCCGACCGGGCCAAGGCCTGGGACGACTGGTTCGCGTCGGGCAAGCTGCCGTCCAACAAGGGCGATTGTCCGACACCGATCGCGCAGACCGCGCTGCTCGGCCAGAAATATCACGTCAGCGCGACGCCGACGCTGGTGTTCGCCGACGGCACGGTCGTCCCGGGGGCGCTGCCGCTCGACCGGCTGGAAAGCGAGATCAAGCACGCCGAGGCGGCAGCGGGCAAGCCGTCCGCTGCGGCAAAGCCGTAGACAGGCTGGCGCGGAGACCGACATGGCGCTGATGGATTTCATCACCAGGCAATTCATCGACATCATCGAGTGGACCGATGATTCGCGCGACACGCTGTCGTACCGCTTCCCCGACGAGGACAGGGAAATCAAGCGCGGCGCGCAGCTCGTCGTGCGCGAGTCGCAGATCGCGCAATTCGTCTACCTCGGGCAGTTCGGCGACACCTTCGGTCCGGGCAGGTACGCGCTGACCACCGACAACATCCCGGTGCTGAGCGACCTCAAGGGCTGGAAGTACGGGTTCGAATCGCCGTTCAAGGCCGACGTCTACTATGTCGTGACGCGGCTTTTTACCGGCAACAAGTGGGGCACGGCCAATCCCGTGATGATGCGCGACCAGGACTTCGGGATCGTCCGGCTGCGCGCCTTCGGCATCTACGATTTCCACATCACCGATCCGAAGCTGTTCCTGAAGGAGGTCGCCGGGACCGACGATCACTTCCGGCTGGACGAGTTCAACGACACGATGCGCTCGCGCATCGTCAGCGTCTTTTCGGAGGCGCTGGCGCAGTCGAAGATCCCGGCACTCGACGTCGCTGCGCGCTATGCCGAGCTGGGCAATGCGCTGCTGCCGCTGATCAACCCGCAGACGACGACCAGGTACGGAATCGAGATCACCAGCTTCGTCGTCGAGAACGTTTCGGTGCCGCCGGAAGTCGAGCAGGCGATCGACAAGCGATCGAGCATGGCCGCGGTCGGCAGCCTCAACGACTACGTCAAGTTCCAGATGGCGCAGGGCCTCGAGAAGGGCGACGGCGGCCCCGGCGGCATGGCCGCCGAAATGGCGGTCGGCATGGCGATGGCGCAGCAGATGATGAACCGTTCCGGCGGCATCATGGGTGCCCAGGCCACGCCCGGCGTCGCCGCGCCCGACGGCGCGACGGCGGCGACCGATGCGCCTCAACTGCTGACGCCGGCGCAGGTCGCGACGGTCCTCGGTGTCGCCGAATCGGACGTCATCGTGAGCCTCGAGAAGGGCGACCTCAAGGGCAAGCAGATCGGCACGCAGTGGCGGGTCACGCGGGCCGCGATCGACCGGTTCCTGCAGTCCTGAACGAGCGGAAAGCGACGATGAAACTCCGGGCGAGCGCATGGCTCGCGCTCGCGGCGGTAGCGATGCTCGCGGTCGGCGTCGTTCTCGCGCAGAGCCCGCAGGCGAGCCTGGTGCAGGAGACGGCACGAGGCTGGCTCGCGATGACCGATCGCGGCGACGCCGCGGCGAGCTGGCAGGCGGCCGGACCACCGTTCCAGAACGCGATCACCCGCGAGCGCTGGGCCGAGTCGCTGGCGCAGGTGAGGGAGCCGCTGGGCACGCTCACCGGCCGCGCGATACAGTCGACCGAGTTCCGGAAGACCTTTCCCGGCGCGCCCGACGGCGACTACGCGGTCGTCGTCTTTCACACCACCTTCTCGAAGAAGGCCGTCGCCCGCGAGACGGTGACGCTGCAACGCGAGGGCGACGGCGCGTGGCGCGTGATCGGCTACCTGATCCGCTGATCGCGATGGCGCCGGGCGCATGACCGAAACCGCATCGCTTCCGGCCGCGCCCGGACGCGACGGGCCGGAGACGCTGGCGCGACAGAAGTTCGCTTGCCCGGCGTGCGGCGCCGAGAGCGTCTGGAATCCGTCGCGGCAGGCGCTGCTGTGCCCGTTCTGCGGAACGGTTTCGCCGGCCACGATCGACGCCGGCGGCGCGATCGTCGAGCACGATCTGGTCGCCGCGCTGCGCGACATCGGCGACGACAGGCGCGGCTGGCTGGCCGCGAAGCGCTACGTCAAGTGCCAAAGCTGTCAGGCGATCTCGGTGCTCGACGCCAACCGGCAGGCGCAGACCTGCGAGTTCTGCGGCTCGGCGCAGCTCGTCGCCTACGACGAGGCCAAGGACGCGTTTCGTCCCGAGAGTCTGCTGCCGTTCAAGATCGGCGAGGATCGCGCGCGCGACGGCATCCGCGCCTGGTACTCGCGGCTGTGGCTGGCGCCGAATGCGCTCAAGCGCCGGGCGCTGACCGATACCGTCAAGGGAATCTATCTGCCGTACTGGACTTTCGACGCCCGCGCCGACGCGTCGTGGACCGCCGAGGCGGGCCACTACTGCTACACGACCGAAACCTACGCCGACGGGAGCGCCCGGATGCAGGCGCGGCAGGTGCGCCAGATCCGCTGGGAGCCCGCGGCGGGGCGCGTGCAGCATGTCTTCGACGACGATCTGGTCTGCGCCTCGGTCGGTGTGCATCAGGCGTTGCTCCGAGACGTCGAGCCGTTTCCGACGACGTCGGGCGAGCTCAAGCCCTACGATCCGGCCTACGTTGCCGGTTGGGTCGTCGAACGCTACCAGATCGACCTGGTCAGCGCGGCAAAAGCGGCCCGCGACACGATGGACGCCGAGCTGCGGCGGCTTTGCGCTGCGGCGATTCCCGGCGATACCTACCGCAACCTCGAAGTGCGGGCTGCGTATTCCGGCCAGACGTTCAAGCACATCCTGGCGCCGATCTGGCTGTTGACCTACACCTTCGGCGCGCGGAGCTTCCAGGCGGTCATGAACGGCGTCACCGGCACGATCGCCGGCGAGTATCCGAAGAGCTGGGTCAAGCTTACACTGCTCGCCATCGCCATTCTGATCGCGGTGCTGATCGTGCTCTCGGTCGGCACGCATCGCTGACGCATGCTCGTACAGGAGCGACCATGAAGGCGGCGGTAATCACCGGAGTCTCGCGCGGCTTGGGCGAAGCGCTGGCGGCAGAGCTGCTGGCGCGCGGATACACGGTGACCGGGATAGGCCGCGCCAGCGCCGGCCGCCTCAACGGCGTGCACTACCATTTCGCGCCCTGCGATCTTGCCGACATCGCATCGATCGAGTCTTCGCTCGATCCGTTGTTCCGGTCGATCGCTGCGGCGCGGCCGCAATCGGTCTGCCTGATCAACAACGCCGCGACCGCCGAGCCGGTCGGCGCGCTCGGCACGTTCGACGCCGGCGCCGTCGCCGATGCGCTGTCGGTGAACCTGGTCGCACCGGTGGTGCTCGCCAACATGTTCGTTCGCGCCTTCGCGCGCGTCCGGGCGTCGAGCCTGCTGATCAACGTCTCGTCGGGGCTGGCCGAGCGGGCGCTGCCGGGCACCGGGCCGTACTCGATCGCCAAATCCGCGCTCGAGATGCTGACCCGTCAGATCGTCGCCGACGCGCAAGGCACCGGCCTGCGCGCGATCAGCGTCCGGCCCGGAGTCATCGATACCGGGATGCAGGCGTTCATGCGCTCGCAGCCGCCCGAGACGTTCGCGAACGTCGACATGTTCCGCGATTTCCACGCTTCCGGCGCGCTGGTGCCGCCGGACGTCGTGGCGGCGAAAATCGTCGATCGGCTGGTCGAGGGCGCCGTCGAGAACGGCCGCTGCTACAGCTACCGGGATCTCTAGTGCGGCGGGAAGCCCTGCGGCGCTATCGCCGCAACGGCGCGATCCGATAGTCGAGCGAGCTGCCGAGCGCGCCCGCCTCCCAGGCGAGGCAATAGACCTGATCGCGCTCGGCGGCGAACTCGCCCGACTCACCGCGGGTGTGCGCGCTGGCGATCGGCTCGATCACCGCGTTGCCGTCGCGAAAATGGATGTCGAACGCCACCGGCACCGCGGCGCGGAACAGGTAGCCGATACGCTCGCCGGAGTCGAGCACGATGCACTCCTCGTGCACGGCGTAGGGCGCGAGCGCCAGCGCCGCGACGACTTTCGGCGCGGTCAGCCGCTGCGGTGGCGACGCGCAGGCAGCGAGGGCGAACGCCGCGGCGAGGACGGCGCGGCCGCGCGCACGAGCGTTGGTCAACGACGCTTGCGCCGGCGCCAGTCCTCGACCAGCATTGCCCAGCGCTCGTGGTCGCGCCACCTTCCTCCGATCTTGACGTACCGGCGCGAAAACCCCTCGCGGGTGAAGCCCGCCCGCCGCACCAGCGACACCGACGGCCGGTTGGCCGGCTGCACGTTGGCCTCGATGCGGTGCAGCTTCAACTTGTCGAAGGCCAGCCCGAGCGCCAGCAGCAGGCCTTCCGACATGTAGCCCTGGCCGGCATACGGCGCGAAGGCGTAGTAGCCCAGGTAGCCGCTCTCGAAGGCGCCGCGTACGATCTCGCTGAAATTGAACACGCCCAGCAGCGCGTGATCGGCCATTTTGCAGACCACGACGCCGACATGGGTCGCGCGCTTCGCGTCGCGCGAACGTGGTCCGGCGAAACGTCGCAGGTAGGCCGCAAACCGGGCCCTGGTGGCGGGCGCCTGCACCCAGCCGTGATGCAATCGATCGGAGGCCTTGGCGCCGGCGATGAATGCGGCGGCATCGGTCGTCCGCGGCCGGCGCAGGTAAACGCGCGTCCCCGCGGCAAGCGCGTTTCTCGGGACTGG
>DATEFZ010000163.1:0-2265 GCA_035280325.1 Casimicrobiaceae bacterium
GTCGTGCCGCAGCTCGAAGGCAGCGAGGTATTCGCTGCGAGCACGTTCGGCAAATTCCCTTGCCGCCGCCTGGTCGCGCGCCCGCTCGCAGGCATCTTTCCACAAGCGGCCGCGCAGGCTCGCGATGTCGGCCAGCCGATCGGGGGCGACGCCCGCCGCAGCACGTGCCTGGTCGAGCAGCAGGTGCGCCTGCTGCGCGGCGCCGACACGGGCATGCGCCAGCGCGCCCCAGTACAAAAGGTCCGCGTCGCCGCGGTATTCAGCGATCGCGTCGCGAAACACATCGCAGGCGTCCCAGGGCGCGCCGCGTTCGAGATGCCGGCGGATGCGCTCGCAGGCGAGCGCACGCGAATCGGCCGTTGCCGAAGGCGTGGCGTCGGAAGCGTCGTCGCTCATGGGTTGCGGCCCACCGCCGGCGGTGCAGCGCTAGCGCAGTGTCTTCTGCGCCTGGTCGATGTCGCTGCGCACGACGGCGACGCTATGCAGCCGCCGCAGGGCCGGCGGCAAGCCGTCGATCAGCGCGGCGGCTTCCCGCAGGCGCGTGATGCTTTGCGTCGGCGACGCAAGCGCCGAGACGTAGAGCGCCTGCGCGAACTCGATGCGCTGTCGCAGGTCGTCGTTGTCGGCACGATTATGGAGCTGGCGGTGAACCCTGACGATCGGTTCGATGATGCGCTGCGCCTCGGCGTCCCGGCCGAGCCGGACGGCGATCATCGCGGCGAGCATCTGTTGCAGGTCGGCATCGCGCTGCTCGAACATCGTGAGTGTCGGAATGCCGCGCCGCAGGTCGAGTGCGCGCTTGATCTCCGCGTCGGCGGCCCGGTAATCGGCCAGCCGATACGAGGCGTACGCAGCGGTCCGGTAGGCGACTTCCAGCGCGCGATTCCTCGGCAGGTCCTGCGCGGGCGCCGAGATCTTGATTCGCTCGAGGCGCTGCGCCGACGCGCGCGCCTGCTTGCGCACGGCCTCGTAGTCATCGGCGGCGAGGGGCAGGGCGTATTCGCCGTAACCGATGCCGCTGGGTGGCAATCCGTAGTAGCCCAGGAACTCCGGCAGGAAGGCTCGTCCGAAGGCCTGCGGCGGCAGGCCGCTGGTGGCCATGTCGACGAACCGCCGGTTCATCGCCAGCGCCGACTTCGCCGCCGGCAGGTCGCCGGCGTCGGCTTCGAGCATGGTAAGGTACCCGGCGCTCAGCGCCAGCACGTTGCCGATGAAGGCGGAATTCGTCGTATGCTGCCCGACGGCGAGCCCCGCCCGCCAGTACGCCTCGGCGCCGCGCACGTCGCCAAGGGTAAGCGCCCAGAGTCCCTCGGCCAGCCGCGAATCCACCAGGTTGTTCCAGGCGATCTGGTTGCTCGGATCGAGCGCGACCAGCGCTTCCCAGCCCTCCTCGCCTTGCCGACTCATTGCCGCAGCCTTGCGAATGTGGAGCTGGAACCCTTCGGTGCCGGACAGCGTGTCGGCGATCAGCGCCCGCGCCCGCAGCGCCGACATATTGCCCGGCCGGCGCTCGATCACCGCTGCCGCCACGCGCGACGCGTCGTCGCCGACCTGCCTGACCTGGTCGAAACGTCCCAGGTTCTGCAATGCCCCCATCTGCCAGGCCGACGCCTCGGCGTAGCCTACGGCCGACGGCAGATCGTCGAGCTTGAGATCGTCGATGCTGCGGAAGCTCGCTCGCGCATCGTTCAGCGTCTTGACCGCAGCCTCGTCCTGATTGGTGTTGGACTGCGAGAAACCGAGGTAGGTCAGCGCCAGGCCGTAGGCCCGCCGCAGCGGGACCGACGGGTTCGGCCCGGACATCATCGGCTTGAGGACGTCGACCGCCTGGCTCGCCAGCGCCTGCTCGTCGGGCTTCCTGTTCTGACTGCCCGCCACGCGTGCCTGGGAGGTCAGCGCCAGGCCCAGCCCGACCGCGGCGGCTTCCGAGCTATCGCCTTCCTTGCGCAGCCGGCCAAGAACGCCGACCGCCTCGGACAGCGCCTTCGAGCTTTGGTCGAGCTTCGACTGGGTGCGCAGCGCCGCGCCGTAGCGGACCAGCGCCAGCGCGCGGTTGCGCTCGGTTTCGGGTGTGCGCAGCTCCGGCGGCAGCCCGGCGTAGTAGTCGACCGCCCGCTTGGACAGCGCGGCCACGATGTCGAGTCGGCCGACCGGCTCGAGCTCGAGATAGAAATCGTCGAGCACGTAGACGATCTGCTTCTCGGCTTCGCCGCGCGCGCTGTCGGCCATCGCCCGCGTCTGCTTGGCCTGAAGCTCGGCCTGCTG
>DATEFZ010000164.1:0-3003 GCA_035280325.1 Casimicrobiaceae bacterium
GGTCTTCGACGGCGAATGGGAGATCGCCTGATGATTGACGACATCGACAAGGGACCAGCGATGAACGCCGAGGCTGTCGCCGACTACCTGAAGCAGCACGGCGAGTTCTTCGAGCAGTACGCCGACCTGCTGGCCGAAATCTACGTGCCGCATCCGCACGGCGGGCATGCGATCCCGATCGCCGAGCGCCAGATCGTCACTCTGCGCGAAAAGAACGGCCAGCTCGAATCGAAGCTGCGCGAGTTGATCGCTTTCGGCACCGACAACGACGCGGTGAGCGAAAAGCTGCACCGGTCGACGCTGGCGCTGTTTTCCGCGGCCGACCTGGAGACGACGCTCGGCGTGCTCTACCAGAGCCTCCGGGAGGATTTTCGCGTGCCGCAGGTGGCGCTGCGGCTGTGGGGCAGGGTGCCCGAGCAATCGTATCTGCCCGAGCTCGCCGCGACCAGCCAGGAGATCCGCGAATACGCGGGCGCGCTGGGTGCGCCGTACTGCGGAACCCAGGCTCCGTTCGAATCGCGCGACTGGTTCGAAGGCGGATTCTCGCTCGCCTCGTTCGCGCTGCTGCCGCTGCGCATGCAGCAGACGTTCGGGCTGCTGGCGCTGGGCAGCGAGGATCCCGGCCGCTTCTACGCGGGCCTTGGCACGATGCACCTGACCCGCCTATCCGAGCTCGCCAGCGTCGCCACCGCGCGCTTCCTGCCGCAAGGCTGATCGATGCCGGCGCCGCGCCGCGCTTCTCCGCCGGTGCCGATTCGCAGCGCCGATCCGCTGGTCGTTTCGTTCGAGCAGCACCTCGCCACCCGGCCGGCGCGCACGCGAAGCGCCTACCGCCGCGATCTGGCGCGGCTCCAGGATCTTGCCGGCGATGCGCCGCTCGCGACGCTGTCGCCGGCGCAGCTACGCCGCTTCCTGGCGACGCTGCACGGGCGCGGGCTCTCGGCCAGGAGCCTGGCGCGCGTGCTGTCGGGCTGGCGCGCGTTCTACCGCTTTGCGATCGACCGCGAGCGCACGCTCAAGGACAACCCGTGCGCGGGGCTCAAGGCGCCGAAGGCCGCGCGGCGCCTGCCGGCGGTCCTTTCGCCCGACGAGGCGGTGCGGCTGGTCGCCATCGACGATGAAGGTGTGCTTGCTGCACGCGACCGCGCATTGCTCGAGCTCGCCTATTCTTCGGGTCTGCGCGTGTCCGAGCTGGCCGGGCTCGATCTGGAAGGGCTCGATCTCGCGTCGGCCGAAGTGCGGGTGCTCGGCAAGGGCGCGAAAGAGCGCATCGTCCCGGTCGGCGAGGCGGCGTGCGTTGCGCTCAAGGCGTGGCTCGTCCTGCGCGCGGGCGTGCCGGTGATCGACGCGCAAGCCGTGTTCGTCAGCCGCTCCGGGCGGCGCCTGGGTGCGCGGGCGATCCAGCAGCGGCTGGCGGCCTGGGCGGTCAGGCGCGGCCTCGCGCGCCACGTCCATCCGCACATGCTGCGCCATTCGTTCGCCTCGCACCTCTTGCAGTCGTCGGGCGATCTGCGCGCGGTGCAGGAGCTCCTGGGACACGCCAGCATCGCCAGCACGCAGATCTACACGCACCTCGACTTCCAGCATCTGGCGAAAATCTACGACCAGGCGCACCCTCGAGCGAAAAAGCTGCGTCGGCGGCGCTGAAAAAACGGGGCGCGATTTCGCGCCCCGTCCGCTCACCGGGCTTTGCCCGGAAAATATCCGCACCTACTCGACGCGCTCGCCGTGCAGGCTGATGTCGAGGCCTTCGCGCTCATCTTCCTCGCTGACCCGCAAGCCGATCACCATGTCGATCACCTTGAGGATGATGAAGCTGCCGATGCCGCTGTAGACCAGCGTCGTCGCCACCGCGCCGTACTGCGCCCAGATCACCGCGTCGACGCCGCTGATCGCCTTGACGTTGAAATAGCCGGTGAGGATCGCGCCGACGATGCCGCCGATGCAGTGCACGCCGAAGGCGTCGAGCGAGTCGTCGTAGCCGAAGGCGCGCTTGACCGACGTCGCCGCGAAAAAGCACAGTACGCCGGCGGCGATGCCGATCACCAGCGCGCCGAGCGTGCCGACGAAGCCCGATGCCGGAGTGATGGCGACCAATCCGGCGACCGCACCCGAAGCGATGCCCAGCACCGAAGGCTTGCCCTTGACGATCCACTCGGTGAACATCCACGCCAGCGCCGCGACCGCGGTGGCGAACTGCGTGACGAACATCGCCATGCCGGCGCGGCCGTCGGCGGCCACCGCCGAACCGGCGTTGAATCCGAACCAGCCGACCCAGAGCAGCGATGCGCCGATCAGCGTCAGGGTCAGGTTGTGCGGCGCCATCGGCTCCCGGCCGTAGCCGACCCGCTTGCCCAGCACCAGCGCGCAGACCAGCCCCGCGATGCCGGCGTTGATGTGCACGACTGTGCCGCCGGCGAAATCGAGCACGCCCCTGGTCGCCCAGAAACCGGAGGTCGACTCCCACATCATGTGCGCGATCGGTGAATAGATGAGAAGCGACCACAGCCCGATGAACCAGAGCAGCGCCGAGAACTTCATGCGATCGGCGAAGGCACCGCAGATCAGCGCCGGCGTGATGATCGCGAAGGTCATCTGGAACGTCATGTAGACTGACTCGGGGATGGTCGGTGCGAGGTGCGACACCTCGACCTTGCCGGCTTCCTTCATGAACGCCATGCCGTCCAGGAACAGGCGTTCGGTGAAGCTGCCGAAGAACGGCCCGCCCGGGATGAAGGCGATGCTGTAGCCGACCACCACCCAGAGCACCGTGACCAGGCAGGTGATGGCGAAGCTCTGCATCAAGGTCGCCAGCACGTTCTTCTTGCGCACCATGCCGCCGTAGAACAGCGCCAGGCCGGGAATCGTCATCAGCAGCACCAGCGCGGTCGAGGACAGCATCCAGGCGGTGTCGCCGCCGCTGATCTTGTCGGCGGCAATGAGCACCGGCGCGGTCGGCGCAGCGGGAGCGGCGGGTGCGGCGGCTTCGGTCTTCGGCGCCTC
>DATEFZ010000165.1:0-12388 GCA_035280325.1 Casimicrobiaceae bacterium
CGACGGCGACGCGCGGCGAGCGAGCCCGCCGGTCGGCGTACGCGCGCGGCAGCGCGGCGGCACGCGCGCTGGCGACCTTGCGCGAAGAGGGCTTGCGCAGCGTATGGTTCAAGCTGCTCGCGCGCTGCGGCTACCGGCGGCTGTTGCTGCTCGAGCGCCCGCTCGATCTGCCGGTAGCCGACGCCACGCCGAAGCTCGCCGTCGACATCGCCATGCTGGTCGAAGCGGAGGTCGACCAATACCGCGCCTTCCGGCCCGACACGCCGCGGCGCGAGGTGATCGAACGATTGCGATCCGGCCACCTCTGCTTCGTCGCGCGCCGCGACGGGCGCATCGTCTCCGGCGTGTGGGTCGCCGCGCAGCCGGTATGGAGCAAGTTCCTCCGCCGGTGGCTCGACGTCGCGCCCGGCGAAGCGCACGTGTACGACAAGTTCACCGATCCTGCCTACCGGGGCCGCGGCATCGCCAACGCGGTGCGCAGCCGGCACCTCCGCCATTTTCAGCGCGCCGGGTTCGTGCGCGAGACCGGTGCCGTGCTGCCCGAGAACATCTCCTCGCTGCGCGACGATGCCCGCGGCGGCTTCCGCTGCTACGGCGTGCTGGCGAGCGTGGGCATCGGCCGCTGGCGGCGGGTGTTCGTCCGGCAGCCGCGCCGCGACCCGATGCCGGCAAGCGGCGACGCGCGGCGGACGACGTAAGCGATGTGCGGCATCTGCGGCGTGGCCTGGACCAACCCGGCGCGGCCGGTCGGCAAGGACATGCTTCGCCGCATGGCCGACACGCTGCGCCATCGTGGGCCCGACAGCGAGGGCTTTCTCGCCGCACCGGGCGTCGGCCTGGGGTTCCGGCGCCTCGCCATCGTCGATCTCGAAACCGGCGACCAGCCGATCGGCAACGAGGACGGGTCGGTCAGCGTCGTCTGCAACGGCGAGATCTACAACTATCCCGAGCTGCGCAAGCGCCTGGCCGCCGCCGGTCACCGCTTTTCGACCGCGTCCGACGTCGAGGTCATCGTGCATCTGTACGAGGAGCACGGGCTAGACTTCGTCCGCCACCTGCGCGGCATGTTCGCCCTGGCGCTGTGGGACGCTCGCAACCGGCGGCTGGTGCTGGCGCGCGACCGGTTCGGCATCAAGCCGCTGCACTATGCGATCGACGGCGAGGGCCTCTTCTTCGGTTCCGAGCAGAAGGCGATCCTCGCTTTCGGGGCAATAGCGCCGACGCCGGATGTCGTGTCGCTCTCGCAGATATTTTCGTACGGACGCATCGTCGGGCCGCGCACCATCGTCGAGGGCATCCGCCGGCTGCCGGCCGGCCATCTGCTGGTCTGGAGCGGCGGCCGCGCCGATCTGCGCCGTTACTGGGAAATCGACTTTCCCGCGCGCGGCGACTACGACCGGTCGATCGGCGAAGCGGCGTGGGCCGAAGGGCTGCTCGCCAAGCTGAACGAGAGCGTGCGCCTGCACCTGCAGAGCGACGTGCCGGTCGGGGCGTGGCTGTCCGCCGGCATCGACTCGAGCAGCGTGACCGCGCTTATGTCGCGGCTGGTGCCGCCGCCGGTGCAGACCTTCACGCTGCGCTTCGAGGATCCGTCGTTCGACGAGTTCAACGGGCAGAAAGGCCTGGACGAGTACCCGGAATACCCGCTGGCCGGGCATCGCATCTTCTGTCGCCGGGCGGACATGGAGCGTCTGCCGAAAGCGATCTGGCACGGCGAGGATCCGCTGATCGGCGGCGAGGGCATCGGCCGGCAGATGGTGGCGGAGGCGACCGCCGCCAAGGTCAAGGTGGTCCTCACCGGCGAAGGCTCGGACGAGCTGCTGGGCGGCTACCCGTGGTACCCGACGTTGCGGCTGCTCGCACCGGCGTTCCTGCTGCCTCGCGGGTTGCGCCGCACGATCGCCGACCTGCCGGCGGTGCGCAAGCGCTGGCCCGGCGCTGCGGCGACGATCGCCGGACCGCGCGAGATGATGTTCGAGCGCTTCGCCCGCAGCATCAGCCATCTGCGCGGCAGGCCTCCCGGCAGCGAGGTGCTGGCCGCCGACGTCGCCGCCGAGGCGAGAGCTCGCGGCGACGGCATCGACGCCGAGGTATTGCCGGCGGGCTTCGAGACCTGGCATCCGTTCGCACGCATGCAGTATTTCGACCTCAGGCACCGGATGACCGACGCCGTGGTGCTCGGCCTCGACCGCGGGTCGATGGCCTATTCGGTCGAGGCGCGGGTCCCGTTTCTCGATCACGAGCTGGCCGAGTACTGCGCGCGCATTCCGCCGCGGGTGAAGATGAAGTGGCTGCGCGAGAAGCACGTCCTGCGCCGGGCGATGGAGCGAGTGCTGCCGCCCGACATCGTCGAGCGCAAGAAGCGCGGCCTGCTGGTGCCGATGGAATCGTGGCTGCGCGGTCCGCTGCCGCCGTTCGCCGCCGAGCTCCTGTCCGCGCCGGGCCTCGCCCGCAGCGGCTATTTCGACGCGCGCAAGGTCGACGAGCTCCTGCAGCGTCACCGCAGCGGGCGAGAAAGCTTCGGCCCGATCCTGTCGGGCGTGCTGAACGTGCAGGTGTGGGACGATCTGTTCCGGCGGCGCTCGCGCCCGGACATTTCGCCGTGAGATTCCGACTGCGCGACGTTCCGGCGATGCTCGCCACGCCGGCCGGCCGCATCCACCTGCAGCAAGGCGTCGCCTACCGGCTGTGGCCGCTGTTGTCGCTTGCGGCCACGGCGTATCGGCGGACGCTGGTGAGAAGGACACGCGTCATCGCCGTCGCCGGCTCGTTCGGCAAGTCGACGGCGACGCGGGCGTTGATCGCCGCGCTCGATGCGCCGATCCACCCCGCCGCGCTGTGCAATTCCTGGCAATGGGTCGCCTTCTCGGTGCTGCGCATGCGCGCCTCGCAGCGCCATGCGGTGATCGAGGTCGGCATCTCCAAACGAGGCCATATGCGGCGCTACGCGCGCGTCGTCCGGCCGGACGTGGCGGTCGTGATGTCGGTCGGCAGCGAGCATCGTCGCAGCCTCGGCACGCTCGAAGTGACGCGCGCCGAGAAGTCGTGGATCGTGCGTGCGCTGCCGGCGTCGGGCATCGCGGTGCTGAACGGCGACGACGGCAACGTCATGTGGATGAAGGACAAGACCGGAGCGCGCGTCGTCACCTTCGGCTTCGGCGCGTCGTGCGACGTGCGTGCGCTCGACATGCGGCTCGACTGGCCGCGCGGGATGCGGCTGTCGGTCGACGCGTTCGGCGAACGGCGCGACTTCGCGGTTCGCCTGCTCGGACGGCAGATGGTCTATCCGATCCTGGCCGCGATCGCGGTCGCCTGCCTCGAGGGCCGCCCGCTCGACGGCACGCTGTCGCGCCTGGCCGCGCTGACGCCGACGACAGGGCGCATGGAACCGGTGCCGATCGCCGGCGGCGTGACCGTGCTGCGCGACGACTTCAAGTCGGCGTTCGAAACGATGCACGCCGCGCTCGACGTCCTGGCCGAGATTCCTGCCCGGCGCATCGTGCTGTTCGGCGCCGTCAACGAGCCGCCGGGGCCGCAGCGGCCGGTCTACCAGGCGCTGGGCGAGCGTCTGGCGCGGATCGCCTCCCGCGCCGCGGTGTTCGCTCACGACTTCGACCCGTACTGGTCGGGCGCGCACCGCGCCGGGATGCCGCGCGAGGCGTTCGTCGACGCAGGCCGCACCGTGCACGACGCGGCCGAGGCGCTGCGCCGGATGCTGCAGCCGGGCGACGTGCTGCTGATCAAGGGGCGCGGGCCGGAGAAGCTCGATCGCGTGCGGCTGCTGCTCGAGGGCCGCAAGGTCGGCTGCGAGATCCGGTACTGCAGCTTTCGCACCATCGAGTGCGCCGACTGTCCGATGCTGGAGCGCGGCTGGGGGAGGCATCGCGTGATCATGTGAGTCCGTCGCCGGCGGCGGTTTTCGCCGGGTTGTTACCATAGCGCCATCACCGCGTTCACTCCCATGCGCTTCACCGTCGCCACGTACAACATCCACAAGGGCTTCTCGCACCTGACCCGGCGCGTCGTCATCCACGAGCTGCGCGACAAGCTGCACGGCCTCGATCCCGACGTCGTGTTCCTGCAGGAAGTGCAGGGCGTCCACCGCCGGCACGCCGGGCGCTACCGCGACTGGCCGCTCAAGCCGCAGCACGAATTCATCGCCGACAAGGTCTGGCGCGAAGTCGCCTACGGCCGCAACGCGATCACGCGCCACGGGCATCATGGCAACGCCGTGCTGTCGCGTTTTCCGATCGTCGAGCAGGCCAACCACGACATCTCGGCGCACGCCTTCGAGAGCCGCGGCATGCTGCATTGCGTGCTGCAGCTTTCGCGCAACCTGCCGCCGCTGCATTGCATCAACGTGCACCTGGGACTGTTCGAGCGCGGCCGCGCCTGGCAGGTGGGCGCCCTGTGCGAGCGCATCCGCGAGTCGGTGCCGGCCGATGCGGCGGTGATCATCGCCGGCGACTTCAACGACTGGCGGCGGCGGGTCGACCGCCTGCTGCAGGAGGAGATCGGCGTGGTCGAGGTGTTCGAGGCCGCGCGCGGCCGGCCGGCGCGCACCTTCCCGTCGGTGCTGCCGCTGTTCCGCCTCGACCGCATCTACGCGCGGGGGCTTCGCGTCGTCTCGGCCGACGTCCACTACGCGTATCCGCTGGCGCGCCTGTCGGACCACGCGGCGCTGGCCGCCACCTTCGAGCTGGCGCGACCCGGCGCCGCCGCGCGCTGAGCTTCGCCCGCGGCATGAGTCGCTTCCTGCCGGGCAATCGCCTCACGCTGCTCAGGAACGGCGGAGAATATTTTCCGGCGCTCACCGGCGCCATCGACCTGGCGCAAAAAGAGGTCTGGTTCGAGAGCTACATCTTCGCCGACGACGCGACCGGGCGGATGGTCGCCGGCGCGCTGATCCGCGCCGCGCAGCGCGGCGTCGTGGTGCGCGCGCTGGTCGATGGCTGGGGCGCCAAGTTCTACCTGACCCGCGCGCTCGAGCAGGATCTGCGCGACGGCGGCGTCGATTTCGCCAAGTACCGGCCCGAGGTCGCGCCCTGGCAATTCCGCTCGCACCGGCTGCGACGGCTGCACCGCAAACTCTGCGTCGTCGACGCGACGGTCGCCTTCGTCGGCGGCATCAACGTGATCGACGACGAGAACACGCCGCGGCAGACGCCGCCGCGCATCGATTTCGCGGTCAAGGTCGAAGGCCCGCTGCTGGCCGACATCGAGCAGACGATGCAGCGCGTGTGGGGGATCGTGCAGCTCCTGCGCGGCGGCAGCGCCGATCTGCCGCTGTTCCCCGAGCCGCGACGCGCCCCTCGCGTCGGCACGCAGACCGCCAAGTTCGTCATTCGCGACAACCTTCGCCATCGCCGCGACATCGAGCACGCCTATCTGGCGGCGATCCGCACCGCGCGGCGCGAGATCATCATCGCCAACTCGTATTTCTTCCCCGGCATCCGATTTCGCCGCGAGCTGGTGGCCGCGGCCGCGCGCGGCGTGGCGGTGGTGCTGCTGCTGCAGGGTCGCGTCGAGTACCTGTTGCTGCATTTCGCGACCCGCGCCATGTACGGCCAGCTCTTGCAGGCCGGCATCGAGATCGAGGAATACCACCGCAGCATGCTGCACGCCAAGGTGGCGGTGGTCGACGACATCTGGGCCACCGTCGGGTCGTCGAACATCGATCCGTACAGCCTGCTGATGGCGCGCGAGGCCAACGTGTTCGTGCGCGATCGCGGCTTCAACGCCGAGCTCAAGGCCGAGCTCAAGCGGCTGATCGCCGACGGCGCGCGTCGCGTCGAGGCTGGCGACTGGCAGGGGCGCTCGCGCCTGTACAAGGGCGCGATCTGGATCGCCTACGGCATCGTGCGGCTGGCGATGGGCTGGCTGGGATACGGCGGCAACGAGTGGTTCACCGAGCGCGCGAAGGATTGAATTCGGGGCCGGCCGCCCCGATTGACGTAAGATGGCGGGCGGCGATCGGGTGATCCGGCGCAACGCCCGGCCTCGAATCCGATCCTGAATCCGATGCGACGCGCTTCCTCGCTTCCCCTCCCGGCTCCCGACGCTCGATCGCGGCGGCTGCGCGGCGACTGGCAGACGATCGGCACCCTGCTGCCGTACCTCTTGGCCTACCGCGGCCGGGTGCTGCTCGCGCTCGGCTGCCTGATCGCGGCCAAGCTGGCCAACGTCGGCGTTCCGCTGCTGCTCAAGGAGATCGTCGACCGGCTGACCGCCGACGCGCAAAACGGGATGCTGATCCTGCCGATCGCGCTGCTCGCCGGGTACGGCGCGCTGCGGCTTTCGACCACCGTGTTCACCGAGCTGCGCGAGTATTTCTTCGCCAAGGTCACGCAGCGCGCGGTGCGCACGATCGCGCTCAAGACCTTCCGCCACCTGCACGCGCTGTCGCTGCGCTTCCACCTGGCGCGGCAGACCGGCGGACTGACCCGCGACGTCGAGCGCGGCACGCGCGGCATATCGACGCTGATCGGCTACACGCTGTTCTCGATCCTGCCGACACTGATCGAGATCGGGCTGGTGTCGGCGATCCTGGTCGCCCGCTACGACGCCTGGTTCATCGGCATCACGCTGGTCGCGCTGGTGACCTACATCGCCTACACGGTGACCGTCACCGAGTGGCGCACCGGCTTCCGCCGGCAGATGAACGAGCTCGACTCCAAGGCCAACACGCGGGCGATCGACAGCCTGCTCAACTACGAGACCGTCAAGTACTTCAACAACGAGGAGTTCGAGGCCGGCCGCTACGACGAGAGCCTGCAGCGCTGGGAGAGCGCGGCGGTCAGGAGCCAGACCTCCCTGTCGCTCCTCAACATCGGTCAGAGCGCGATCATCGCCATCGCGGTGACGCTGATCATGTGGCGCGCGACGCTGGGCGTGGTCAACCGCACGATGACCATCGGCGATCTGGTGCTGGTCAACGCGTTCATGATCCAGCTCTACATCCCGCTCAACTTCCTCGGCGTCATCTACCGCGAGTTCAAGCAGGCGCTGGCCGACATGGAGCGCATGTTCAACCTGATCGAGGTCCACGCCGAGGTCGAGGATCCGCCGGGCGCGCCGGCGCTGGTGGTCGCGGGGGGCGAGGTCCGCTTCGAGCACGTCGATTTCCACTACGAGCCGAACCGGCAGATCCTGTTCGACGTCTCGTTCACGATCCCCGCCGGCCGGACCGTCGCCGTGGTCGGACCCAGCGGCTCGGGCAAGTCGACGCTGGCGCGGCTCCTCTACCGCTTCTACGACGTCAGCGGCGGGCGGATCGCCATCGACGGCCAGGACATCCGCGCGGTGCAGCAGGCGAGCGTGCGCGCGGCGATCGGCATCGTGCCGCAGGACACGGTGCTGTTCAACGACTCGATCGAGTACAACGTCGCCTACGGCAAACCCGGGGCGAGCCACGGCGAGATCGTCATCGCCGCCAAGCTGGCGCAGATCGACGACTTCGTCGCGAGCCTGCCCGAGGGCTACGCCACCCCGGTCGGCGAACGCGGGCTGAAGCTGTCGGGCGGCGAGAAGCAGCGGGTCGCGATCGCGCGCGCGATCCTCAAGGATCCGCACATCCTGATTTTCGACGAGGCGACCTCGGCGCTCGATTCGAGGTCCGAGAAGCTGATCCAGGCCGAGATCGAACAGATATCGGCCGGCTGCACGACGCTCACCATCGCGCACCGGCTGTCGACCATCGTCGGCGCCGACCAGATCCTGGTCCTCGAGCGCGGTCGCATCACCGAGCGCGGTACGCATGCCGAGCTGCTCGCGGCCAACGGCGCGTACGCGCGCATGTGGTCGCTGCAGCAGCGCGAGCGGCGGCAGGACAAGGACGACGCCGGGCCCGACGCCGAGGCGGCATCGCGGGCGGTCGCCTGACGCCGGCGGCCGGCATCCCGTTGGCATAACCCTTGCGGCCGTGGTATAAAGCCGAAGCTTTTCCGAGAACCGCCTTGATGATTCGCTGGTTACTTACTGTTTTCATTGCGCTAATTGCGACCTGCGCCGGGGCGACCGGGGCCGGCGACGGGCAGTGGGTGACGTCGGCGGTAAGCGTCGACGCGAGCAAGCTCAAGCTGGCGTCGGCCAATGCGCTCATCTTCGACACCCAGTCGCAGCGCCCGATCTATGCCAAAGGCGCCGATCAGGTGACGGCGATCGCCTCGGTCACCAAGCTGATGACCGCGATGGTCGTAATCGATGCCGGACAGTCGCTGGCCGAGCCGCTGACCATCGACATCGGCGACCTCGACCTGCTCAAGGCCAGCCATTCGCGACTGCGGCTCGGCAGCACGATGACGCGGCGCGAGATGCTGCAGCTCGCGCTGATGGCGTCGGAAAACCGCGCCGCATCGTGCCTGGCGCGAAACTACCCGGGAGGCGGCGCGGCCTTCGTCGCGGCGATGAATCGCAAGGCGGCGAGCTTGGGCATGTCGCACACCCATTTCAGCGACGCGACCGGACTCTCCAGCGACAACGTCGCGACCGCGCGCGACCTGGCGCGCATGGTCGAGGCCGCCGCCGGCTACGCGCTGATCCGCGAGTTCACCACCACGGCGAGCCACACGGTCGAGCTGCAGCCGACCGGCCACGTGCTCGATTTCAACAATACCAACTCGCTGGTGCGCGGCGGGCAGTGGGATATCGTGCTGTCCAAGACCGGCTTCATCCGCGAGGCGGGCAGGTGCCTGGTGATGCTGGCCAACATCGCCAGCCGCCCGGTGGTCATCGTGCTGCTCGATTCTTACGGCAGGCTGTCGCGTGTCGCCGACGCGCAGCGGGTCCGGCATTGGCTGGAGACCGGCGAGGCGCTGGTGCTGCCGTCGGCATCGCATTCGGCCCGGCGCGCGAGCCACCGCGTCCACGGCAGCTTCGCGCCGAGCGCCCACGCCGGCCGGTCGAGGCCGCGCGTCTAGCCGCTCGAGCTTCGGTGCCCTTGCGCTCCGGCACGGGCACGCCATCGGTGCAGGACCGCCTCCGACGGCGAATCGTCGGAGCAGGTCGGCCGCCGCGGCGACATCCCCCGTAGCTCGATTTGTGGCCACGATTTGTGGCCTAATGGCAGCGGGCCGACATCGTATCGATCCGTCTTGTCCTCTCAGGCTGAGCCCCCCGCTCCCGACGACCCGCCGCCGGCAAAGCCGGTGACGCTCGAGATGCCGATCGACGTGCGCAGCACCTCGCTCGCGGTGCTGGCGCTGCTGGCGACGATCGTCTTCACGCACTGGGCGCAGGCGGTGCTGATCCCCATCACCTTCGCGGTGCTGCTGAGCTACGCGCTGACGCCGGTGGTCAACTGGCTCGAGCGCCACGCCAGGCTGCACAAGGCGATCGGCGCGGCGCTGACGCTGGCAGTGCTGCTCGGCGGGCTGTGGATCGGACTGAGCTCGCTCAAGCCGGAGATGATCGACATCCTCGACCTGGTGCCGCGCGCGACAGCCAAGCTCACCGCCGCGATGCGCGGCCCGCCGCGCGCCGAGCCCGGCGCGGTGGCCAAGATCCAGAAGGCGGCGACCGAGATCGAGAAGGCGGCCAATACCGCGGCGGCGGCGCCGGTCGCGACGCCGCCCGCGAAGCCGGCGCCGGAACAGCCGGCATTCCGTATCCGCGATTACATTTTGATGGGCACCGTCGGCGTCGTCGCCGGCGTCGGCCAGCTCGTCGTCGTCATCGCGCTGGTCTACTTCCTGCTGATCGCCGGCGACATGTTCCGGCGCACGCTGGTGCGCTTCACCGGCGACACGATGACCAAGAAGAAGATCACCGTGCAGATCCTCGACGAGATCGAAGGCCAGATCCAGCGCTACCTGCTGGTGCAGATCGCGGCCAGCATCCTGGTCGGCATCATCGCCTGGCTGGTGTTCTCGAACATCGGGCTCACCAACGCGGTGACCTGGGGCTGTGTCGGCGGCGTGCTGCACCTGATCCCGTACGTCGGGCCGACCGCGTTCATCGCGCTGATCGCGCTGGTCGCCTACGTCCAGTTCGACACCTTGCAGCCGGTGCTGATCGTCGTCCTGAGCATGCTGGCCAACGTCGGCATCATCGGCCTGTTGCTGGTGCCGTGGCTGACCGGCAGAGTCGGCAACTTGAACGCCGTGGCCGTGTTTGTGACCCTGCTGGCGTGGGGCTGGCTGTGGGGGATCTGGGGTCTGCTGCTCGGCGTTCCGATCATGGTGGCGGTCAAGGCGGTCTGCGAGCGGGTCGAGGAGCTGCAGCCGATCGCCGCATTCCTCGGCCACGGCGAGCGCGACGCCGGGGCGATGGAGGCGCCGACGATCGCGATCGGCCAGCCTTGATGCGACTCACCGAACGTCGAAGCTACGACCTCTCGCTCGAGAGGCGTCTTGTCAGGAGGAACCATGGCGAATTCGAATGTCGGGCAAAAGACTGAAAGCGGGATGCGGACGATCGACTGGAGCGCCGCCATCTGGGCGAGCATCATCGCCGGCCTGGTGTTCGCGGCGCTGGAGATGGCACTGGCCTGGCTGGTCCACGGCGAGTCGCCCTGGGCGCCGCTGCACATGATCGGCGCGATCGGGCTGGGGCAGGGTGCGCTGACGCCGCCGGACACCTTCGATCTGAAGATCGTGGGTACCGCGGTCGTCATCCACATCGTGCTGGCCATCGTCTACGGGGTGATCCTGGCCTTGATCATCGCCAGGATGAGCATGGGGACGGCGGTCATTGCCGGCGCCGTGTACGGCCTGGTGCTCTACTGCATCAACTTCTACGGGTTCAGCGCGATCTTCCCGGGGTTCGCCGATGCGCGCGGCTGGGTCAGCATCCTCACCCACGTCGTGCAGAGCGCATTGATGGCGTATCTGTACAAGGTCTTCGCGACCGGCAAGCCGGCCGTCGCCTGACAGCTCGCGGTCCGGCGCACGCGGCGCCAGGGTCTTGCATACGAGCCTGCCGGCGCCCAGGGCCGGGAGGCTCGGTGGTGCTTGGGCGCTTTGCCGCTGCGCGCCCGCGCCTGCCGGCTGTCGCAACTAGACACCAAAACGACAGCTAATTGCGCTTGCCAAGGCCATGATTGATCCGCAGACTGTTTTGCTTTCCGGGACTAAAAACCGTAAAAAATCATGGCGTTGTTCGCGGCGTTGAGGAAGATCAGGGAGTTTGAAAAGCAGCAGCTACCCTTCCTCAAATCGGTCATCGATTTCGACATCATCGTCGAGATCGGCTATGCCGAGGAACAGAAGCGGCCGCTGACGCCGAAGCAGCTATTTCTGCTGAAGCTCGGCTCGCCGACAACGGTGCGGCGCAAGCTGGCGAGGCTCGAGGCGCAAGGCATCATCATGCGGCGCGCCAACGCACACGACCGTCGCTCCGCTTTCCTGGCGATCGCTGCCCCGACGCTCAAGGCGCTCGGCAGGTACGGCCGCATGCTGAGCCGGTACGGCAAGGTGCTGACGAGCATTTCCACGTCCGGGTAATCGCCTTCGGCGATGACGGCTCGCCCGAAGCGCGGCCGGGTTCGACGGCGCGATTGTCAGCATCGCTATGCGATTTGAGTAGTGGCAAACTATGCAACCGGCGCCGGCCCCGGGCCAAAGCTCGGGCGGTCGGCGCGAAAACATACCGCTTCGGCCGGGGGGCCGCAGCCAGCCAGTGGCTTAATGAAGCGCCATGAGAAATAAACGCACCCCTCGGCGCGCAGCCAGCAAGGCGCGGCCACGGCGCCCCGGTGCGGCGGCATCGCCGCGCATCCCGGTCGTCGGCATCGGCGCGTCGGCCGGCGGACTCGAGGCGTTCACCGCGCTCTTAGGGCACTTGCCGCTCGACACCGGCATGGCGTTCGTGCTGGTCCAGCATCTCGATCCGCAGCACGAGAGCGCGCTCGCGCACCTGTTGTCGCGGGCCACCGAACTCCCCGTGCGGGACGTGACCGACAACATGCCGGTCGAAGCCGACCACGTCTACGTCATTCCGCCGAACACGAATCTCGCGATCGTCGACGGGACGCTCAAGCTTTCCGCGCGCCCGAAGGCCCGCACCCCGCAGCATGCGATCGATTTCTTCTTCGAGGCGCTGGCGCAGGACCGGCGCGAGAGCGCGATCGGCGTGATCCTGTCCGGCACCGCGAGCGACGGCACGCTGGGGCTGGAGGCGATCAAGGCCGAAGGCGGCATCACCTTTGCCCAGGACGAAACGGCGCGCTACGACTCGATGCCGAAGAGCGCGGTGGCGGCGGGCTGCGTCGACTTCGTCCTGTCGCCGGCGCAGATCGCGTCCGAGCTCGCCCGGATCGCCAGGCATCCGTATGTCGCCGGCCATGCCGGGCAGCCGACGACGCCGGAAGACGACCGCGCGCTCGCGGCTGCGCACGAGGACGACGCCAGCGCGCTGCCGTCGGGCGGACGCGGCACGCCGCGCACGGGCG
>DATEFZ010000166.1:0-6978 GCA_035280325.1 Casimicrobiaceae bacterium
TCGGCGCTGGCGCAGGACGTTCCTCTGCGGCGGCGGACGGCTGCGGGGCGGCAGTTTGCGCCGGGCGCCCCAGGGTCACGTCGAGCACGTCGATCGAGCGATCGGCATTTCCCGCGCCGCCGCCGTGCGACGTGCCGAGGATGAGCACGATCGCGGCGTGCAGCAGCAGCGACAGCAGGACGAAACGGGCGAGCGCGGGCTGGCCGCGGGCGTGGGCCGCGGTGGCGAAGCGTATCGGATCGGGGAACGTGATCGCCAACGGTGTACTGCGAAAAGCGCGAAAACCGGTCTGCGGGAGAAGAGCGCTAGCTTACCGCGCCGAAGCCGGGCGGCGCGACTTCGAACGCCACCCGGCGCCGGGCACGGGAATTGCGGGACGAGGGGCGACCGGACCCAAAACCGACCGAAGCGCGAGTACCGATGGACAACCCGACCACCGAAACCCGGAGCTGTGACGCGCTGCGTCGCAACGGGCCGCATTTGGTTGGCGGCGGCACATCGGGGCAGCCGGCTCCGCCGGCCGCCGGTCGGACGGCAGAGCCACGGTTCTCGGCGTCAGAACCCGAGCCCGGGGACGACCTGGCGCAGGCGGTCGAAGCGAAAAAGCGCGACAACCTGGTGCTGGGCGAAACGATGCTGCGCCTCGGCCTGCTGGGCCAGGGCGAGCTCGCCGCGCTGGAGACGGCACAAGCGAGCCGCGACACGGTCGAATCGCTGCTCGTCGCCAGCGCGATCCGGAGCCGCCTTGGCGAAATTCTGCTGAAGGCCCGCCGCATCACTTCGAACCAGCTCGAAGCCGCGCTGAAGCTGCAACGCGAAAACGGCGGGCTGCTGGGTGAAATATTGATCGGCCAAGGCTGGTTGGACCGGGACACACTCGATGCCGCACTCGCTCTACAGACGCCACGCGCTGATCTTTGATCGCTGGGCCGGCGGCGGCAATGGTCGCACCGCCATGGCCCGCGTTCTCGGCACCATAGGCTCGCTCAAGTCGGCGCGCAACCGCGCGCTCCCGGCGCGGCCGCGCGAGCTCGACCGTGCGGCGGTGCGGGCGAGGCTGCTCGAAGCCGGAGCGCCGAGCCGATTCCGGCATCTGCGTCGCCAGCGCATCGCCTGCCTGAACGCCGATCTGTCCTGGCGCCGTCCGCGCCGGCTAGGGGCCGTTAACAGGACCTGATCCGGCAACGTCGCCGGCGCTAGGGCGACGATGGCAGGCGCAGCTCCGCCACCACCGGCAGGTGATCGGACGCCGCGCGTGCTGCCGGGCTCGCGTGAACCCACAACCGTTGCAGCAGATCGCGCGGCTCGACCCAGATGCGGTCGAGCGCCAGCAGCGGCGCGCGCGCCGGAAAGCTTCGCGGCGCCGGCGTCGCGCGGAAGTGGTCGTGCAACCAGCGCAGCGGCCGGCCCCAGAGGAACCACTCGTTCAGGTCGCCCATCAGCACCGTCGGATGCGGCGTCTCGGCCTCCAGCGCCTTCAACAAGGCCTTGACCTGTTCGCGACGCTCCGCCGGCCGCAGGCCGAGATGCGTCGCCAGCACTCGCAGCGGCCCGCCGGCGCAGGCGATGACCGCATCGAGCGCGTTGCGCGACTCGCGCTTCCCGAAAGTCAGATCGAGCTGGGTCGATTCGGCGATCCGGGAGCGTGACAGCAGGCCGTTGCCGTAGGCGGCCGAGCCGTGCCATCGGGTCGGCCCGACGACGGCGTGAAAGCCGGTGGCGTCGCGCAGCCAGGCCAGCGTGTCGACGCCGTCGTGTCGCGCGCCGACCTCCTGCAGCGCGACGACATCGGCGCCGATCTCGGAGAGCACGCCGGCGATCCGCTCCGGCGCGAATCTCCCGTCGCTGCCGACCGCGCCGTGAATGTTGTAGGTGGCGACGGTGATCGAATCGGCCATCGTTAGTCCGGCCGTGGGTCAGCCCGCTGCGCTGCCGCCTCGTCGCGCGGTTGCAGGCGCGAGCGCAGCACCAGCGCACCGCCGATCGCGATCCCGGCGACGATCGCCAGCAGCGCGAAGGTCAGCGGTCCGGGGTGGCGCACCGCGGCGACGATCCGGTCGACGAAAAAAACGATGACGATCGTTCCCGGCGCGATGCCCAGCACGGTGCCGAGCACGAAATCGCGGAACGCCAGGTGCGATGCGCCGGCGACCAGGTTGATGATCGAGAACGGCGCCAGCGGCAGCATGCGCACGACGATCATCGCGGTCAGGCCGCGGCGGGCGATGCGGCGAGACAGGTCGTTGATGCGGCGCCCGGCGAAGCGGCGCACGGTATCGCGGCCGAGCCGGCGGCCGATGGCGTAGACGAACACCGCGCTCAAGGTCGCGCCGATCAGCGAATAGAGCATGCCCAGCCAGGGCCCGAAGACGATGCCGGTGGCGGCGATCAGCATCGTCACCGGCATGATGATCAGTCCCGCCAGGACGAAGCCGCCGACGACGATCACCGGCGCCAGCGGGCTCGAGGCGAACGAGTCGCTCAGCTCGACCAGCGATCGCACGTTGACCCATTCGTGCAGCGGGGTATAGCGCCAGGCGAGCGCCAGCGCGAACAATGCGAACAGCAGCAGCGCGAGCAGGACGACCCGGCCCGACGCGGGCTTGCGCTCGTGTCGAGCCACGACGCCGGAGACGACGCTTTCGACGTCGATCGGTTCCGCCGGATCGATCATCGGCTGGTCGGCGAGCACCGACGCCCACTCGTCCTCGGCGGTGACGCCGAGCGGGCGCAGCGACCTGCCCTCGCCGCGCAGCGCGTCGATAGCGCCGATCATCGTTCCCTCGCGCTCGAGCGCCGCGGCGACTGCGGCGTGGTCGCGGTCGAGGTGCTCGCCGAGCAGCCGCGCCCGCAGTGCGGCGATCGCAGCGCGCACGCGCGGCTCGCCGCGAGCCTCGATCGCCAGGTTGCATTCGGTGTCGAGATTCATCGAGCGCACGCTCAGGTTGGCCGAGCCGATCGACAGGAAGTCGTCGTCGATAGCCAGCACCTTGCTATGGACGTTGAGGCAGCGCGCCGACGGGTCGGCGGTCTCGCCCAGCCACGGGCAATACATCCGGTAGCGATGGTGCGTGTCGGCTCGCACCAGCCGTCGGTGGACGCGCGCCCGCAGCACGCCCATGGTCGAGACTTCCAGCCAGCCGCTCTGGGTCATCGGGGAGATGACGACGATCTCGGGCCCGTCGGGCTCGGCGAGCCGGGCCTCGAACGCGTCGGCGATCACGCTCGAGGTGAAATACTGGTTCTCGGCGAAGATCTTTTTGCGCGCAGCGGCGATCGCGTCGAGGTGCATCTGCCGGGTCTCGGCGATCGCCGGCAGGCCGTCGAATTCCGGCTCGGTGCGCACGATCGCGACGGCGACGTCGTTGAGCGCGATCGGGACGGTCGGCGGCCACGATGCCTTACCGGCCGCGGCGGGCGCCTGCACTCGGCGTCCGGTGGCACGGTGCCAGCGCTCGCGGGCGAGCTCGCCCAGCGCGCGCGCCACCGCGTCGTCGACGACGACCCCGACATCGTGGAACGGCGCATACGGAGCACCGTCGGCGTTGTGCCGCAATGGATCGGCCGGCAGGTGGCCTGGCGTGTCCCAGCGGTTTCGCGTGAGATCCAGACCGCTGACGAATGCCAGCCGATCGTCGACGACGACCAGCTTCTGGTGATGCGATGCGCCGGTCGGGTGATGATCGTCGAACTGGAAATGCAGCCGGGGCCGTGTGGTCCAGCCGAATTTCAGCCGCCCCAGCCATTCGCGCTCCAGTGCGAACAGCAGTGCGAAGTCCCAACTCAGCACGTAGACATTCAGCTCGGGCCGCGCGGCGACCAGCGCGTTCAGGAATTCCTTGAGCGGGTCTGGAAAGCCGTCGGCGGCGCCACCGGGGACGAGCCACATGCGGCTGTCGATGTCCCAGCCCAGGACGAAGATTTCGCGCTGTGCTTCCTTGAGCGCGGCGCGAACCGCGGTGAAATACTCGCTGCCGTCGACCAGGAAGCCGAGGCGCGACGCATGCTCGATGCGCCAGCAGTTGCGACCGGGCGACAGCAATGGACCGGACGGGTCGGGCATGGCGCATTCTGGTGGCAAGCGCGTCGCCGTTGCAAAAATCATTGTTTATCAGGTTCTAACCGCCAGGTTCGCTCGAGCTTCGCCGCGGGAAGTTCACTGTGGCCGGACAACGATGATGGTCTCCCGCGTGGCGTCGATCGATCGCTCGATCGCCCGCGCGAGGGGAGAAGCGTCGCGCCTGCCCGGCTCCTGTCGGTTCGGACCGGCGCGGCGCCCGTGGGTTCGGTTGGCGCCCGCCTCGGGTATCATGCCCTGCGGACCGGACCGGGTGTCGGACGCCCGACCCGCGACGGGAGGAGGCCATCCATGGAGTCTGCGCTGCAGGCGCAGCAAGCGACGTTTCCGCGGCTGCTGCTCGAGCACGCGCGCGTGCGCGGCGACCGGCCGGCGACGCGCGAAAAGGATCTGGGCATCTGGCAGACGTGGACCTGGAGCGAGGTCGCCGCCACGGTGCGCGCCATGGCCTGCGGTCTCGCCGCGCAGGGCTTCCGCCGCGGCATGCATCTCGCGATCATCGGCGACAACCGGCCGCGGTTGTACTGGTCGATGATCGCCGCGCAGGCGCTGGGCGGGGTTCCGGTTCCGATGTACCAGGATGCGCCGGCGGCGGAATTCGCCTATGTGCTGAACGACGCCGAAGTCGAGTACGCGCTGGCCGAGGACCAGGAGCAGGTCGACAAGCTGGTCGAGACCAGACCTCGGGTGCCGACGCTCGCGCACATCTATTACGACGACGCGCGCGGCTTGCGCAACTATGCCGACGTGTCGAGCCTCGATCGTCTGCTGGAGGTCGGCCGCGAGTTCGACCGCGCGCACCCGGGGTTCTTCGAGGCCGAAGTCGCGAAAGGTCGGCCCGACGACGTCTCGATCATGCTCTATACGTCGGGCACCACCGGCAAGCCGAAGGGCGTCCGCCAGACCCACGCCGCATTCATCGTGTCGGCACAAGGCGGATGCGGATTCGACCGGCTGGGACCCGACGAAAGCGTGCTCGCCTACCTGCCGATGGCGTGGGCCGGCGATCACCTTTTCTCGTACGCACAGTGGCTGGTGGCGGGATTCACGATCAACTGCCCGGAATCGGCCGACACGGTGATGACCGATCTGCGCGAGATCGGCCCGAGCTACTACTTCGCGCCGCCGCGCATCTTCGAGAACCTGCTCACCCAGGTGATGATCCGCATGGAGGATGCCGGCGCGGCCAAACGCTGGCTGTTCCGCACCTTCACCGGGGTCGCCCGGCGCTGCGGCACGCGGATCCTGGACGGCGCTCCGGTCGGCATCGTCGATCGCGCGCTCTACGCGCTCGGCAACCTCGCCGTGTTCGGCCCGCTGCGCAACGTGCTCGGCATGAGCCGCATCCGCGTCGCGTACACGGCCGGCGCTGCGATCGGGCCCGATCTGTTCCGCTTCTATCGCTCGATCGGCATCAATCTGAAGCAGCTCTACGGCTCGACCGAGACCTGCGCCTATGTCTGCCTACAACCCGATCGCGGCGTCAAGTTCGACACCGTCGGCGCGGCCGCACCCGGCGTCGAGATCAGGATCGCCGACAACGGCGAAGTCCTGGTGCGCGGGCCGATGCTGCTCAAGGAATATTACAAGCGGCCGGACGCGACCGCCGAATCGATCGACCCGGACGGCTATTTCCGCACCGGCGACGCCGGATTCTTCGACGACGGCGGCCACCTGAAGATCATCGACCGGGCCAGGGATGTCGGTCGGCTGGCGAGCGGATCGATGTTCGCGCCGAACTACATCGAGAACAAGCTCAAGTTCTTTCCGCACATCAAGGAGGCCGTCGCTTTCGGCAACCAGCGCGACAAGGTATGCGCGATCGTCAACATCGACCTGGGCTCGGTCGGCAACTGGGCCGAGCGGCGCGGCATTCCGTACTCCGGCTACTCCGATCTCGCCGCCAAGCCGGAGGTCCAGGCGCTGATTCGGGAGTGCATCGAGCAGGCCAACGCCGAGCTGGCCAGCGAAGGCTCGCTGGCCGATTCGCAGGTGCGGCGATTCCTGATCCTGCACAAGGAGCTCGACCCCGACGACGACGAGATGACCCGCACGCGCAAGCTCCGCCGCGGCTTCATCGCCGAGAAGTACGCGCCACTGATCGACGCCCTGTACTCGGACAAGTCGGTGCAGCACGTCGAGACCGAGATGAAGTTCGAGGACGGCCGGCGCGGGATCGTCGCCGCCGACATCGCGATCGCCGACGCCAGGACGTTCGCCGCGGGCGCGGCGAAGGCGGCGGCCTAGACTGGCTGCTGGAGATGCCCGACGCGCGCGTCATCGGCGACGCGGTCCTGCGGCTGGACGGCGTCTCGCTTTCGTTCGGCGGGGTCAAGGCCCTGGTCGACATCTCGCTCGACGTGCGCGAGCGCGAGATCAGGGCCATCATCGGCCCCAACGGCGCCGGCAAGAGCTCGCTGCTCAACGTCATCAACGGCGTCTACCGGCCGCAGCAGGGAACGATCACCTTTCGCGGCGAGCCGCGGCACGACATGAACACGCACGAGGCCGCGGCGCACGGCATCGCCCGTACCTTCCAGAACATCGCGCTGTTCCGCGGCATGAGCGTGCTGGACAACGTGATGGCCGGCCGCAATCTCAAGATGAAGGCGAGCGTCGTCGAGCAGGCGGTCTGGTTCGGTCGCGCCCGCCGCGAGGAGCTCGAGAACCGGGCCAAGGTCGAGAACGTGATCGATTTTCTCGAGATCCAGCACATCCGCAAAACGCCGGTAGGGCGGCTGCCCTACGGCCTGCAGAAACGGGTCGAGCTGGCGCGCGCGCTCGCCGCCGAGCCGTCGCTGCTGCTGCTCGACGAACCGATGGCCGGAATGAACGTCGAGGAGAAGCAGGACATGTGCCGCTTCGTGCTGGACGTCAACGAGCAGTTCGGCACCACCGTG
>DATEFZ010000167.1:0-7467 GCA_035280325.1 Casimicrobiaceae bacterium
CGCCCCTGCGGCGCGGGTGCCGGCAGTGCCCAAGCGCCGGCGCCGCCGCGACGTCTGACGCGAGGCCGCTTCCGTGCTCGGTCGAGGCGAAAGCCCGCGCCGGCGTTCACTCCAGGGAGACAGCAATGAGCATCGTCAAGATCATAGGCATCATCCTGATCGTCGCCGGAATTGCCGGCCTCGCCTACGGATCGTTCACCTACACCAAGGAGACCCACTCGGCGAACGTCGGGCCGATCACGCTCTCGGTCAAGGACAAGGAGACGGTCAACGTCCCGCTCTGGGCCAGCGTCGGCGCGATCGTCCTCGGGGTGGTGGTGCTCGTCGCCGGCCGCGGCAAGTAGCCCGCACAGCCGCGCGCGTCAGGCGTAGCGCACGCCCAGCACCTGGTATTCGCGCACGCCGCCCGGGGCCTGGACCTCGGCGGTGTCGCCGGCGCGCTTGCCGATCAGCGCGCGGGCGATCGGCGAGTTCACCGAGATCGTGCCCGCCTTGATGTCCGCCTCGTCGTCGCCGACGATCTGGTAGCGGACGCTGTCGCCCGACTCCTCGTCGCGCAGGTCGACGGTCGCGCCGAACACGATCCGGCCGTCGGATTCGATCTTCGCCGGATCGACGATCTGCGCCTGCGCCAACAGCGTCTCGATGTCGCGGATGCGCACCTCGAGAAAGCCCTGCCGTTCCTTGGCGGCGTCGTATTCGGCATTCTCCGAAATGTCGCCGTGCGAGCGCGCCTCGGCGATGGCGACGATCGCCGCCGGCCGGTCGACCGTTTTCAGCCGCTGCAGCTCGGCCTTGAGCTTCTCGGCGCCGGCGATCGTCAGCGGAGTCCTGCTCATCGTCGTCGGTCGGCCATCAATGGAGCCGCTGCTGCAGCACCTGCATCGAATACGGCACCAGCTCGCGCATTTCCTGGATGCCCAGCGCCGCTGCGCGGGCGCCGGCCATCGTCGTATAGGTCGGAATCTGGTCGTTGAGCGCCGCGCGCCGGATCGCGTAGCTGTCCTGGATCGCGCTGCGCTTCTCTTCGACGGTGTTGATGACCAGCGCGATTTCCTCGTTGAGCAGCATGTCGACGACGTGCGGCCGGCCCTCGGCCACTTTGTTTACCGCGGTGACCGGCACCCCGGCCGCCGCCAGTGCGGCGGCGGTGCCGCGCGTGGCCACCAGCGTGAAGCCCAGGCCGGCGAGGATCCGCGCCACCTCGACCGCCCGCGGCTTGTCGGGATTCCTGACGCTGACGAACACCTTGCCGGCGCGCGGCAGTTTCACGCCGGCGGCGAGCTGCGATTTGACGAACGCCTCGGCGAACGATTCGCCGACGCCCATCACCTCGCCGGTCGATTTCATCTCCGGCCCGAGGATGGTGTCGACACCCGGAAACTTGATGAACGGGAACACGGCCTCCTTGACCGAGAAGTACGGCGGCACGATCTCACCGGTGATGCCCTGGCTCGCCAGCGACTGCCCGACCATGCAGCGCGCCGCGATCTTGGCCAGCGGCCGCCCGGTCGCCTTCGACACGTACGGCACGGTGCGCGAAGCGCGCGGATTGACTTCGAGCACGTAGACCACGCCCTCGCCGTTGCCGGCGGGAAACTGGATCGCGAACTGGACGTTCATCAGGCCGACCACCTCGAGCCCGTGCGCCATCGCCACCGTCTGCCGCCGCAGCTCGTCCTGCAGCGCCTTCGACAGCGAGAACGGCGGCAGCGTGCACGCCGAGTCCCCCGAGTGCACGCCGGCCTGCTCGACGTGCTCCATGATGCCGCCGATCACCACCGCCTTGGGTTCGCTGCCGTCGACCAGCGCGTCGACGTCGACCTCGATCGCATCGTTCAGGAACCGGTCGAGCAGCACCGGCGAATCGTTCGACACCTTGACCGCCTCGCGCATGTAGCGCTCGAGGTCGCGCTGCTCGTGCACGATCTCCATCGCCCGGCCGCCGAGCACGTACGACGGCCGGACCACGAGCGGATAGCCGATCTCCTCGGCCGCCGAAAGCGCCTCGGCCTCGGTGCGCGCCGTGCGGTTCGGCGGCTGGCGCAGCCTCAACCGGTGCAGCATCTGCTGGAAGCGCTCGCGATCCTCGGCCATGTCGATCATGTCCGGCGCCGTGCCGATGATCGGCACGCCGTTGGCCTCGAGGTCGCGCGCAAGCTTGAGCGGCGTCTGGCCGCCGTACTGCACGATAACGCCGAGCGGTTTTTCGACGTGCACGATCTCGAGCACGTCCTCGAGCGTCAGCGGCTCGAAGTACAGTCGATCGGAGGTGTCGTAGTCGGTCGAGACGGTCTCCGGATTGCAGTTGACCATGATCGTCTCGTAGCCGTCTTCGCGTAGGGCGAGGGCAGCGTGCACGCAGCAATAGTCGAACTCGATCCCCTGCCCGATGCGGTTCGGACCGCCGCCGAGGACGACGACCTTGCGGCGATGCGTCGGTTGCGCCTCGCATTCGTCCTCGTAGGTCGAGTACATGTATGCGGTGCGGGTCGAAAACTCGGCAGCGCAGGTGTCGACGCGCTTGTAGACCGGCCGGATGCGCAAGGCGTGACGGCGCGCCCGCACCTCGGCTTCGGACGTCTTGGTCAGGTGCGCCAGCCGGCGGTCGGAGAACCCCATCCGCTTCAACCGGCGCAGCTCGGCCGCGTCGAGGTCCGCCAGCGTGCCCTTCTCGATCGCGAGCTCGTTGTCGACGATCTCCTTGATCTGCGACAGGAACCAGCGGTCGATCCTGGTGTGCTCGTAGACCTCGTCCAGCGGCATGCCGATCGCCAGCGCGTCGGCGACGTACCACAGCCGCTCGGCGCGCGGGTACGCCAGCTCGTCGGCGATCGTGTCCGGATCGACGGTCTTCAGGTTGAATCCGTCGACGCCGGTCTCCAGCCCGCGCAGCGCCTTCTGCAGCGATTCCTGGAACGTGCGCCCGATCGCCATTACCTCGCCGACCGATTTCATCTGCGTGGTCAGTCGGTCGTCGGCCTGCCGGAACTTCTCGAAGGCGAAGCGCGGCACCTTGGTCACGACGTAGTCGATGGTCGGCTCGAACGACGCCGGGGTCTGGCCGCCGGTGATGTCATTCTTGAGCTCGTCGAGCGTGTACCCGACCGCCAGCTTGGCGGCGATCTTGGCGATCGGAAAGCCGGTCGCCTTCGACGCCAGCGCCGAGCTTCGCGACACGCGCGGATTCATCTCGATCACGATCATGCGACCGTCGTCCGGGTTGATCGCGAACTGGACGTTCGAGCCGCCGGTGTCGACGCCTACCTCGCGCAGCACCGCGATCGCGGCGTCGCGCATGATCTGGTACTCCTTGTCGGTCAGCGTCTGTGCCGGCGCGACGGTGATCGAATCGCCGGTGTGCACGCCCATCGGATCGACGTTCTCGATCGAGCAGACGATGATGCAGTTGTCCTTGCGGTCGCGCACCACCTCCATCTCGAACTCTTTCCAGCCGAGCAGCGACTCTTCGATCAGCAGCTCGTGGGTCGGCGACGCGTCGAGTCCGCGCTTGCACATCTCGACGAACTCTTCCTTGTTGTAGGCGATGCCGCCGCCGGTGCCGCCGAGGGTGAACGACGGGCGGATCACCGCCGGGAAGCCGATATCGCCCTGGACTTCGAGCGCCTGCTCGAGATCGTGCGCGATGCCCGAGCGGGCCGAGGCGAGCCCGATCCGGGTCATCGCCGCCTTGAACTTCTCGCGGTCCTCGGCCTTGTCGATCGCCTTCCTGGTCGCGCCGATCAGCTCGACGTCGAACCGGGTCAGCACCCCCTCGCGCGCCAGGTCGAGCGCGCAGTTGAGCGCCGTCTGGCCGCCCATCGTCGGCAGCAGCGCATCGGGCCGCTCCTTTTCGATGATGCTGGCGAGCATCGGCCAGGTGATCGGCTCGATGTAGGTCGCATCGGCCATGTCCGGGTCGGTCATGATCGTCGCCGGATTCGAGTTGACCAGGATGACGCGGTAGCCCTCCTCGCGCAGCGCCTTGCACGCCTGCGCACCCGAATAGTCGAACTCGCACGCCTGGCCGATGATGATCGGTCCGGCGCCGATGATCAAAATCGATTCGATGTCGGTGCGCCTGGGCATCTCGGGTCGCCGGGTCAGCGCTCGCCTGCGTAGTTGTCCGGGAACAGGTCGCGCTCGATCAGCTCGATCAGGATGTGGATCACCTTGATGTGCAGCTCCTGGACGCGGTCGGCGTAGCGGCCGCCCGGCGTGGCGATCGCGCAGTCGGCGGCCGCGCCGAGCGGTGAATCGCGACGCCCGGTGAGGGCGACGACCTGCATGCCGATCGTCCGCGCGACCTTCGCCGCGGCGAGCACGTTGCGGCTGGTGCCGCTGGTGCTGATCGCGACCAGCACGTCGCCGGCGCCGGCATGGCTTTCGAGATAGCGCGCGAACACCTGCTCGTAGCCGAAATCGTTGGCCACGCAGGAGATGTGCCCGGGATCGCTGATCGCCGTCGCCGCCAGCCCCCTGCGGTCGCCGCGGAACCGGCCGGACAGCTCCTCGGCCAGGTGCATGGCGTCGCACATCGAGCCGCCGTTGCCGCAGCTATAGACGCGCTTGCCGCCGTTGAATGCCTCGACGATCAGCGCCGCGGCGCGAGCGATGGCGTTGCGGGCCTCGGCGTCGCTGCGCAGCGCCTGCAGCGCATCGGCGCTCTCGCCGAGCGCACGCTCGACGACCCGCGCCGCATCGGTCGATGTCAGGGTCGTCACGCTCGCCTCACGCGCTGACCGCCCGCACCGCGTGACGCTCCATCATCCGCGTGAAACGGTCGAACAGGTAGGCCAAGTCGTGCGGGCCGGGGCTCGCTTCCGGATGGCCCTGGAACCCGAACGCCGGGCAGTCGTTGAACTCGATCCCCTGCAGGCTACCGTCGAACAGCGATACGTGCGTGACCCGCACGTTCGAGGGAAGGGTCGACGCATCGACCGCGAAGCCGTGGTTCTGGCTGGTGATCAGCACCTGGCCGGTGTCCTTGTCGAGCACCGGATGGTTGGCGCCGTGATGACCGAACTTCATCTTCACCGTGCGCGCGCCGCAGGCGAGCCCCAGCAGCTGGTGACCCAGGCAGATGCCGAAGGTCGGCATGCCGGCGGCCAGGAACTCGCGGATCGCCTCGATCGCGTAGGTGCAAGGCTCGGGATCGCCCGGCCCGTTGGACAGGAAGATGCCGTCGGGGTCGAGCGCCAGCGCCTCGCGCGCGCTGGTGCGGGCCGGAACGACGGTTAGCCGGCAGCCGCGCTCGGCGAGCAGGCACAGGATGTTGTGCTTGATGCCGTAGTCGTAGGCGACGACGTGGAAGCGGGGCGCGGGCGAGGCGCGATAGCCGGCACCCAGCGCCCAGCTGCTGCCTTCCCAGGCATAGCTCGCCTCGCAACTCACGACCTTCGCCAGGTCGAGGCCGCACATCGACGGTGCGGCGCGGGCGCGCGCCAGCGCCTTCGCATCGTCGTCGCGGCCGCCGCCCGCTGCCATCACGCAGCCGTTCTGCGCACCGTTCTCGCGCAGCAGGCGCGTGAGCCGGCGCGTATCGATGTCGCAGAGGCCGATCACGCCTGCCTCGCGCAGATACGACGACAGGTCCTGCTGGCTCCGCCAGTTGCTCGCCAGCCGGGGCAGGTCGCGGATCACCAGCGCGGCCGCGAAGACGCGGCGCGACTCGACATCCTCGCGATTGACGCCGGTGTTGCCGATGTGCGGATAGGTCAGGGTGACGATCTGGCCGGCGTACGACGGATCGGTGAGAATCTCCTGGTACCCGGTCATCGCCGTGTTGAACACGACTTCGCCGACGCCGCCTTCGGCGGCGTCGATCGCGCCGATCGCCCGACCGCGAAACACCGTGCCGTCGGCGAGCGCGAGGATCGCCGGAACGTGAGCGGGGTTCATGGCGCGTTTGGGCGCATGCGGGTCCAGACGTGCGAAGCGGGAAAGGCTCGTCGCCTTCCCCGCTCTGAAGGCTGCAAATTATACCCTAGGCGCAGCCCGGCTTCAATACGGAATCGGACGTTCCCGATCAGTACGCAACGCTGAAGCCGCCGTCGACGAACAGCACGTGGCCGGTGACGAAGTCGGCGGCGCTCGAGGCGAGGAACACGGCGGCGCCCGCCACTTCCGGCGGCTCGCCCCAGCGCCCAGCCGGCGTGCGCGACGCCACCCACGCCGAGAACGCGGCATCGGCGACCAGCGGCGCGTTCATCTCGGTCCTGAAAAAGCCGGGCGCGATGCCGTTGACCTGGACGTTGAACGGCGCGAGCTCGACCGCCAGAGCGCGGGTGAGCATCTGCAGGCCTCCCTTGGTCGCCGCATACGGGACGATCCCCGGACGGCCGATCTCGCTCGCCATCGAGCAGAGGTTGATGATCTTGCCGCGGCGGCGCGACTTCATGCCGGGAATCACGCTCTTGGCGACGTAGAACGGGGCGTCGAGATTGGCCGCGAAGAGGCGGCGCCACTCGTCGGCCGGGAAATCGTCCAGCGCTCCGCGACGGTTGACCGCGGCGTTGTTGACGACGATATCCAGCGGGCCATTCTCGCGCTCGATCGACGCGATCGCGCCGGCGACCGCGCCGGCGTCGGTGACGTCGAACGGCGCGATGGCCGCGCTGCAGCGTTCGCCGCCGTCTCCGAGCAGCGCCGCCGCGCGCTCGAGCTTGTCGCGCCGGCGGCCGTTCAAGACCACGCGGGCGCCGGCGGTGGCGAGTCCGCGCGCAATCGCCAATCCCAGTCCGCTGCCGCCGCCGGTGATCAGCGCGAGGCGTCCGCTCAGGTCGAACGGATTGGGCGCCGTCATTTGCGCTAGAGCTAGAGTCCCAGCACGTCGCGCATGCCGTACACGCCCGGAGCACGCGCAGCGCGGCGCTCGGCGACAAAGCGGGCGGCGCGCAGCGCGCCCTGCGCGAAGGTGTTGCGCGACGATGCCCTGTGCGAAAGCTCGACCCGCTCGCCGGGCCCCGCGAAGACGACGCTGTGGTCGCCGACGACGTCGCCACCGCGCAAGGACGCGAAGCCGATCGAGCCGGATTTGCGCTCGCCGGTAACGCCCTGACGCGCAAAAACGCCGTCGCGCTCGAGATTGCGGCCGAGCGACGAGGCGACCGACTCGCCGAGTGCGAGCGCGGTGCCCGACGGCGCGTCGATCTTGTGCCGGTGATGCATTTCGACGATCTCGACATCGTAGTCGGCGCCCAGGCGCCGGGCAGCGATCCCGACCAGCTCGAGCAGCACGTTCACGCCGACGCTCATGTTCGGCGCGTAGACCAGCGGAATCGTCTTGCTTGCCGCGATCAGGCCCTTCTCTTCGCCTTCGCCGAGGCCGGTGGTGCCGATGACCGCGCCGACCCCGGCAGCGGCGCAGGCCGCGGCATGCGCGACCGTCGCCGCGGGCCGCGTGAAATCGATCAGCACGTCGGCCTGGCGCAGCGCCGCAGCCACGTCGGCGCCGATCGCGATGCC
>DATEFZ010000168.1:0-4342 GCA_035280325.1 Casimicrobiaceae bacterium
GCTTCGGGCCACGCCTGCGGAGCGCGGAGCAGGGGCCCCGCGCGATCCTGGCGCGGGGATGCGACCGCGCAGCAGGCGGCCCCCGCCTTCGCTGCGCACGTTCCGAGGCGCGACGCTACGGCGGGGGGATCCCGGCAAGCCTCCGTCGCGGCCACGCGGGACTTATGCAGAGGTTCCCTAAGTCGATGCCGATCAAGCGACAGCACTGGGCGCGGCTCGCATTGATGCTGCTGATGGTCGTCGCGGTGGCGATCGTCCACGGCAGCGAGGCACCGCTGCTCGGCTTCGATGCCCGCGGCGCCCGCAACGCGAGCCCGGTGGTCGATCCGTTCCTGATCGATCTGGAGGAGCGGACGTTCCGTTTTTTCTGGGACACCGCCAATCCGCGCAACGGGCTGGTGCCCGATCGCTATCCGACGCCGTCGTTCTCGAGCGTGGCCGCGGTCGGCTTCGCGCTGACTGCGTACCCGGTCGGCGTCGAGCGCGGCTACGTCACGCGCCAGGCGGCGCGCGCCCGCGTGCTCGCCACCCTGCGCTTCTTCCGCAATGCGCCGCAGAGCCCGCACGTTCGCGGCGCCGCCGGCTACAAGGGATTCTTCTATCACTTCCTGGACATGAAGACCGGCGAGCGCTTTGCCGACAGCGAGCTCTCGACGGTCGACACCGCCATCTTCCTGGCCGGCGCGCTGTTCTGCCAGTCGTACTTCGACGGCTCGGGTCGCGAGGAAACCGAGATCCGCTCGCTGGTGGACGACATCTACCGGCGTGTCGACTGGACCTGGGCCCAACCGCGGCCGCCGGCGATCAGCCTCGGCTGGTCGCCCGAGGAAGGCTTTCTCGAATACGACTGGCGCGGCTACAACGAGGCGATGCTGGTCTATCTGCTCGCGCTGGGATCGCCGACACACGCCGTCGGACCCGAGGCCTGGACCGCGTGGACCAGCACCTACGACCGGACCTGGGGCCGGCGCTTCGGCCAGGAATACCTGGGCTTCGCCTCGCTGTTCGGCCACCAGTACACCCACGTCTGGCTCGACTTCCGCAACGTGCAGGACGCCTACATGCGCCGGCGCGGGCTCGACTACTTCCAGAACACCCGTCGCGCCATCTACGCCCAGCAGGCGTACGCAGTCGCCAACCCGCATCACTGCAAGGACTACGGCGCGACGATCTGGGGCCTGACGGCGAGCGACGGCCCGGCCGACATGGAGCTCGAGGTCGCCGGCGTCGTGCGCTTGTACCGCACCTACGCCGCCCGCGGCATCGGCAGCGCCGCCAACACCCACGACGATTGCACGCTGGCGCCGACGGCGGCGGTCGCCTCGCTGCCGTTCGCGCCCGAGGTGGCGATCCCCGCGGTGCTCGACATGCACAAGCGCTTCGGCAACTACATCTATGCGAAGTACGGATTCCTCGACGCGTTCAACCTGAGCTTCGACTTCGACGGTCCGCTGCAGCACGGCCGCTGCATCCCCGGTTTCGGCTGGGTCGACGGCGACTACCTGGGCATCGATCAGGGCGCCATCTTCACCATGATCGAGAACTACCGCAGCGACACGATCTGGCGCGTGATGCACGGCAATCCCTACGTTCGGACCGGCCTCGTTCGCGCAGGGTTCTCGGGCGGCTGGCTCACCGCGGCGCGATGAACCGCTCGGAGCCACCCGCGCTTGCGCGCGGGGTGGTGCTCCTGTGCGCGGTCGCCGCCGTGGCGGTCGTGGCGTCGTGCCGTTCGACCCCCGAAGAGACCGTGCGCTTCTGGGCGATGGGCCGGGAGGGCGAGGTCGTCGCGCGGCTGCTGTCCGAATTCGAGCGCAGCCATCCCGGGATTCGGGTCGAGACGCAGCAGCTCCCCTGGACCGCGGCGCACGAAAAGCTGCTGACCGCGTTCGCCGGCGACGCGACACCCGACCTGTGTCAGCTCGGCAACACCTGGCTGCCGGAATTCGCGGCGCTCGGCGCGCTCGAGGCGCTCGGCCGGCGCGTGGCCGCATCGTCGATCATCGTGCCGGACGATTTCTTCGCCGGCATCTGGGACACCAACGTCGTCGCCGGCGCGCTCTACGGCGTCCCGTGGTACGTCGACACCCGGCTGCTGTTCTACCGCCGCGACCTGCTGGCCGCGGCAGGCTACGCGTCGCCGCCCGCATCGTGGGGGCAATGGCGCGACATGATGGCCGCGATCAAGGCGCGCGCGCCGCCCGGGCGCTTCGCGATCCTGCTGCCGAGCGACGAAGTCGAGCCGCTGCTCGCGCTGGCGCTGCAGCAGGACATGCCGCTCCTGCGCGACGGCGATCGCTGGGGCAATTTCGAAAGCGAGGGCTTTCGCCGCGCGCTCGGTTTCTATGTCGATACCTTTCGCGAGGGCTACGCCCCGGCGACGTCCGGAAACGACATCGCCAATGTCTGGAACGAATTCGGCCGGGGAAGGTTCGTGTTCTACGTCTCCGGGCCCTGGAACATCGAGGAGTTCAAGCGGCGCCTGCCGGCCGACGCGCAGCAGAGCTGGGCGACCGCACCGCTGCCCGGTCCGACCGGCCCCGGCGCGTCGATCGCCGGCGGATCGAGCCTGGTCGTGTTTCGAGGCTCGCGGCACAAGGATGCCGCCTGGCAGCTGATCGAGTTTCTGTCGCGACCGGACATCCAGGCGCGCTTCCACCAGCTGACCGGTGACCTGCCGCCGCGCCGCGCGGCCTGGCTCGACCCGGGGCTCGTCCACGACGTCTACGCGGGCGCGTTTCGCGACCAGCTCGAACGCGTCCGACCGCTGCCCAAGGTAGCCGAATGGGAGCGCATCGCCGACCAGATCCGGGCGATCGCCGAGCGCACGGTTGCCGGACAGATGACGGTCGACCAGGCGGCGAAGACCATCGACGATCGCGCCGACGCGATCCTCGAGAAACGGCGCTGGATGCTCACGCGCGGGGCGCTGAAGTGAACGGCGGCCGCGCCGCATGGTGGTTCGTCGCCCCGGCGCTGGCGGTGATCGCGATCTTCTTCTTCGTCCCGATCGTCGCGGCGTTCGCCATCAGCCTGACCGACTTCGACATCTACGCGCTGGCCGACCTCGGCAATCTGCGCTTCGTCGGCTTCGGCAACTACCTGAAGCTCGTCGAGACGCCCCTGTTCTGGCAGGCGCTGGGCAACACGCTGTACTTCGTCGTCGCAGGCGTGCCGCTGTCGATCGCCTGCTCGCTCGGTGCGGCGCTGCTGCTCGATTCGCGTCTGGCGCGATGGCGGCCCTGGTTCCGCACCGCGCTGTTCGCGCCGGTGGTGACGACGCTGGTCGCGGTGGCGGTCATCTGGCGCTACCTGTTCAGCACCCGCTACGGGCTGATCAATTACGCGCTGGGCGGACTCGGCATCGATCCGATCGACTGGCTGGGCGACCCGCACTGGGCGATGCCGGCGATCATCCTCTTCGCGGTGTGGAAGAACTTCGGCTACAACATGATCATCTTCCTCGCCGGACTGCAGACCATCCCGGCTGAGCTCTACGAAGCCGCCAGAATCGACGGCGCGTCGGCGTGGCGGCAGTTCTGGTCGGTGACGCTGCCGATGCTCTCGCCGGTCGTGCTGCTGGTCGGCATCCTGACCGTCGCCGGCTATTTCCAGCTTTTCGCCGAGCCGTACGTGATGACCCAGGGCGGCCCGCTGCAGAGCACGGTCAGCGTCCTCTACCTGATGTACGAGGAAGGGTTCAAGTTCTGGAACCTCGGCTCGGCCTCCGCGGTCGCCTTCGTCCTGTTCCTGCTGATCTTCGCCGTCACCGCGTTGCAGCTTCGCGGCCGGCTGCGGAGCGCCGGGTGAGGCGCGGGCTGCGGGCGCCGCTGGTCAACGGGCTGCTGCTGGCCGCGGCCGCGCTGACCGTGTTTCCGCTGCTGTGGATGGTGTCGGTATCGCTGATGCCGGCCGGCGCATCTGGCAGCTACCCGCCCCCCGTCGTCCCTCATCACGCGACGCTCGACAACTATCGTGAGTTGTTCGCCCGCGCCGGCATCGGCCGCTACCTGGTCAACAGCGTCTTCCTCGCCGCCGCGGTGACCGCGCTCTCGCTGCTGTTCAACGTCAGCGCCGGCTACGCCTTCGCCAAGCTCCGTTTCGCCGGCCGCGATCGCATCTTCAGGCTGCTGCTCGGCGCGCTGGTCATCCCGGCGCAGGTGGCGATGGTGCCGCTGTTCCTGATGCTCAAGGAGCTGCACCTGGTCAACAGCTACGGCGGAGTGATCGTCCCGGCGCTGGCCAGCATCTTCGGCATCTTCCTGGTCCGGCAATACGCGCTGTCGATCCCGGACGACCTGCTCGAGGCGGCGCGCATCGACGGCGCCGGCGAGTTCCGCAT
>DATEFZ010000169.1:0-3513 GCA_035280325.1 Casimicrobiaceae bacterium
ACCAGCACCGGTGCTCCCGGTTGCCAGTCGTGGCGGGCCAGGAAATTGGCCACGCTGCCGATCGCATCGGCGGGGTCGCCGGAAAGATCGATGCGACCATCGCGGTCGTAGTCCAGCGCGTAGGCGCGCACGCTGCCGGGCATGAACTGGGGCAGCCCCGATGCGCCGGCGTAAGATCCGATCGGCGCCAGCGGCGAGACGCCGGCGGCGCGGGTCAGCAGCAGGAACTGCTCGAGCTCGCCGCGAAAAAAATCGCCGCGCCGCGGGTAATCGAACGCCAGCGTCGTCAGCGCGTCGAACACGCGGTAGCCGCCGACCTGCCGCCCGTAGTAGGTCTCGACGCCGATGATGGCGACGATGACCTCGGGCGGAGTCCCGAACTCGGCCTGCGCCCGATCCAGCGTCGCCGCGTTGGCGCGCCAGAAATCGAGGCCGGCGTCGATGCGCTCGGGATTGAGGAATTGCGGCGCGTACTCGTACCATTTCGGCGGCGCGAGCACCGGACGCGACATCGCGGCCACCACCTTCGGCAGATAGCGCGCCTGCGCGAACAACTGCGCGAGCTCGCCGCGATCGAAGCCGTCCTCGGACGCCAGCATGTCGATGAACGCGCGCGTCTCGGGCCGCCGGTCGTACGGCGTCGGCGAGTCGGCCGCCGAGACCGCCGCTGCCGCGCACGCGAACGACAGCGCGGAAAGCGCGGCGAGCGGGCGAAGGCGGGCCAGCGTTGCGAGCGCGATCATTGGCGCGTTGATGTTATCATCCGACCGCCGTCGGCTGGCGCCAAGGAACCGAATCCGGCGATGCTCTATCCGCTGTTCCGCCCGCTGCTGTTCGGCCTCGATCCCGAGACTGCGCACGACGTCGCGCTGGCCGGGCTCGACGCCGCTGCCGCCGTCGGCGCGGCGCAACTGGTCGCGCCGCGCGTGGCTCGCTCGCCGATTTCGGCGATGGGCCTCACCTTCCCCAACCGCGTCGGACTCGCCGCCGGCCTCGACAAGAACGCCGCGCACATCGACGGCCTGGCCACGCTGGGCTTCGGCTTCATCGAGTGCGGCACGGTGACGCCGCGGCCGCAGCCCGGCAATGCGAGGCCGCGCCTGTTCCGCCTGCCGCAGGCGCAGGCGCTGATCAACCGCCTCGGCTTCAACAACGACGGCGTCGAGCGCTTCCTGGCCAACGTCGCGCACGCGCGTTACGGACCGAAGAACGGTTCGATCCTCGGACTCAACATCGGTCGCAACTTCGATACGCCCAACGAACGCGCGATCGACGACTACCTCGCCTGCCTGCGCGCGGTCCATGCCAGCGCGAGCTATGTAACGATCAACGTCTCATCGCCGAACACGGCCGGCCTGCGCGAGCTGCAGGACGCCGCGCTCGAACCGCTGCTGGCGGCGCTCAAGTCCGAGCAGGCGAAGCTGGCGCAGGCGCACGGCAAATACACGCCGCTGGTGGTCAAGATCGCTCCCGACCTCGCGCCGGCCGACCTCGATCGCATCGCCGGCACATTGGTGGCGCTCACCATCGACGGCGTGATCGCGACCAACACGACCGCCGATCGAAGCGCCGTCGCCGCGTTGCCGCACGGCAACGAAAGCGGCGGGCTGTCCGGCGCGCCGCTGAAGGAACGCTCGACGGCGGCGATTCGCCGGCTGGCCAAAGCGCTCGACGGCGCGCTGCCGATCATCGGCGTCGGCGGCATCATGTCGGGCGAGGACGCGCGCGAAAAGATCGCCGCCGGCGCGACCCTGGTGCAGGTCTACACCGGCCTGATCTATCGAGGTCCGGAATTGGTGGCCGAGATCGCCGAGGCGTTAAGGAGTCTCTGAACAGAGGTTCCCTGGCGTGGCCTGAAGCTCTCCTACGCTACGCGGGCTGCTCGGCCAGTCCGCCGTCGCCGGCGAACTTTTCCTCGAACGAGGCCATCATGCTGGTGAACGCGCGGTCGACCAGCGGCTCGGCCTCGACCAGCCGGGCGCGGTCGTTGCGGAAGCGATCGGCCAGCTCGTCTGCCGACAGCGAAACCGCTTTCTGTCCCTGGCGGTTGGTGAACAGATAAGTGCCGCGCAGCGGGCTGACCCAGGCCAGCTTGGCGAACGCGAGCTGACCGTCCTCGCCTTCGAACTCGACCCACATGCCGCGGTCGAGCGTCGCGGCGATCTCGGCGAAGTGATCCTGCACCGGCTCGGGGACCGGCTCCGGCGGCGGAGCCGGCGGCGCGGGCGCCATCGCCTCGGCCAGCTTGCGCGCCTTGGCCGCGGTCTCGGCGTCGCCCTTGGCGGTGGCTTCCTCGGCCGCTGCAGCGGCCGCCTCGGCCACCGCGGTGGTCGGCATCGGCACTGCGGCCAAGCTCGGCTTGACCGCGGCGGCGTGAGCCTCGACCAGGTTGGCCATGAACTGCTCGCGGCCGCCCGGCTCCCATTCGACATTGACCAGGCCGCCGTGCAGCCGCTTGAGCAGGTTGCGCAGCATCGCCACCAGCCGCTGTCGATCCTCGGTCACGCGCTTCGGCTGCACGCTCCAGATCAGGTCGTCCAGCGTCGCCAGCGCCGAGGTCCAGCCTTCGCTGTTCTCGCCGTCGCGCATGTAGCGCTGCGCCAGCGTGTCGCGCCATTTTTCTCGCAGGAACGCGGCCAGGAAATTCGGCATCGCGCTTTGCCGAAGCCGAACCTCGACCTCGGCATCGGCGACCGATTGCGCGATCTCCAGGCGGTCGCGCCGGTCGATCTCGTCGGCGCTCGACTGGATCTCGGCCTCGGCGGTCTTGTCCTCGTCCTCGAGGAATCTCTCGAGATCGGCGCGCAGATCGTCGAACAGCCCGATGTCCTCGGAAAACTCCTCGAGCACGCGGTGCACGATCGATTCGATCTTGCGGTACAGCGGGTCGTCGTGCCCCATCGTCGGCGACCAGCCGATGCCGGCGCGCGCCAGCGCGTTGACCAGCAGCCGCGACGGATGCGATTTCTTCGAAAAGAACGCGCCGTCGAGCATCGCCGCGCGCAGCACCGGCATCTGCAGGCGTCCGATCAGCGCCTTGATGCTGTCGGGCAGATCCTTGGTCTCGAAGATGAAATCGAACAGCATCGCCACCAGCTCGATGGTCATCGCCTCGAGCTGGTTGGCCTTGGCGCCGAGCGGCGATTCCTGCAGGTCGCGCAGGACGTTGTGCATGTCCTGCTGCAGGCCGGCGAGCTGGAACGACACGCCGCCGTAGCTCAGATCGCGCTGGCCGTGCTGCAGCCGCGCCAGCGCATCGCCGAGCTCGGGTGTGACCAGGATGCGCGGTCCGCCGAACGGTCCCACCGCCGGCGGCGGCGCAGCGGCCGCGGCGCTCATCGGGCCGCCGCTCATCATCCCGAGCGCACCGGCGAGCTGATCCATCGAGATCGCCTGCGTCTGGCCCGGCATCTCCGGACCGGCTGCCGGAACGCGGATACCACCCGACGGCAATCCGGCCGGCATCCGCGCTGCGGCCGCCGGCTGCCCGGCGCGGGTGGCCAGCCGCTGCAA
>DATEFZ010000170.1:0-7847 GCA_035280325.1 Casimicrobiaceae bacterium
GTTGGAGCCGTCGGCGCCGGTCGCCGGCAGCCGTTCGCGGCCGCCGGTCAAGCGTCGCGGTCGGTATCCTGCGTCGGCACCGTGATCGCTCGGGCCGGAACGACGGTCGAGATCGCGTGCTTGTAGACCATCTGCGTGACCGTATTCTTGAGCAGGACGACATACTGATCGAATGATTCGATCTGACCCTGCAGTTTGATGCCGTTGACGAGGTAGATCGAAACCTGGACATGCTCTTTGCGCAGCGTGTTCAGGAACGGGTCTTGTAGCATTTGCCCTTTGTTGCTCATTTTTTGCTGCTCCGCTTGTTGTAGGAAGCCTCTCGCGCATGTCCCGCGCGGCGGCTTCCGGCTCGCACCTTTATTTCCCGGTCCGCGGCTTGCCAGGGACTCCCGTCACCGCGGCGGAGTCCGCAACCGGCAACGGCGGAATCGATGGCTCGATCCGGTCGCCGCCGGTCGCTAGCGTCGGCCCCGCCGGTGCGTGGCGGCGCCCGCATAGGGGTTCGCTCCAGTCTTGAATTGTATCCTAAGGGGCGTGCCCCGCAGTTGGAACGCCTCGCGGAAGAAATGTTCCAGGTAGCGCCGGTAGGTGTCGGGGACCTGGTCGAGCGAGCTGCCGTGGATGACCACCAGCGGCGGATTCATCCCGCCCTGGTGTGCGTAGCGCAGCTTCGGCCGCCGCGTGCCCGCACGCGGCGGCTGCTGCAACGCGACCGCGCGCGCCAGCGCCCGTGCCAGCTTCGGCGTCGGCAGCTTTTTCGTCGCCGATGCGTAGGCCTGGTCGACCGACGACAGTAGCGGTCCGATCCCTCGGCCGAGCCTGGCCGAGATCGCGTGCCGCGCCGCGAAGGCGAGGAAGCCGAGCCTGCGTTCGACCTCGCGCTTGACCTTCGTCCGCGTCGCCGCGTCGAGCCCGTCCCACTTGTTGATCGCGACGACCAGTGCGCGTCCGGTCTCGACGATGAAGCCGGCGATATGCGCGTCCTGTTCCGACACGTCGGCTTGCGCGTCGATCAGCAGCACCACGACGTTGGCATCGTCGATCGCCTGCAGGGTCTTGATCACCGAAAATTTCTCGATCGTCTCGATGACCTTGCCGCGCTTGCGCACGCCGGCGGTGTCGATCAGCGTGTAATGGCGGTGGCCACGATCGAAATCGAGATACAGCGTGTCGCGGGTCGTGCCCGGCTGGTCGAAGGCGAGGACTCGCTCCTCGCCGAGCAGCGTGTTGATCAGCGTCGACTTGCCGACATTCGGGCGGCCGACGATCGCGACCTTGATCCGCTCGCCGGCGGCCCGATCGGACGCTTCGACGGCGACCGACGGCGGGCACAGCGCCAGCGCGCGCTCGACCAGCGCGGAGATGTTTTCTCCGTGCGCCGACGAGATCGGCAGCGGCGCACCGAGACCCAGCTCGTGGAATTCCGCGGCGGCGCGCTCGGGGTCGAGACCTTCGCTCTTGTTCACCGCCAGCAGCACCGGCCGCCCGGAGCGGCGCAGCACGTCGGCGATGGTCGCGTCGTCGCCGGTCAGGCCCTGGCGTGCGTCGGCGAGCAGGATCACCGCATCGGCTTCGGCGATCGCCTGGCGCGTCTGTCCTGCCATCGCGCGATAGATGCCGGTTTTCGCCCGCGGCTCGAAGCCTCCGGTGTCGACCACGAGGTAGGGGCGATCGCCGCCGGTGCCGCGACCGAAATGGCGGTCGCGCGTCAGTCCGGGAAGATCGGCGACCAGCGCCGCGCGCGTGCGCGTCAGCCGGTTGAACAGCGTCGACTTGCCGACGTTGGGCCGGCCGACGAGGACGATCGTGGGTAGCATGCCGGCATGCGGTCGAGCCGCGCCGCTACCTGGCGCTGACCTTGAACAGATTGCCGCCGGCCGACTGCCACACCACCGCCCCGTCCGCGGCGACCGGCTGCGACGTCGCGGCGGTGCCGTCGGTGGCGATCCTGCCGACCAGCGCGCCGCTCCTGTGATCGAGCAGATGCAGGTAGCCCTCGCCGTCGACGATGCCCACGTAGCCGCCGATTAGCGCCGGACCGTTCGGGAAGCGCGCCGCGAGCTTGTCCTGCTTCCACACCGATGCGCCGGTCGTCTTGTCGAGCGCGTGCACCGCCCCTTTGTCGTCGGTCAGATAGAGGTAGTCGTCGTCGAGCGCGATGCCGGCGAGGCTCGACAGGTCGCGCGACCACAACAGCGTGCCGCGCTCGAGCTCGAAGCACGCGACGCGCCCCTGGAACGCCGCTGCGCACACCTGGCGCGCGTCGACCGCCGGCAGGCTGGTGACGTCGGCGATGCGCTCGAGCTCGGTGGCGCCTTTCGGCGTCGCGACGGTCGCCTCCCAGCCGAGATTGCCGGTGTTGAGGTCGATCGCCAGCAGCTTGCCGCCGGCGGTGCCGGTGAACAGGCCGCCGCGCGTGATCGTGCCGCCGACGAAGCGGCGCACGGTGAGCGCCGGGTTCTGGCGCTGGTAGACCCACTTGCGGCTGCCGTCGCCCTCGGCGAAGGCGAAGATCTTGCCGTCGAGCGACCAGACGATGATCTTGCCCTCGGCGGCCTTGGGCGGACCCGCCACCTCGCTCGACACTTTCGCCTGCCACAGCGACTTGCCGGCGCTGTCGAACGCCAGCACGTCGCCTTGATCGGTGCCGACGGCAACGGCGGCGGCCGACGCGCCGGCGCCGGCCTGCAGCGATTTGTCCGCCTTGATGCGCCAGTTGAGCCGCCCGCTCGCCGCGTCGACGCTGACGATCGTGCCGTCGGAGTTCGACGCATAGACGACGTCGGGCAGCACGGCCGGCGCGAAATTCGGGCCGCTCTTGCCGCCGAGCGCGACCTGCCAGTCGATCGCAGCCGTCGCCTTGGCGTCGAAGGCCGGCAGCGGACCCGGCTTCGGCGCGCTGCGGCCGATGCCGAGCCAGGCGAGCGACGGCGTCGGCAGCGACGGCAGCCACGACGTCCACGCCGCCGGCAGCGACTGGCAGCCGGCGAGGAACAGCGACAGCGCGACGACCGCGTTCGAGGCGCGCATCATTGCGCGCCGCCGAGCGCGTCGAGCTTGACCTGCACGAACGGACGGTACGGCGACTTCGGATCGATCCTGGCCAGCGCCACCTGGTACGCGGCGCGCGCTTCCTGGCTCTTGCCGGCGGAGGCGAGGATGTCGCCTTTCAGGTCGGCGTAGAGCGCGGCGAACGCGTCGTCGGTCTTGACGTCGAGCGTCTGCAGCGCCTGATCGTAGCTCTTCTCGTCGAGCAGGACCTCGGCCAGCCGGAAGCGCGCGATCGCCCTGATCTCCTCGTCGCCGGTGTGATCGATCACCCATTGCAGCTGACCCTTGGCCGCGGTCTTGTCGCCCTTGTCGTAGAGCAGCTTGGCGTAGAACAGCGCGGCCCGCGGCGCATAGGCGGTGCGCGCGTAGCGCTCCTCGATCTGCATCGCCGGATCCTTGGCCTTGACGACGTCGTCGGCGCGCGCGGCGTCGGCGACTGCCTGGTAGAGGACGCTCGCCTGCTCGGACTGCGTGCGCTGGTACCAGCGCCAGCCCTGAATGCCGATGACGACGATCGCGGCGGCGACCGTGACGGCGGCCACCAGCCGGCCGTACTGCGCCCACCAGGCTTTCAGGTCCTCTATCTTCTCCTGCTCTTCGAGATCGTAGACTGCCATCCCCTATCCCCGGTCGGACAATCGCGCCACGGCTTCGGCGGCGGTCAGCATCGCCTGCTCGCCGGGCTCGCGCAACGGTTTCAGGCCCACGCGCTGTGCCGCGGCCTCGGTCTCGCCGACGATCAGCGCGAAACGCGCGCCGCTCGCATCGGCCCTTTTCATCTGCGTCTTGAACGTGCCGCCGCCGGCGTTGACGACGACCGCCAGACCGGCATCGCGCAGCCTCTCGGCGACGTCGAGCGCGAACCGGGTCGGCGCCGCGCCGACGTGCACGACGTAGGCGTCGGCGTCCGCCGCCGGTGCGCCGCCGGCGTCCTGCAGCAAGAGGATCATGCGCTCGCAACCGATCGCGAAGCCGCAAGCCGGCGTCGGCTTGCCGCCGAGCTCGGCGAACAGCCCGTCGTAGCGGCCGCCGCCGGCGACGGTGCCCTGCGCGCCGAGCCGGTCGGTGACCCATTCGAACACCGTGCGGTTGTAGTAGTCGAGTCCGCGCACCAGCCGCGGATTGATCGCGTAGGCGATGCCCTGGTCGGCGAGGAGCTGCTGCAAGCCGTCGAAATGGGTGCGCGAAGCGTCGCCCAGGCCGTCGATCAGTCTCGGCGCCTCGGCGATGGCCGCCTGCAGCGCCGGGCTCTTGCTGTCGAGGATGCGCAGCGGATTGGCGTGCAGCCGCCGCCGCGCGTCGTCGTCGAGCAGCTCGCGATGTCGCTCGAAGTGTGCGATCAATTGCGCGCGGTGCGCGCGCCGCTCTTCGGAATCGCCGATCGAGTTAATCTCCAGCCGGATGCCGTCGAGCCCGAGGTCTTGCCACAGCCGCCTGAGCATCGCGATCTGCTCGGCATCGACGTCGGGGCCGGCGAAGCCCAGCGCCTCGACGTCGAACTGGTGGAACTGCCGATAGCGGCCCTTTTGCGGACGCTCGTGACGGAACATCGGGCCGGCGGTCCACACCCGCTGCGGCCGCTCGTAGGTCAGGTTGTGCTCGATCGCCGCGCGCACGATGCCGGCGGTAGCCTCCGGGCGCAGCGTCAGGCTTTCGCCGTTGAGCTTGTCCTCGAACGTATACATCTCGTGCTCGACGACATCGGTGTGCGCGCCGATGCCGCGCACGAAAAGCGGCGTCGGCTCGACCACCGGGACGCGCAGGTTGCGGTAGCCGTACTGAACGAACACCGCACGCACGATATCCTCGAAGCGCTGCCACACCGGCGCTTCGCCGGGCAGCACATCGTTCATGCCGCGCACGGCCTGGATCGCCGCGGCCTTCGGCCGCGCCTGCGGCTCGGACGCCGCGGCGCTTGCGGGCGGCGGTGTCGTTTGGGCGATCATCGCCTATCCGACAGCCTTGAGCTGGATTGGCTTCCTTTCCGGCTTCAGGTGCGCCGAAGGCGGCTCGCCGCCGTAGGTCGCGCGCACGTAGTCGGCGACGATCTGCTGGAACTCCTCGGCGATGCCCGCGCCCTTCAGCGTCACCGTCTTGTGCCCGTCGACGTAGACCGGAGCGACCGGCACTTCGCCTGTGCCGGGCAGGCTGATGCCGACGTTGGCCATCTTCGACTCGCCGGGCCCGTTGACGACGCAGCCCATCACGGCGACCGACATCGTCTCGACGCCGGGATAGCGGTTGCGCCATTGCGGCATCTCGGCGCGCAGATACGCCTGGATCTTGTCGGCCAGCTCCTGGAAGAACGGGCTCGCCGTGCGGCCGCATCCCGGGCAGGCGGTGACCAGCGGCGCGAACGAGCGCAGTCCCATCGTCTGCAGGATCTCCTGCGCGACGACGACTTCGCGGGTGCGGTCGCCGTTCGGCTCGGGCGTCAGCGAGACGCGTATCGTGTCGCCGATGCCCTGCTGCAGCAGCACCGCCAGCGCCGCGGTCGACGCGACGATGCCCTTCGAGCCCATGCCGGCTTCGGTCAGGCCGAGGTGCAGCGGGTAGTCGCAGCGGCGCGCCAGCTCGGTGTACACGGCGATCAGGTCCTGCACGTCGGACACCTTGCAGGCGAGCAGGATGCGATCGCCCGGCAGCCCGATCTCCTCGGCGCGCTGCGCACTGCCGATGGCCGAAGTCACCAGCGCCTCGCGCATCACGTGCGCCGCATCGTGCGGATTCGGCGAGCGGGCGTTCTCGTCCATCAGCCGCGCCAGCAGATCCTGATCGAGGCTTCCCCAGTTGACGCCGATGCGCACCGGCTTGTTGTGCTCGATCGCCTTCTCGATCATCACCGCGAACTGCGGATCGTGCTTGCTGCCCTTGCCGACGTTGCCCGGATTGATCCGGTATTTGGCCAGCGCCTGCGCGCAGTCGGGATGGTTGGTCAGCAGCTTGTGGCCGTTGAAGTGGAAGTCGCCGATCAGCGGCACCGCGCAACGCATGGCGTCGAGCCGCTCGCGGATGCGCGGCACGGCGGCCGCGGCGGCGGCGGTGTTGACCGTCACCCGCACCAGCTCGGAGCCGGCGTCGGCCAGCGACTTCACCTGCGCCACCGTGGCGGCCACGTCTGCGGTATCGGTGTTGGTCATCGATTGCACGACGATCGGCGCACCGCCGCCGATCGCGACGCCGCCGACGAGCGCCATGCGCGTGCGGTGACGGATGATGGGCGGGAGGCCTGGAGCAGTCATCGATTCCTCGTCTGGCGGGCGTCTAGCGCAGGACCAGCCGCGCCACGTTCTGTCGGGTGTACGGCGCGAGATCGACGGTCTCGCCGCGGTAGACGAGCGTGACCACGCGGGCATTGCCGATCACGACGCTGAACGGCGGTGTTCCGTCGAACGGCGCGACCGATGCCGCCGGGACCAGCCGCGAGATCAGGGTCTGGCCCCGCTGATCGCGAATCTCGGTCCACGACGGACCGGCGTAGCGGATCACGATCGCCGCGTCAGGGTTCGCATCCGCCGGCGCGGCAGCGGCGACGGTGGCGGTTGAAGGAGCGGGCGACAGCGCGCCCGAGGTCGCGGGCGCGGGCGTCGATAGAGGCTCGGGCGAGGTGGCAGCGGGCGGGGTGGGCGTGGCGCCGGCAGCCGGTGCGGCATCGGGCACCAGCGGGTTGGCCAGCGCTCTGGTCGAGACCGCGGGCGCCGCTTGTGCCGGCGCGTTCGGCAGCGCGGCGCCGAGGGGATTCGCGGGCCGGCCGCGGTACCACTCGTACCCGGCCGCACCGACGATGCAGGCGACCAGCAGCAGCGGAATCAGCCAGCGGCCGAAGCTCGGCGCTGGCGCGGCCGACACCGGCAGCTCGGCCATCGTCGTGCCGGTCGAGTGCAGCGGCGGCGAATCCAGCGCCGGAGAGCGCGTCGCATCCGGCAGATGCGCGACCAGCAGGTCGGCATCCAGACCGAGCAGGCGCGCGTAATTGCGCAAGAACCCGCGCGTGAACGTTCGGCCCGGCAGGACGCCGAAATCCTCGTCCTCGAGCGCTTTCACCTGTCGCGCCGCGAGCTTCAACTGCTGTGCCACCTGGTCGATCGACAGCCCGGCGGCTTCACGCGCGGCGCGGAGCTGCGCGCCGGGGCCGGCGTCGCCGGCCATCGGCATCGTGCCGCCCTCGTTGTCCGCCGCCTGCATCCGCAGATCCATCACTCGCAGGGCTCGCCGATCGCCCTCGTCTCGGGCGCGGCCGGATAGCGGTTGCGCAATTGCGACGAGTACGACAATTCCGCCTCGCGGTCGCCGAGCTTGCGCTCGACGCACATGCCCAGTCGCAGTGCTTCCGGCGGCGGGTTGTTGGTCTGCATGACGCCGCGCATCGCCTCGCGCGCCTGGTCGTAGTGGCCATCCTTGTACGCGATCTGGGCCAGGCCGTAGCTCGCCAGCGGGTTGCCCGGCTGGGCGCCCAGCGCGCGCCGGAAATAGCCTTCGGCGACGCGGGGCTCGCCGATCGCCTGCGCGCAGCGTCCGGCGTTGACCAGCGCGATCCACGGCGTGCGGTACAGCGGGTCGCTGACGGCAAGCTCGAACTGCGCCAGCGCCTCGCGCTCGCGCTTGTGCTGGCACAGGTACCAGCCCCAGTTGTGATGGATGTCCGGGTCGCCCGGCGCAAGCTGGAGCGCATGCTCGAAATTCTGCTCGGCCTTGCGGTCCTCGCCGAGCACCGCGTAAATGAGGCCGTAGATGTTGTACGCCTGCGCGTAGTTCGGGTCGATCGATACCGCCGTGTTAAGCTCGTTCAGCGC
>DATEFZ010000171.1:0-9183 GCA_035280325.1 Casimicrobiaceae bacterium
CGACGACACGATCGCGACCTTGCCGGGGCCGCCGGCGGTATGCCCGGTCAGCGACATCGAGAAGTCCATGAACAACTGCCCGGTGCCGCTGCGCTCCATGAACGCGCCGAACAGCACGAACAGCATCACGTAGCTCGCCGACACGCCCAGCGTCGAGCCGAAGATGCCCTCGGTCGACAGATAGAGCTGTTCCAGCAGCACCTGCGGCGTCACCCGGGTGAAGGCGATCGCGTAGACCAGGAAGGCGATCGCGGTCAGCGGCAGCGCGAGCCCGATCACCCGCCGCGTCGCCTCGAGCACGATCGCCACCGCGATCACCGCATAGACCTTGTCGGCCAGCGTCAGGTCGTCGATGTAGATGATGCGGTTGATGAAGTAGTCGTAGTTGGTGAAGATGTGCAGGACGAAGCCGTAGCCCAGCGCCAGCAGCAACAGGTCGAGCGCCCGCCAGCCGGGCGCGCCGCCGCGCCGCGACGGATAGAGCAGAAACACGAGCGTCAACGCGAACAGGAGGTGCGTGCCGCGGAAGATGATCGCCTCGGGCGGCCCGAACGCCGCGACGTACATGTGGTAGAGCGACATCGCGACGGCGACGGCGTTGACCAGCCAGCGCAGCGCGACGCTGCCCGGCGTCGTCGCAATGGCTTCGTCGGAGACTACCGGGACGGGAGCGACTTCCGACAAGCGTTGGAGTCCCGGCTATCCTGCAAAAAGCGGCTCACGATCTTCTCGATCGCCGCGGCGACGCGGTGCCTCGCCCGTCGCCCCTCGCCAAAGAGTCAGGGGCGAGCACTCGTTGCGCGAAACGCCGCAACGCCGGCATCAGGCGGCTAGATCGCCCCGACTTCCCTGTAGTACTTGGCAGCGCCCTTGTGCAGCGGCACGCCGATGTCGGTCGCCATGTCCTTGGCGGTCAGCCCGGCGATCGGCTTGACCACCGCGGCCATGTCGTCGACGTGCGTGGCCATCGCCTTGGTCATCCTGTAGACCAGATCCTCGGGCAGGTCGCAGGCCGCCACGACGTGGGTCGTGTAGCCGATCGCCGGAACGTCCTGGGACTGCTTCGGATAGGTGCCGGCCTTGATGACCAGCCGGTTGTAGCCGCGGTTCGTCTTCCTGAGCTCGCCCATCGTCTTGTCGTCGACCGGCACCATCACGATGTCGCGGGCGCTGGCGAGATCCATCACCGCCGACGCCGGCGCGGTCGTGCCGAGAGTGAACACCTGCGCGTGCCCATCCTTCATCATGTCGACCGCATCGGTATAGCCGGCCTGGAAGTTGACCTTGGCCAGCGACTGGTAGGTCATGCCGTTGAGCTTGAGCACGTCGCTGGTCAGGATCTCCGACGTGTTGCCTTTCGGTTGCGTCACCAGGATCTTGCCTTTCAGGTCGGCGAACGAATGCACGTTGGCATCGGATAGCGCAACGACCTGGAAATACTGCGGATACAGGTTCGCCACCTGGCAGACCTTGGTCACTTTTTTCGCATACGGCGCGCGGCCCTCGATGCCGTCGACGGTGGTGGCCGAGTTGGCGAAGCCGATCTGCGCCTTGCCCTCGTCGACGCCGCGTACGTTGGCGATCCCGGCGCCGGGCTGCTGCTGGATCTGCAGGCCGGGAATCGCGGCCTCCCACATGTGCTTGAGCGCGCCCCCGAGCGGGATCCACGATCCGCCCTGCGGGCCGGTCATCATCGTGACTTGCTGTCCGGCCGCGGAAAACGCGGTTGCAGCGACGCAGAGCGCGGCGGCGAGGCGAAAGACGCGAGCGAAGGTCATGATTCCTCCTGGGAATTGGACGCACGTCGTCGGCCAAGTCGCGTGCGCGTGATTGGTCCGGATTGTGTCGCCGCACCTCGCCGTGGTCAAGCCATGCCGCCGGCGCTCGCGGCGCGGTACCATCGCGGTGTGCGGGCGACGAGCCCGCTTCGGTCCGGCCGCTTTGCCGCCGGACCTCGAGGAGCAACTCGTGACTGCAGCGTCGAGCTACGCGCGCTTCGGCAGCGGCAGGGCCGTTCGCCGTGTCGAGGACGAGGCGCTCTTGGCCGGCGCCGGGCGCTTCACCGACGACCTGTCGCTGCCCGGCCAGGCGTACGTCCATTTCCTCCGCTCGCCGCACGCGCACGCCGGCATCGCCTCGATCGACCGCCGCAGCGCCGCGGCCATGCCCGGCGTCATCGCGATCGTCACCGGCGACGATCTCGTTCGCGACGGCGTCGGTTCGCTGCCGCTGTCGACCGATTTCAAGCGCGCCGACGGCTCGCCCTCGGCGTCGCCGCCGCGATACGCGCTGGCGGTGGGCACGACGCGCTTCGTCGGCGAAGCGGTTGCCGCGGTGATGGCCGAGAGCGCGGTGCAGGCGCGCGATGCCGCCGAGGCGATCGACGTGCAGTTCGATCCGCTGCCGGCGGTGGTCGATGCCGTCGCCGCGGTGGCTGCGGGCGCGCCGCAGGTCTGGCCTGCGGCGCCGGGCAATATCGCCTGCGAGATGCGGCACGGCAATCAGGCGGCGACCGCCGCGGCGTTCGCCCGCGCCGCGCACGTGGTCGCGCTCGACCTTGTCAACCAGCGCGTGGCGCCTTCGCCGATCGAGCCGCGCGCCGTGCTGGCGAGCTACGACGCGGCGACCGATCGCATCACCGTGCGCGCCAGCACGCAGATGCCGGGCGGTTTGCGCGACACGCTCGCCGAGGTCGTGCCGGGGCTGGCACCCGAAAAGGTTCGCGTGCTGGTCGGCGACGTCGGTGGGGGCTTCGGCATGAAGACCGGCGCCTACCCCGAGGACGTCGTGCTCGCCTGGGGCGCGCGCAAATACCGCCGGCCGCTCAAGTGGCGCGCCGACCGGATGGAGGAGCTGCTGGCCGCGACCCACGGCCGCGACGTCGTGAGCAAGGCCGAGCTGGCGTTCGACGCCGACGGCCGCGTGCTGGCGCTGCGCGTCGACTCGCTCGCCAACGTCGGCGCCTGCACGACGCCGGGCGGCGTCGTGATTCAGCTCCTGATCGGACCTTGGGTGGCGACCAGCATCTACGACATCGGCACGATCGACCTTCGCATCCGGGCGGTGCTTACCAACACGGCGCCGACCGGCGCCTACCGGGGTGCCGGCCGGCCCGAGGCGATCTACATCATCGAGCGCCTGATGGACGCCGCGGCGAGGAAGACCGGCATCGATCCGGTCGAGCTGAGGCGGCGCAACCTGATCCGCCCCGAGCAGATGCCTTATCGCAACGCGATGGCCAAAACCTACGACTGCGGGCAGTTCGAGCTAATGATCGACAACGCGGTTGCGCTCGCCGACTGGCACGGCTTCGCCGCGCGCGCGGCGGAGTCGCGCCGGCGCGGCCGCTTGCGTGGTCGCGGCATGGCGGCGTTCCTGGAATGGACCGGCGCCGACGTGTTCGAGGAGCGCGTGACGGTGACCGTCGACGGCGAAGACGGCGGCGGCACGATCGAGATCTTTTCCGCCACGCAGGCGATGGGCCAGGGACTGGCGACGACGTACGCGCAGCTCGCGGTCGACGTCTTCGGCGTGCCGATCGAGCGGATCCGCATCGTGCAGGGCGACACCGATCGCGGCACCGGTTTCGGCAGCGCCGGATCGCGCTCGCTGTTCGTCGGCGGCTCCGCGGTCAGCGTCGGCGCCGAACGTACCGTGGCGGCGGCACGGCAGCTGGCGGCGAAGGAACTCGAAGCCGCCGCCAGCGACATCGAGTATCGCGACGGCGCGTTTCGCATCGCCGGCACCGACCGCAACGTCGGATTGTTCGAGCTGGCCCGCCGTCAGCCGCAGCACAGGATCGTGCTCGATTCGACGAGCTCGGTCGACGACGCGACCTGGCCCAACGGCTGCCACATCTGCGAAGTCGAGATCGATCCCGACACTGGCGCCGTCGCCGTCGTCGGCTACTGGTCGGTGAACGACGTGGGCCGCGTCGTCAACCCGATGATCGTCATCGGGCAGCTCGAAGGCGGCGCGGCGCAGGGCATCGGCCAGGCGTTGTGCGAGGACTTCGTCTACGACCGCGAGTCGGGTCAGGCGCTGTCGGCGACCTGGCTCGACTACGCGATGCCGCGCGCGTCGATGATCCGCCACTTCGAGATGACGATGGACGAATCGACGCCGACCCGTACCAACCCGCTGGGAGTCAAAGGGGTCGGCGAGCTGGGCACGATCGGCGCCACTCCGGCGGCAGCCAACGCGGTGATCGATGCGCTGGTCCAGGCCGGCGCCGGCGAGCGGGCCGAGCGCCTGCAGATGCCGCTCACCTCGGAGCGGGTCTGGCGCGCGTTGAACGGGGTGGGCTAGACCGGTTGCAGCACGACGCGCGCACGCTGCTCGCGCATCGTCCGCACCAGGAGCTCGAGCAGCGCGTGCACGGCGCGAATCGCGGGGATCGGAGTTTGCGTCAGCTCGCCCAGCTCGATCACCGATCCGATCAGCGCGTCGACCTCGACGTCGCGCCCGGCCTCGATGTCCTGCAGGGTCGAGGTCTTGTGCTTGCCGACTTTGGCGGCGCCTTCGATCCGCTTTTCCAGCGGAACGCGGAAGGTGACGCCGAGCTTGCCGGCGATCGCCTGCGCCTCGCGCATCATATCGGCCGCCAGTTGGCGCGTCGCCGGTTCGGTGCAGATGTCGACCAGCGTCGCGTGCGTCAGCGCGCTGATCGGGTTGAAGCTCATGTTGCCCCAGAGCTTGAGCCAGACCTCGGAGCGGATGTCGGCGAGGATCGGCGCCTTCAGTCCGGCGCCGACCAGCGTTTCCGCCAGGCTCTTGACGCGCGCGCTTTCGCCGCCGTCCAGCTCGCCGACCGGAAAGCGATCGCCCTCGAGGTGCCGGATGACGCCGGGCGCGACGATCTCGCCGGCCGGATAGACGACGCAGCCGATCAGCCGGCGGGCGTCGATGCTGCGCTCGATCGTGCCGTTCGGATCGGCGGTCTTCAGCCGGTAGCCGGCATGCGGGCCGTCGAAGCGCTGAAAGTACCACCACGGCAGGCCGTTCTGCAGCGGCACCACGATCGTGTCGGCGCCGAACAGCGCGGACATCTGCGGGGCGACCGCTTCCAGCACGTACGCCTTGAGCGCGAGGAACACGATGTCCTGCGGTCCGGCCTCGGCGCAGCTCGCCACCGCCCGAATGCTGGTCGCGACCTGCTCGCTGCCGTCGGGGCCGATCAGCTTGAGCCCCTGGCGGCGGATCGCATCGAGATGCGCGCCCAGATCGACCACGGTGACGCTCCTGCCGGACAGCGCGAGCCGCGCCGCCAGCATGCCGCCGATCGCGCCGGCGCCGATCACCGCGATTCGCATCGTCGTTCCACTGTCGGGCGGTTCATTCGAAGCGATTGGTCAGCGTGCCGATGCCGTCGATGACGACGCTGACGGTGCTTCCCGGCTTCATCGAGCCGACGCCGACCGACGTGCCGCAGGCGATGACGTCGCCCGGCTCAAGCGTCATATCCTGCGAGATCAGGCTCACCAGCTTCGCTGGAGGAAAGACGATGTCGGACACCGGGTAGTTCTGCCGCTCCTGGTCGTTGAGAATCGTCTTGACCACCAGCTTCGCCGGATCGACTCCGGTCGCGATCGCCGGCCCGAAAACGCCGAAGGTGTCGAAGCTCTTGGCCCGCGTCCACTGCGCGAAACCGGCGTCCCTGGTGATGATCTCGATCGCGGTGACGTCGTTGATGCAGGTGTAGCCGAAGATCGCGCGCTCGGCATCGGCCTCGCTCGCGCGACGGGTGCGTCGGCCGACGACGATGCCGAGCTCGCCTTCGTAGACGACCTTCCCGGCATAGGAGGCCGGCGCACGAATCGTCTCGCCGTCGGCGAGGAACGACGAACTCGCCTTCAGGAAGTAGAGCGGCTCGGCGGGCACCGAATGGCCGAGCTTGGCGACCAGCGCGCGGTAGTTGTCGACCAGTGCGACCATCTTGCCGCCCGTGGTCGGCGTGAGCAGCGTCGCCTGGTCGAGAGCGATCGTCTCGCCCGTGGCATGCGGCCGGGCGAACATGTCGCCGCCGTATACGGCGATCGCATCGCCGGCGACGGTGCCGAAACGCTCGCTGCCGTCGTGCTTGAAGCGTACCCAGTGGGACATGCCGGCTCTCGGGTTGGCGGCGCCGCGGCTAGAAGCCGGCAAAGGTACCACCGAAGTCGGCGGCCGGCGACCCGCCCGGCTTTAGCGATCTCTTGTGCGGCGCAGTATGGCGGCTGCGGGGAGATGCGTCGACCTGCCAGCGGTCGAGCCGATCGCGCGGGCCGATGCCGTTCGACTCAGGACCGCGCCGTCGGCGCGCGCATTGCGCGCCGGACGCGGTGATTGCTAAGGAACCTCCTGGGGAACCTCTGCATAAGTCCCGCGTGGCCGCGACGGAGGCTTGCCGGGATGAGATGCGCGAAGCGGCGCGAAGCCAATGGTAGACCCCCTTGGCGAGCGGCGCGACAAAGCAGATCGCCCGGCAAGCCCCGTCCCATCCGGGTTTCGTCGCAATGGCGTCATCTGCGTCGTTGCGCGGCTTGCGAATAGGCCAAGCTATTCGCTGCGCCGCGACGCCTAGCATCTGAAGCCATTGCGACGGAAACGCGGCTCATGTGGGACTTTTGCAGAGGTTCCTTAGCGGTGATGTCCTTCTTCGTGCTGGTCCTTCTTGTTTTCGTGCTGGCCGCGGTTCTCTCCGCGATTCTCGTGCTGCGGATTGCCGCCGCCGCCATTGGCCGGGTGACCCGGCGGCTGGCCCATGTGCTGCTGCTGGATCATCTGCTGTTGCGGGTGCATCTGTTGTTGCGAGCGCATCTGCATCTGGCCGTGCTGCGGCTGACCGGCGTTTTGCCCCTGTCCCGGGCCCGACGAGCGAGACATCGTTTGCATGCGCTCGCGATCGAATTTCTGGCCATGCGCGGTGTTCGGGTTCTGGTTCCCCACCATGCCCTGCGGCATTCCAGTCGCGTCCTTCGCCCTCATGCCGCGGTGCTCGAGCGCGGCCTGGCCGCCCGGCGCTCCGGAGCCCTGCACGGCATTCCTGTGCATCGCGCCGGCGTTGAGCGCCGCTGCAGCGGGGGAGCCGTTGTGCGTCAGCGCCGAGCCGGGGTTGTTGAACGCCGCGACGCGATGCGTCGCCGTGATTCCCGGCATGCCGTGGTTGACCGACGCGAACTGGGCGCGGTTGGTGCTGGCCGATTGCTGGTGCTGCAATTGCATCGGCGTGAGTCCGACATGGCGATCGCGCTCGGCCAGTCGCTCTTCCGCCGTCGCGCGCGCGACCACGCCGCCGGTGCCGCCGTTGTAGCTGACCCGAGAGCCCGCAGAGCCGGTCCACGGCCGCGTATAGACGTTGTGAATCGTCGTGATGTTCACGTTGGTGACCGAGGTGTTGTAGGTGAACACGCGATCGCGCCAGTAGCCGCCGTAGTAACCGGAGCCGAAATAGCCGAATCCGTAGTTGATGCCGCCGTAGTAGCCGACGCGCGGGCCCCAGTAGCCGACATGCCAGAGCCAGTAGCCGCCGTCCCATCCCCACCAGCCCGGCGTCCACAGCGCGCCGACATAGGGGGCGAGGACCCATGTCCCCGGCACCCAGAAATAACCGTCGTCGCTGTACGCCCAGTAGCCCGGGACCCAGATGTATCCCGGCGCCGGGACGACCGGCTGGACGTAGACGGGCAGCGGTGGCGGCGCGATGTTGACGGTCAGCAGGATGGCCGCCTGCGAGGCGGTCGGCGCGGCAAGCAGCGCCAGCGCGAACAGCAGCGAACGGGCGACGCGGACGGTCGACGGTCGAATCGAAGCGGCCATGGTGATCCCCCTCTGATCAGGTCGACCATACTAACGCGAAAATCGCTTCGCGCGTTGACGGCACGGCACTCGCGCCGCGACGACAAGCGGCGAACCGCCGTGCCCGTTATACAATGCTTCGACCCCGCGCTCCCCCCGGAATCGCCATGCCTTCTTCGCCCGGCGCCAGCGCGCTGTCGACGTTGCCGCCCGAAGTGCTCCGCGGGCTCAAGCGCGGCATCGAAAAGGAGAGCCTGCGCGTGCGCCCGGACGGCACGCTGGCGACGACGCCGCATCCGGCGCGGCTTGGCTCCGCGCTGACGCATCCGCTGGTCACCACCGATTTCAGCGAGTCGCAGGTCGAGCTGATCACCGGCGTGCACACCGGCGTCCAGTCGTGTCTCGACGAGCTGGCCGAGATCCACCAGATCGTCTACCGCGCGATCGGCGACGAGCTGCTGTGGGGCGCCAGCATGCCGTGCCGGCTGCCTGCCGACGACCAGATTCCGCTCGGGCGGTACGGCACGTCGAACGTCGGGCGCGCCAAGACCGTCTACCGGATGGGCCTGTCGCATCGCTATGGCCGCCGCATGCAGACGATCTCGGGCATCCACTACAACTTCTCGCTGCCCGACGCGCGCTCCAACGACGACTACTTTGCGCTGATCCGCAACTTTCGCCGCGACGGCTGGCTGCTGCTGTACCTGTTCGGGGCCTCGCCGGCCGTCTGCTCGACCTTCGTCGCCGGGCGCCGCCACGAGCTCGAGCGGCTGTCCGCCGACACGCTCTACCTGCCTTACGCGACGTCGCTGCGCATGGGTCGCCTCGGCTACCAGAGCGACGCGCAGTCGTCGCTTGCGGTGAGCTACAACAGCCTGCAGAGCTACGCGGCATCGCTGCAGGAGGCGCTGACCGTGCCGTATCCGGCGTACGAGGCGATCGGCGTGCGCGACGGCGACGACTACCGCCAGCTCGCCACCACGCTGCTGCAGATCGAGAACGAGTTCTACGGGACCATCCGGCCGAAGCGGGTGATCAATCCCGGCGAGCGCCCGCTGCATGCGTTGCGCGATCGGGGCGTCGAATACGTCGAGGTCCGGCTGATGGATCTCGACCCGTTCCAGCCGATCGGCATCAGCGCCGGCACGGTGCGCATGCTCGATGTCTTCCTGCTGCATTGCGTGCTGACCGCGAGCCCTCACGATACGCCGGACGAGCTGGCCGCGGTCGTGCGCAACAAGCAGCGCGTGGCGTCGCGCGGCCGCGAGCCGGGACTGACCTTGACCCGCCACGGCCGCGAGGTGCCGCTCGCCGAGTGGGGCGGCGAGGTTCTGGCCGAATGCGCGCCGATCGCAGCGGCGCTCGATACCGCCGGCGGCGGCAGCGCGCACCGCGAGGCGCTGGCGT
>DATEFZ010000172.1:0-6794 GCA_035280325.1 Casimicrobiaceae bacterium
CCTTCGCCGGCTGCCTCCAGCGCGGCGAGGATGCGGCAGGCACGCGCTGCGTCGCCGGCGAGCCACGCCTCCGAGAGCCGGAACACGTCGAAGCGGGCGACGTCGGCAACCGCCTGCTCGACTGCGGCAGGATCGAGATCGCCTTCCGGCAGCAGCAACGCGAGCTTCTCCACTTCCTGCTGCGCCGCCAGCAGATTGCCTTCGGTGGCGTCGGCCAGCCACTGCAGCGTATCGGGCGACGCCCGCTGGCGGTTGCGCGCGAGCCGCGCCGCCAGCCAGGCCGGCAATTCATCGCGCTCCAGCGGATACACGGCGATCGTCGTTCCGGCGCGCTCGAGCGCGCTGAACCAGGCGGAATTCATCGCGGCGCGATCGAGCCGCGGCAGCGTGATCAGGACGATCGTATCGGCGGGCGGCCGCAGGGCGCAGTCCTCGAGCACGCGCGCGCCTTCGGTCCCTGGCTTGCCCCCTGGCACCCGCAAATCGATCAGTTTGCGGCCGCCAAACAGGCCCGGGCCGCGGCTCGCCGCGGCCAGCGCCTCCCACTTGAAGCCGGCGTCGGCGACCAGCAGCTCGCGATCGTCGTAGCCGCCGGCGCGGGCGGCGGCGCGGATCTGATCGCCCGCTTCCATCGCGAGCAGCGGCTCGTCGCCGTGCACGACGTACAGCGGCGCGAGGCCTTTCGCGAGCTGCGCTGCGAGCCGGGCGGGACGGACCTGCATCGGATTACGGCCGCTAGGCCGGCTTCCGCGCCACCCGCAGCCGGCGCACGATCTGCTGCACCGCGTCGGTCTGCATCTCGCGCCAGAGCCTCTGCTCCTCCGCTTCCTTGGCCAGCGCCTCGGTGTCGCTGTAGGTGTAGCTGCGCCGGACCAGCACCTCGGACGTCGGCAGCCAGTCGTTGCCCTCGTTGTCGTGGACGCGGACCAGCACCCGCTTGATCAGCAGGAATTCCCTGACCTTGCCGCCGCCCGAGAGCGAGAGAATCTGCTTGTTGTCCTCGACGCTGACGATGTCGAGTATCACCTGCGCGGCCTGCGCGGTGGCGACCAGCTTGGCCGAGCCGATCCCGGCGAGCGAGCGCTTGAGCTCGATCGTGATCGGCAGCGCCGGCGGTGCGCTGACGAACAGGGTATCGAACGCGTAGTGCTCCTCGCCGCGCAGGTGGAATCCGCATGCCGCGAGCGCGGCCGGGACGACCAGCGCGGCCAGCAGTCGGGCGAGGGCCGATCGCCATGCGGCGTCGTCCCGGGGTTGGCTCAAACCCCAACCCAAGTCGCCGCGCTCGCAGGGCGGCCGGGTCGCCGGCCGCGCGCTAGACGACGACATTCACCAGTCGTCCGGGCACGACCACGATCTTCTTCGGCTGCGCGCCGTTGCCGTGCTTTTGCACCTCTGGGCTCGCCGCGGCGGCGTGCTCGATCGCCGCTCGATCGGCGGTCGAGGGCACGGTGAGCTTTCCTCGCAGCTTGCCGTTGACCTGCAGCACCAGCTCGATCTCGTCCTGCGCCAGCGCTTCGGCGTCGACCTTCGGCCACGGCGCGTCGATGATGTCGCCGTGCGCAGCGGCCAGTCCCAGGTCCTCCCACAGGACGTGCGTGACGTGCGGCACGACCGGGTTGAGCACGCGCAACAGCAGCGACAATCCTTCGCGCGCCAGCTCGACGCCGGCAGCGGATCCGTCGAACGGCGCGTCTTCGAGCGCGTTGAGCATCTTCATGCCGGCCGAGACGACAGTGTTGTACTGGACTCGCCGGTAGTCGTAGTCGGCCTGCCTCAACTGCAGGTGGAGCTCGCGGCGCACGGCACGGATTTCCGGCACGGCGGCACTCCAGGCGATCGCCTGCGGCGGCGCGGCCAGCGCGTCGGCGCGCGAGCGCGCGTAGGCCCACAGCCGCTTCAGGAAGCGGTACGCGCCCTCGACGCCGGCGTCGGACCACAGCACGCTGTCCTCGGGTGGCCCGGCGAACATCGCGAACAGGCGTGCGGTGTCGGCGCCGTACCTGGCGATCAGCTCCTGCGGATCGACGCCGTTCTTCTTGCTCTTGGACATCGTCACCGTGCCGCCGTAGTCGACCGGCAGGCCGTCGGCCCTGGCGGTCGCGCCGATGATGCGGCCCTCGGCGTCGTGCCGGACGTCGACTTCGTCGGGCGCGAAGTACTCGACGCCGCCGTGGTCGTTGCGGCGCGAATAGCTGTGGTTGAGCACCATGCCCTGCGTCATCAGCCGCGTGAACGGCTCGTCGAAGCGTACCAGGCCCAGGTCGCGCATCACCTTGGTCCAGAACCGCGCATAGAGCAGATGCAGGATCGCGTGCTCGATGCCGCCGATGTACTGGTCCATCGGGTTCCAGTACTCGTTGCGGGCGTCGACCATCACCGGCGCGTCCGGGCAGGCGTAGCGCATGTAGTACCACGACGAGTCGACGAAGGTATCCATGGTGTCGGTTTCGCGCTGCGCCGCGCCGCCGCAGCGCGGACAGCTGCAGTCGACGAAATCGGCGCGCTTCGCCAGCGGATTGCCGGCGCCGTCGGGAACGCAGTCCTCCGGCAGGACGACCGGCAGGTCGCCTTCGGGCACCGGCACGTCGCCGCAGGCCGCGCAATGCACGATCGGGATCGGCGTGCCCCAGTAGCGCTGCCGCGAGATGCCCCAGTCGCGCAGCCGCCACGTCACCTTCTTCTCGCCCAGCCCGAGCGCCTGCAGGTCGGCGGCGACCGCGTCGACCGCGTGCGCGTAGTCGAGACCGTTGTACTTGCCCGAATGCACGCAGCGGCCGCGCGTCTTGTCGGCGTACCACGGCTGCCAGGCCTCGGTCGAGAAGGTCTCGCCCGGCACCGCGATCACCTGCTTCACCGGCAGAACGTACTTGCGCGCGAATTCGAGGTCGCGCTCGTCGTGCCCGGGCACGCCCATCAGCGCTCCGTCGCCGTAGGCCATCAGCACGTAATTGGCGACCCACAGCGGCACCGGCGCTCCGGTCAGCGGATGAACCACCGAGAAGCCGGTCGCCATCCCTTTCTTTTCCATTGTCGCGAGGTCGGCCTCGATCACGCTGCCGCGCTTGCATTCGGCGACGAACGCGGCGAGCTCCGGGTTGGAACGCGCCGCCTGCTCCGCCAGCGGGTGCTCGGCGGCGACGGCGCAGAAGGTGACGCCCATGATGGTGTCGGCGCGGGTGGTGAACACGTACATGCGGGCACCGCCGATCGGATTGCCGTCATCGCCCCGGATGTCGTGCGTGAACGCGAAGCGCACGCCTTCGCTCCTGCCGATCCAGTTGGTCTGCATCGCGCGCACCCGCTCGGGCCAGCCGTCCATCCGGTCCAGGTTGTCGAGCAGCTCCTCGGCATAGTCGGTGATGCGCAGGTAGTACATCGGTATTTCGCGCTTCTCCACCAATGCATCGGAGCGCCAGCCGCGGCCGTCGATCACCTGCTCGTTGGCGAGCACCGTCTGGTCGACCGGGTCCCAGTTGACGATCCCCGTCTTCTTGTAGGCGACGCCCTTTTCCAGCATCTTCAGGAACAGCCACTGGTTCCAGCGGTAGTACTCCGGCCTGCAGGTGGTGACCTCGCGCCTCCAGTCGATCGCCAAACCGACTGCCTGCATCTGCTCCTTCATCTTGGCGATGTTGTCGTAGGTCCACTTCGCCGGCGGCACGCCGCTCTTGATCGCCGCGTTCTCGGCCGGCAGGCCGAACGCATCCCAGCCCATCGGCATCAGTGTGTTGTAGCCGTTCATGCGCAGATGCCGGTACATCATGTCGTTGATCGTGTAGTTGCGCACGTGCCCCATGTGCAGGATGCCCGAGGGATACGGCAGCATCGACACGCAGTAGTATTTTGGTTTGCCGGGATCCTCGTCCGAGCGATAGGCGTCGGTCGCTCGCCAGTGCGACTTGGCGCGAGCTTCGACTTCGGCCGGGCGGTAGGGCAGCATGCGAGCGCGACTGAGAATATCGGTCCGCCGGAATTATACCGGCAGCACGCTGTTATCCCCGCTGTTGTCCCATGATCCCAGGCCGCGGCGGGACGAGCGGAGCGATGCCCGTCGATCGCGGGGGCCGGCGGTGGAACGAAACCGCCGCCTCTGGTCGGCCGGGGACGCCCGTTCACCGCCCAGTCGTCACCGCGCCGGCGGTGCGCACTGCGCGCTGCTAAAATTGCAATCCATCGAGGTCCTCGGACCGCTGTACACGAATGCAAGAACGCATGTTGCGAGTTGTGCACCGCCTGCCGGCAACGATCGCTGCCGTGGCGCTGCTGGTCGTTGCCGGCGCCGCCGCGGCGGCGCCGGTGCGCACCGCGCACGTCGAAGCCGAATTGGTGTCGGCGCAAGCCGCGCTCGTTCCCGGCCAGCCGCTGACCGTCGCGCTCCGCCTGGCGATGGATCGCGGCTGGCACACCTACTGGCAGAACCCGGGCGATTCGGGGCTGCCGACGACGATCGCGTGGAAGCTGCCGCCGGGGATCAGCGCGGGTGCGATCCAGTGGCCCGCGCCCCAGGCGTTGCCGGTCGGCCCGCTGACGAACTACGGTTACGAGGGACAGGTGCTGCTGCTGACCGACCTTGCGATCGCGCGCGATTCGACCTTCGGTTCGTCGGTGACGCTCGCCGCGCGCGCCGACTGGCTGGTCTGCAAGGAAACCTGCATCCCGGAAGGCGCGGACCTCGCGCTCACCTTGCCGGTGGCGTCGCGCGGCGCCGGCACCTCGGGCGATTCACCCTGGAGCACGGCGATCGCCAGGACTCGCGCAGCGTTTCCGCAACCGCTCACAGGATGGAACGCGACCGCGACGGCGCGCGGCTCGATCGTCGATCTGGTGCTGACGCCGGCAGTCGGCGTCGCCGCGCCGGCCGACATCGGCAAGCTCCGCTTCTTCCCTTACAGCGCAGGCCAGGTCGAACCGAGCAGGGCACAGACGCTGACCCGCATCGGCGCGGGCTGGACGCTCGCGCTGCCGGTAGCCGTGCAGCGCGTCGGCGAGTTCACGCGTGTTGCCGGCGTGCTCGAGTCGAGCGCGCGCCTGAGCGATCGTAATCGCATGGCAAGCATCGACCTGCCGCTGGCGGGGACGGTTGTCGCATCGGCTCTGCCCGAGCGCGCGGCGCCCCTGCCGCTCGCGCTGGGCGCGAGCGGCTTGTCGCTCGGCGTCGCGATCGCGTTCGCGCTGGTCGGCGGCGTCCTGCTCAATCTGATGCCGTGCGTGTTTCCGGTGCTCTCGCTCAAGGTACTGCGATTCGCGCAGCACGGCGGCGACAGAGCATCGATGCGCCGGCACGGGCTGGCGTTCGCCGGCGGCGTCATCGTCTCGTTCTGGCTGCTTGCCGCGGCGCTGATCGCCCTGCGCGCTGCGGGCCAGTATCTCGGCTGGGGCTTTCAGCTGCAGTCGCCGGCGGTCGTCGCTGCGCTGGCGCTGCTGTTCTTCTTGATGGCGCTGAATTTGTCCGGCCTGTTCGAGATCGGAACCCTGCTGCCTTCGTCGCTCGTCGGCTGGAATGCGAAGAACCCGCTGGTCAACGACGCGCTGTCCGGGGTCTTGGCGGTGGTCGTCGCGTCGCCGTGCTCTGCCCCGTTCATGGGGGCGGCGCTGGGCTATGCGCTGACCGAATCGACCGGCGCGACCTGGCTCGTCTTTTCCGCGCTCGGCATCGGCATGGCGCTGCCCTACCTGGCGCTGGCCTGGTTCCCGGGCTGGCGCGCGCGACTGCCCAGGCCGGGCCCATGGATGCTGCGATTGAAGCAGTTTCTCGCCTTCCCGCTGTACGCGACGGTGATCTGGCTCGTGTGGGTGCTCGGCGCGCAGCTCGATAACAACGCGGTGGGTCGCATGGCTGCGGCGCTGTTGCTGGTCGCACTGGCGTTGTGGGCGTGGCGGACGATGCGCTCGGGCGGCGCGGCTGGCTGGGGCGCGGTGGCGATCGCCGGCATCGCCTGCGCGGCGCTGGTCGGCGCACCGGTAGTGAGCGGAGTTGCCGGCGACGCGCAGAGCAGCGCCGCGGATTCCGGGCCGTGGCAGTCGTACACGCCGCAGCGCGTAGCGCAGCTGATCGACGCCGGACGCCCGGTGTTCGTCGACTTCACCGCCGCCTGGTGCGTCACCTGCCAGGTCAACGAACGGCTGGTGCTCAAGACCGATGCCGTGCAGCAGGCCTTCGCGCAGGACAACGTCGCGCTGGTACGAGCCGACTGGACCCGCCGCGATCGCGAAATCGGCGCCGCGCTCGCCGCGCTGGGACGCGACGGCGTGCCGGTCTACGTGCTCTATCGACCGCAGAAGGAGCCGCTGCTGCTGTCCGAGCTGCTGACGCAGCAGGAAGTCCTCGCCGCGATCGGCACGCTGCGCTCGAGCGGACCGGTCGCCGCCGCCAAGTAGGCCGCAGCGGGCAGCCCGCTTGGGGTATGCTTGCCGTGGAGGGATCACAACGGGGGAAGCCATGCAACGCACGCCCATGCTTTGCCGTGTCTTGTCGTGTTGCGCCATCGCGCTGCTCGGTGCCTGCGCGCCGATGCCGTCGGCGACGTCGATGCGTGGTCGCGCGCGTTAGCGCGTGTCGGGAATGCAGGGCCGCCGCCAGGTTGCCGCGCTCGCAGCCTGCGCCGCGATCGCCGCCTGCGGCCCGCGCGGCGACGCCCCGCTGCAGGGCTATGTCGAAGGCGAGTACGTGCGTGTCGGCCCGCAATTCGCCGGAACGTTGCAGCAGCTCTCGGTGCAGCGCGGCGATCAGGTCGCGACCGGTGCACCGCTGTTTGCGCTCGAGCGCGAAAACGAGCTCGCTGCGCGGCGGC
>DATEFZ010000173.1:0-3379 GCA_035280325.1 Casimicrobiaceae bacterium
CGCGAGCGCCGCCGCCGGCAGCAGGACGAACGTCATGTACTACGGCGTAAAGCTCCGCACTCCGGCGATGATCGCCGCCCCGATCGCGAAAGCCAGCGCCGAGACGACGGCGATCCGTGCCTGCTTGCGGCTCGCCGGCAGCGCGACGACGCCGGCAGCGACGATCGTCCAGATTGCGGCCAGCGCGCCGTACCACAGCGGGCCGGCAATACCGGAGCGGTACAGGAAGGTGCCGGCGGCCTGGCTCGGGGCGCCGACGAACATGTTCCACGCGATCCGCCAAGGGTCGCTCCAGCGCCAGTCGAGCGATGCGCCGGCGACGCCCGATGACAGCCGAGTGACCTCGCCTGCGCGCGCCGAGGGCTCGATCGCGGCGGGCAGGAACGGCATCGCCATCGCCAGCGCCGCCGCGGCAAGGATCGCGAATCGCGGCCTGCTGCCGCCGCGCACCCGGCTCGCGACGACCAGGACCAGCACCGGCGCCAGCAGCAGGCAGGTCGGATGGGCGTGGATGGCAAGACCGAGCGCGAGCGCCGCGACGATCAGCCACGCGTCGCTGGCGCGGCGCCACGACCGACAGCAGGCGAAGAGGAAAAACCAGCTCGCCGTTTCGACCAGCGCCGGATTAGTCCAGGTCAACGGCTGCAGCATCGCCGGCCCGGGCAGGGCGACGGCGAGCGCGGTGAAGCATCCGAAGCGCCGATCGACGAGCTCGCGCCCGGCCCAGTAGGCGAGCGGGTACTTGGCGGCGGCCATCACGCCGACGAACAGAGAGGTGCCGGTGATGCTGCCTGTCGCCGCCATGCCGATCGCCAGCACGTAGTACCAGACCGGTCCGAGGTAGAGCGCCGAGCTGATGATCGGCCCGCGGGTCGGCAGCTCGCCGGCGAGGATCCGATGTGCGGCATCGAGATCGCGCGCGGTGTCGGGGGTCAGGTTGGCCAGCGCGAACGGCGCGACGCACGCCGCCGCCAGCAGCAGCACGAGCCACGATGTCCACGCGGCGCGCGGATGTGCTTCCGGCATGCCGGGCGATCCGGGGCTCCCGCCCGTCTGCTATTCGACCAGCCGCCGCGCCTCGGCGACCTGGCCGCGGTAGGCGTCGAAAATCCGGCGCAGCGAATCGTCCATGGTCACCGCCGGCTCCCAGCCCAGGTCGGCGCGGATGTTGGCGATGTCCGGCACGCGGTTCTGCACGTCCTGGTAGCCCTTGCCGTAATACTCGTCGGCGGTCGTGTCGACCAGCTCGACCCGCGCCGCGGAGTCGCGGTATTCGGGATAGGTCAGCGCCAGCGACACCATCATCTGCGCCAGTTCGCGCACCGAATAGTCGTTGCGTGGATTGCCGACGTTGTAGATCTTTCCGCTGGCGACGCCGCTGGCATTGTCGATGATGCGCATCAATGCCGAGATGCCGTCGTCGATGTAGGTGAAGGTTCGCCGCTGCGTGCCGCCGTCGACCAGCTTGATCGGCTCACCGCGCACGATGTGGCCGAGGAACTGGGTGATCACGCGCGAGCTTCCTTCCTTCGCGGTGTTGATCGAGTCGAGCCCGGCGCCGATCCAGTTGAACGGACGGAACAGCGTGTAGTCGAGGCCCTCCTGCATGCCATAGGCGTGGATCACCCGGTCCATCAGCTGCTTGGCGCAGGCGTAGATCCAGCGTGGCTTGTTGATCGGCCCAAGCACCAGGTCGGAAGTCTCGACATCGAACTCGGGGTCGGCGCACATGCCGTACACCTCCGACGTCGACGGAAACACGATGCGCTTCCTGTACCGGACGCAGGCGCGAACGATCGGCAGGTTGGCCTCGAAGTCGAGCTCGAACACGCGCAGCGGGTCGCGCACGTAGGTTGCCGGAGTCGCGATCGCCACCAGCGGCAGCACGGTATCGCACTTCTTGATGTGGTACTCGATCCACTCCTTGTTGATCGTGATGTCGCCCTCGAAGAAGTGGAACCGCTTCTCCGCCAGCAGGTCGCCGATGCGGTCGGCCTGCATGTCCATGCCGTAGATCTCCCAGTCGGTCGCCGCGATGATGTGCTGCGACAGGTGGTGGCCGATGAAGCCGTTGACGCCGAGGATCAGTATTCTTGGCATGGATGTGGTCGTGCGCTGGTCGCTGGCGCCGAGTGCGGCCGGTCGCGCGGGGCCGATTCTACCGGACAACCACGTCCGGATGCGCTTCGAGCCAGCGCGCGAAGGCCACGGCATCGATGCTCGCGCCGTCGATCTCGAGGTCGAGCAGCTGCAGGCGGCCGCCGCCGCCGCAGCGCACGGCGATGCGGCCGTCGGCGACGTCGAACGAGGGAGCGTGCCGCGGCGCCGGCGATGCGTCGAGCACCCGCGTGCGCAGCACGCGCGCCGGACGACCGTCGAGCATCGTGCGCGCGCCCGGATACGGCGGCGCGACGGCGCGCACCAGGTTGTGGATCGCGCTAGCGCTCTGCGACCAGTTGATCGTGCCGTCCTCCGGCTTGCGGCCGCCGAAATACGAGCCCTGCGCGAGATCCTGCGCTCGTCGCGGCGCGCTGCCATCGATGAGACCGGGCAGGGCGCGATGCAGGACCAGTTCCGCCGCCACCGTCACCTTGGCGAACACTTCGCGCGCCGTATCGTCGGGCAGGATCGGCACCGGCGCCTGCGCGACGATGTCGCCGGCGTCGGGCTTGTCGGCCATGTAGTGCAGCGTCGCGCCGGTCTCGGTCTCGCCGTGCAGCACCGCCCAGTTGACCGGGGCGCGGCCGCGGTACCTCGGCAGCAGCGAGCCGTGCATGTTGAGCACGCCGCGGCCGGCCAGCGCCAGCAGCGGCGGAGCCAGCAGCGAGCGATAGTAGAACGAAAAGATGAAGTCCGGGCGCGCGGCGGCGACGCGGGCGACGACCGGCGCGGCGTTGGGATCGGCCGGCGCGATCGCCGCGATCCCGTAGTCGGCGGCGGCGCGGGCGACGCTCGCGAACCAGATCGTCTCGTTGGGATCGTCGTCGTGGGTGACGACCAGCGGCACTTCGATGCCGTGCGCGAGCAGTACCTTGAGGCAGCGCACGCCGACGTCGTGGTAGGCGAAGACGACGGCGCGGGTCATCGCGGGGTTCCTCGCGGCGCGGTCTTCGCGTTCAGCGCAGCGGCAGGTCGCTGCTGCCGGTCCGCTCGACGGCGTCCGGCGCGCCTTTTTCCAGCACCGCCTGGACGGTGAATCGCGGTCTCTCGCGCACCTGCTGGTAGATGCGGCCGACGTATTCGCCGACCAGACCCAGGCCGAACAGCAGCATGCCGATCAGGAAGAAGGCCAGGATGTCGCGATCCCACAGCGTGGCCAGACCTTCGCGCCAGCCGGAGAGCGCGAGCCGCTCGACGATGACCACCAGGTAGGTGGCCA
>DATEFZ010000174.1:0-11492 GCA_035280325.1 Casimicrobiaceae bacterium
AGCCGAGGCCGCCATCGACGCGGCCAGCGCGGCGGAGAGGGTCAGGCGTAAGCGAAGCGCCGGACGGCGCGACAAGACAGATCGCCCCTTATTTACCAACTGAGACCCCGTCCCTCCGGACTTCATCGCAATGGCCTCATCTGGGTCGTTGCGCGGTTTGCGAACAGGGCAGGCTATTCGCTGCGCCGAGGCGCCTAGTCAAGCCTGCCGTCAAGCCTCGTCCGCGGCGTCTTCGCGCCGGGGTTCGGGCGGCACGGTGCCGGTTTCGGAGGCAAGCGGACCGAGGCGCCGAAACGGGCTCGCGCGCTCCAGCTCGTCGATCGTCTGCGCCACGTCGGCCCGTTCGCGGATCACGAAGCTTCCGATGGCGCGGGCGAAAGCGGCATCGGCCACCGCGTGCGCCGAATGGGTGGCGACCGGCAGAAAGCCGCGCGAGAGCTTGTGCACGCCTTGCGCGCCTCCCTCGAACCGGCCGACCCCGCGCTCGATGCAGAATTCGATCGCCTGGTAGTAGCAGGCCTCGAAATGCATGCCGGGAACGGACGAGACGGCACCCCAGTAACGGCCCCACAGCGTATCGCCGCTGAATACGTCGAGCGCCGCGCATAGCGGCATGTTGCCCTGTCTGCCGATGATGACGACCAGATTGCCGGGCATCGTCGCGCCGATGCGCTCGAAGAAGGGCAGCGACAGATAGGGCGTCGAGCCGTGCTGCCGGTAGGTGTTGCGGTAGCAGCGAAAGAAGAACGCCCAGTCGGCCGCGCTGATGTCGGCGCCGACGAGTCGCTGGAACGAGATTCCGGCGTCGACCAGCTTGCGCCGCTCCTGACGGATCTTCTTGCGCTTGGCGTGATTCATCGTCGACAGGAAATCGGCGAAGTCGCGATACCCGGGATTGCGCCAGTGAAACTGCAGGCCGTTGCGCATCAGCAAGCCCGCCGCCGCGCATTCGGCGGCGTCGCGATCGTCGGGCAGCAGGATGTGCAGCGACGAGAGCCCCAGCTCGGCGAGCAGAGCGAGCGCGCCGTCGAGCAGCCGGCGACGCAGCTCGCGCGTCCCGGCAAGGAGCCGCGGTCCCGCCGCCGGCGTGAACGGAATCGCCGCCAGCAGCTTCGGGTAGTAGCGCCGTCCGTGCCGTCGATAGGCATCCGCCCACGCCCAGTCGAACACGTATTCGCCGTACGAGTGCGCCTTGAGGTACAGCGGCAGCGCGCCGACCAGCGAGTCGCCCTGCCTGAGCAGCAGATAGCGTGGCGCCCAGCCGGTCGTCGGAGACGCGCATCCGGTTTCGTGCAGCGCGTGCAGGAAGGCGTGCGACAACAGCGGCAGATCGCCGGCGAGCGCGTTCCAGGAAGCGGGCGCTATCGACGCCAGCGAGTCGGCGACCTGAAGCGACGGCGCGGCCATGCGCGAGGATTGTGGCGGGAAGCGCGCGCCCCGACAAGGCGCCGGCGGATCCGTTGACAACCCGATGATAAAATAGCGAACGATGCGCATTGCGATCGCCCAGCTCAATCAGACGGTCGGCGATCTTCCCGGCAATGCGGCGCGCATTCTCGACAACGTGGCCGCGGCCAGGCGTGGCGGCGCCGACCTGGTCGTCACGCCCGAGCTCTCGCTGTGCGGTTATCCGCCCGAAGACCTGCTGCTGCGGCCGGCGTTTCTCGCCGCCTGCGATAACGAGCTGTCGCGCCTCGCGGCGCGGGTCGCTGGTCCCGCGGTTCTGGTCGGCTTTCCCGAAGCGGGCGCCGGCGGCGTCCGGCACAACGCGGTCGCCGTGCTGCGCGACGGCAAGATCGTCGACGTCTGCCGCAAGCGGATCCTGCCCAACTACACGGTGTTCGACGAGCAGCGTTACTTCGTGCCCGGGACGCGGCCTTGCGTGATCGACGTTGCCGGACTGCGGGTCGGCGTGCTGATCTGCGAGGACATCTGGTTTCCGGAGCCGGCGCGCCTGGTCCGCGACGCCGGCGCCCAGCTCATCGTCGTGCCCAACGGCTCGCCTTACCATACGCGCCAGCAGGCATTGCGACGCGAGGTGGTGACGGCGCGCGCGGTCGAGACCGGCTTGCCGGTCGTGTACGTCAACCGCGTCGGCGGCCAGGACGAGCTGGTGTTCGACGGAGCATCGTTCGTCGTCGACCGCGGCGGCAACGTCGCCCAGCAGGTTCCGGCCTGGCACGAAACGCTCGCCGTCGCCGAATTCGACGGCGCGGCGCCGAAGTCGGTGCGCGGCGGACTCGACGCCGGGCTCGAGTCCCACGTCTACGCCGCGCTGACCACCGGTGTGCGCGACTACGTCGACAAGAATCATTTCCCGGCGGCGCTGGTCGGTCTTTCCGGAGGCATCGACTCGGCCCTGACGCTGGCGGTCGCGGTCGACGCGCTCGGACGCGAACGGGTACGCGCGGTCATGATGCCCTCGAAGTACAACGCCGCGATCAGCCTCGAGGACGCGCGCACGATGGCCGGCATGCTCGGCGTCCGTTACGACGAGATTCCGATCGACGATATCCTGCAGACGTTTGGCCGCGCGCTGGCCGACGAGTTCAAGGGCCTGCCCGAGGACACCGCCGAGGAGAACATCCAGGCCCGCGCGCGCGGCACGCTGCTGATGGCGCTGTCGAACAAGCACGGCGCCATCGTGCTGACCACCGGGAACAAGTCGGAAATGGCGGTCGGCTATGCGACGCTCTACGGTGACATGGCGGGCGGCTTCGCCGTGCTGAAGGACGTCAGCAAGACGCTGGTCTACCGGCTGGCGCGCTACCGAAACCGGCTGGGACGAGTCATTCCGGAGCGGATCATCACTCGTCCGCCGTCGGCCGAGCTGCGCGCCAACCAGACCGATCAGGACAGCCTGCCGCCGTACGAGGTGCTCGACGCGATCCTCGAGGCCTACGTCGAGCAGGATCAGAGCCCCGACGAGATCGTCGCGCGCGGACATCCGCCCGAACAGGTGGCCAGGGTCGTGCGCCTGATCAAGATCGCCGAATACAAGCGCCGGCAGTCGGCGGTGGGCATTCGCATCACGCCGCGCGGATTCGGCAAGGACTGGCGCTACCCGATCGCATCGGCATGGCGAGATCGGCAGATCGAAGCGCAATGACTTCGGTCGCGCTGGCGCCGGCGTTCGGCCTGGTGTAATGTGGCTGCGGCGCGTCTAGCTGGCGCTGCCGTCATGCTCGGCCAGCGGGGAACCAAGAATTGAAGAAGGTCGAAGCGATCGTCAAGCCGTTCAAACTCGACGAGGTTCGCGAAGCGTTGTCGGAAATCGGCGTCAGCGGGCTCACGGTCACCGAGGTCAAGGGCTTCGGCCGGCAGAAGGGGCACACCGAGCTGTACCGCGGCGCCGAGTATGTCGTCGACTTCCTGCCCAAGGTCAAGGTCGAGGTCATCGTTCCCGACCACCTGGTCGAGCGAGCCATCGACTCGATCGTCAAGGCGGCACGCACCGGCAAGATCGGCGACGGCAAGATCTTCGTCACCGCAGTCGAGCAGGTGGTTCGTATCCGCACCGGAGAATCGGGGGAAGCGGCGGTCTGAAGTCCTGCCCGCGTACCGGAGTCCTGCAACAACCTGAGGAGACCAACAGCCATGTCGATGCTGAGCGATTTCCGCGCTTTCGCCTTGAGGGGCAACGTGATCGACCTCGCCGTCGCCGTCATTATCGGTGCTGCCTTCGGCAAGATCGTCGACTCGCTGGTCAAGGACATCGTCATGCCGGTGGTCGGCCGGATCTTCGGGGGCCTCGACTTCTCCAACTATTTCATCATGCTCGGCCCGGTGCCCGCCGGGTATAACGGGCCGATGACCTACGAAGCGCTGACCAAGGCCGGCGTGCCGCTGGTGGGCTACGGCAACTTCATTACCGCGCTCATCAATTTCATCATCCTGGCGTTCATCATCTTCTGGATGGTCAGGCAGATGAGCTCGGTCAGGGAAAGGCTCTCACCCGCCGCCGCCCCCCCCGCGACGCCGGAAGACGTTCTTCTGCTGCGCGAGATCCGCGATTCGCTGAAGAAGTGAGCTGGTCGTGCGGCAGCGTTGACCCCCGCCGCGCTTGATGCCAGAATCGCAACGTAGCCGCGCACGCCGGGCGACTCGATGTGCGCCGGCTTGCCGGATACCGTCTGCAAGTCTCAGTGCGCCGCGGTCGTTAGAGCCGCGCGCCCGCTCGGAGGAATTCGATGATCAACGCGCGATTCGCCCTTGGATTGATCCTGCTCGCCGCCACCGGCGCGGCGCTCGCCGACATCAACATCGGCGTCACGCTGTCGGCAACCGGCCCTGCAGCGTCGCTGGGCATCCCCGAAAAGAATACCTTCGACATGCTCGGCACGCCGACCATCGGCGGACAGCGCGTGCATTTCATCATCCTCGACGACAAATCCGACACCACCGAGGCGGTGAAGAACACGCGCAAGCTGATCAGCGAGGACAAGGTCGACGCCATCATCGGCTCGACGGTGACGCCGAACTCGCTGGCGATGCGCGACGCCGTCAACGAAGCCGAGGTGCCGATGATCTCGATGGCTGCATCGGCGCAGATCGTCAACCCCGCCGACCCGCGGACCAAGTGGGTGTTCAAGACGCCGCAGAACGACGCGCTGATGGCCGACGCGATCGCCGTGCACATGCGCGCCAACGGCGTGCACACGATGGGTTTCATCGGTTTTTCGGACGCTTACGGCGACAGCTGGCTGGCGGAGATGAAGCGTTCGACGCAGACCGCCGGCATCAGGATCGTCGACGAGGAGAAGTACAACCGCAACGACCCCAGCGTCACCGGCCAGGTGCTGAAGCTGATCGCCGCGCGTCCGGACGCGATCCTTATTGCCGGCTCGGGCACGCCTGCCGCGACGCCGCACAAGGAGCTCGCCGCGCGCGGCTACAAGGGCAGGATCTACCAGACGCACGGCGTGGCCAACGCCGATTTCCTGCGCGTCGTCGGCGCCGACGGCAACGGCGCGGTGCTTCCGGCGGGACCATTGCTGGTCTACGAGCAGCTTCCCGACAGCAACGCCGTGAAGAAATCGGCGGGCGAGTACGTCACCGCGTACGAGGCCAAGTACGGCAAGGGCAGCCGGACCACGTTCGGCGGCCACGCCTGGGACGCGTTCACGCTGCTGCAGGTGGCGATTCCGGTGGCGCTCAGGTCGGGGCAACCCGGCACCAAGGCATTCCGCACCGCGCTGCGCGACGCGCTTGAGAAAGCCAAAAATGTCGCCGGCAGCAACGGCATCTTCAGCATGAGCTCGAACGATCACAACGGCATGGACAATCGCGCCCGGGTGATGGTCAAGATCGAAAACGGCAAATGGGTCCTGACCAAGTGAACTGACGCCGGATCGGTCCGGCCGCGCACTGAACGCAGCCGGTTTTTCGCCGTCCGCGGCGCCGGGCGAGAACCCTGGTGGATTTCTCGATCGCAGCCTTGCTGGCGCAGGACGGCATCACCAACGGCGCGATTTACGCGCTCTTGTCGCTGGCGCTGGTGCTGGTGTTCGCCGTGACCCGGGTGATCTTCGTCCCCGCCGGCGAACTGGTCACCTACGGGACGCTGACGCTGGCGGCGCTCCAGGTCGGCAAGCCGCCCGGGATCGTCGGTTTGCTGGCCGGACTCGCGGCGCTGGCCGGGCTGATGGAGGTCTTTGCCGCAGCCCGCGCCGGCGGGTGGCGACGCCTGCCGCGGCGGCTGGCCCACTACGCCGTGTTGCCGCTCGCTATCGCCGGCCTGGTGCAGTGGCTGGCGCCGCTGTCGCTTCCCCTTCCCGTGCAGATCTTGCTGACGGTGGCCGTCGTGTCCGCGCTCGGGCCGCTGCTCTACCGGGTCGCATACCAGCCGCTGGCCGAGGCGTCGGTGCTGGTGCTGCTGATCGTCTCGGTGGCCGTCCATTTCGCGCTGGTCGGATTGGGGCTCTGGTTCTTCGGTGCCGAGGGCTCGCGCACGCCGGCGTTCACCGCGGCGTCGTTCCGTATCGGCGAGGTTCAGGTCAGCGGGCAGAGCCTGCTGGTGGTGCTGTTCTCGCTGCTGGTGATTGCGGCGCTGTTCGTCTTCTTCGAGCGCACGCTGTACGGCAAGGCGCTCCGCGCGACCGCGTTGAACCGCGTCGGCGCGCGGCTCTCCGGCATCAGCCCGACGCTTGCCGGCAGCCTCACCTTCCTGCTCGCCGCGCTGGTGTGCAGCTTCTCGGGCGTGCTGATCGGCCCGATCACGACCGTCTACTACGATTCGGGCTTCCTGGTGAGCCTGAAAGGATTCGTCGGCGCGATCATCGGCGGCATGGCCAGCTATCCACTGGCCGCGGGCGGCGCCCTGCTGGTCGGGCTGCTCGAATCGTTCTCGTCGTTCTGGGCAAGCGCATTCAAGGAGGTGATCGTCTTCACGCTGATCATTCCGGTCCTGTTGTGGCGCTCGCTGGCGACCCATCACCACGAGGAAGAGGACTAGCCGCATGCACGGCTTGATCGGCCGCGGCGGAGTGGGACGCGTTCTGCTGGTCGCGTTCGTCGTGGCGCTCGCAATCGTGCCGTCGGCTGCGCCGCCGTTCTGGGTCACGCTGCTGAACTACATCGGCCTGTACAGCATCGCCGCGCTCGGACTCGTTCTGCTGACAGGCGTTGCGGGGCAGACCTCGTTCGGGCAGGCGGCATTCGTCGGTCTGGGCGCGTACACGACGGCGTATTTGTCGCTCAACGCTCCGGCGCTGTCGCCGTGGATCAATCTGCTGCTGGGCGTGGCGCTCACCTCGGTCGTGGCGCTGGGCCTGGGCTTCATCACCTTGCGCATGAAAGGCCACTATCTGCCTCTGGCGACGATCGCCTGGGGACTCAGCCTGTTCTACGTGTTCGGCAACCTGGAGTTTCTCGGTGGTCATACCGGAATGAGCGGCATTCCGGCGCTGTCGCTGTTCGGCTGGCCATTGCGCAGCGAGCGGCACATCTACTATCTGATCTGGCTGATCGCTCTGGCCGGCCTGTGGGCGACCGACAACCTGCTCGACTCGCGGCCGGGACGTGCCCTGCGTGCTCTCAAGGGCGGGCTCGAGATGGCGGAGGCCTTTGGCGTCGATGCCGGACGCCTGAAGATCGTCGTCTTCATCTACGCCGCGCTGCTGGCGTGCGTCTCGGGCTGGCTGTACGCGCACCTGCAGCGCTTCGTCAACCCGACCCCGTTCGGCATCAACCAGGGGATCGAATACCTGTTCATGGCAGTGGTCGGCGGCGCCGGCAGCGTCTGGGGTGCGGTCGTCGGCGCGACGCTGATCACCGTGCTGAAGCAACTCCTGCAGAGCTGGCTGCCGCAGCTTCTCGGGCGCGAGGGCAATTTCGAGATCGTGGTGTTCGGCGTGCTGATGGTGTTGCTGCTGCAGCGCACGCGAGACGGCGTCTGGCCGTGGCTTGCGCGAATGGTCCCGTCAGGACGGCCGGCTGCGGTGCCGGCGGCTGCGCCGCTCGCCCGGCGTACGCGTCCGCTCGGTACGACGCCGCTGCTCGTCGTCGATCGTGCCCGCAAGGAGTTCGGCGGGCTGGTCGCGGTCAACGACCTATCGTTCGAGATCCGCCGCGACGAAATCCTCGGGCTGATCGGCCCGAACGGCGCAGGCAAGAGCACGATGTTCAACCTGATCAGCGGCGCGCTGGCGTTGTCGGGTGGTGCCATCGCGTTCAACGGCGAGTCGATCGGCGGTCGCCAGCCGTACCGGATCGCGCAGCTCGGCATCGGTCGGACCTTCCAGCACGTCAAGCTGATCGCCGGCATGTCGGTGCTCGACAACGTCGCGCTGGGCGCGTACCTGCGCAGCGAAGCCGGCGTCGCCCGGGCCGCGCTGCGCCTCGATCGCCGCGACGAAGCCCGCGTGCGGGCCGAAGCCGCGTCGCAGATCGATCGGGTGGGCCTTGCCGATTCTTTGCACGCCGCCGCCGGATCGCTGTCGCTCGGCCGGCAGCGCGCGGTCGAGATCGCTCGCGCGCTCGCCGCCGACCCGATGCTGCTGTTGCTCGACGAGCCGGCCGCCGGCTTGCGTTTCCGCGAAAAACAGGACTTGGCGACGCTCCTGCGCAGCCTGCGCGCCGCGGGCATCACGATCCTGCTGGTCGAGCACGACATGGACTTCGTGATGGGATTGACCGACCGCCTGGTGGTGATGGATTTCGGCGAAAAGCTGGCCGAGGGCCTGCCGGCCGACATCCAGAAGAATCCGGCGGTGCTGGAAGCCTACCTCGGCGCAGTCTGACGGGATGAGCGACCTGCTCGAAGTGCGCGATCTGCGCGTCGCCTACGGCAAGGTCGAGGCGGTGCACGGCGTGTCGCTGACCGTCGCCGCCGGCAGCATCGTCACCGTCATCGGACCGAACGGCGCCGGCAAGACGACGCTGTTGTCGGCGATCATGGGGCTGCTGCCCTCGCGCGGCGACATCGTCTACGCCGGCCAGCGGGTCGACCGGGCCAGCGTCGAAGAGCGCGTCGGCGCGCGGCTGTGCCTGGTGCCGGAGCGGCGCGAGCTGTTCGCGGCGATGACGGTCGGCGACAACCTGGAGCTGGGCGCATTCCAGCGCTATCGGGCGCGCGATCCGACGCTCGCCGCCACCCGGCACGAGGTCTACCGGCGTTTTCCGCGGCTCGCCGAGCGGCGGATGCAGCTGGCGGGGACGCTGTCCGGCGGCGAGCGGCAAATGCTCGCGCTGGGCCGCGCGCTGATGGCCAAGCCGCGGCTGCTGCTGCTCGACGAGCCCAGCCTCGGGCTGGCGCCGTTGATCGTCAGGGAGATCTTCAACATCATCGCCGGGCTCAAGGCCGACGGCGTGTCGATCCTGCTGGTCGAGCAGAATGCGCGCGCGGCGCTGCAGGTTGCCGACCACGGCTACGTGCTCGAGACCGGCGCAATCGCCATCGCCGGCCCGTGCGCGACGCTGGCGAGCGATGCCCGCGTGGCGGCCACGTATCTCGGGCAGGGCTCGGCCGGCGCGACCTCCTCGACGCGCTGAACGCGGCATCGAGCCTTGCGCCGGTACGACCACGCCCCGACATGCGACAATGACCTTCTTTGCCTGATCACGCCATGACCAATCTCGCCATCCCGCCGGTCAAGCCGGCGCTGCTCGAACAGGCGACGCGATTGCTGCTCGCGCCTGCGGCGCTGGAATTTCGCCAGCTTTCCGACGTTCTGGCCGGCATCCACGTCCATCATATCGACCATGCCGACCTCTATTTCCAGTACTCGCGGGTCGAAAGCTGGAGCCTCGAGGAAGGCATCGTCAAGTCGGGTTCGTTTTCGATCGACCGCGGCGTCGGCGTGCGGGCGATTTCCGGCGAAAAAACCGCTTTCGCCTACTCCGACGACATCAACCTCGAAGCACTGACGCAGGCGGCGAGCGCGACCCGGGCGATCGGCCGTCAGGGCCAGTCTGCGGTCGCGGCGCTCGAGCGCATCGGCGCCGCAAGGTCGCTTTACTCGTCGTCGGACCCGGTGCTGGCGCTGGGCGACGCCGACAAGGTCGCGCTGCTCGAGCGGCTGGAAAAGCTCGCCCGCGCCCGCGATCCGCGGATCACCCAGGTGATGGCGTCGCTGGCCGGCGAATACGAAGCGATCCTGGTCGCCCGCAGCGACGGCTCGATCGCCGCCGACGTACGGCCGCTGGTGCGCGTCTCGCTCAACGTCATCGCCGAGCACAACGGCCGGCGCGAGCAGGGGATGGCCGGGGGCGGCGGCCGACTCGGCTACGAATATTTCAGCGACGCGCTGCTCGAGACCTACGCCGCGCAGGCGGTCGACCAGGCGCTCGTCAATCTCGATGCGCGCGATGCACCTGCCGGGACGATGACGGTGGTGCTGGGCCACGGCTGGCCCGGCATCCTGCTGCACGAGGCGATCGGGCACGGCCTCGAAGGCGACTTCAACCGCAAGGGGACGTCGGCGTTCAGCGGCCGGATCGGCGAGCGGGTCGGCGCGCCGGGCGTCACCGTCGTCGACGACGGCACGCTGCCCGACCGCCGCGGCTCGCTCAACGTCGACGACGAAGGCAACCCGACGCAGCGCACGGTGCTGATCGAGGACGGCGTGCTCAAGGGCTACATGCAGGACACGCTGAACGCGCGATTGATGGGAGTCGCGTCGACCGGCAACGGCCGCCGCGAGTCGTTCGCGCATCTGCCGATGCCGCGCATGACCAACACCATCATGCAAAACGGCGACCGCGATCCGGCGGAGATCATCGCCTCGGTGCAAAACGGCCTGTACGCGATCAACTTCGGCGGCGGCCAGGTCGACATCACCAACGGCAAGTTCGTCTTCTCCGCCGCCGAGGCGTGGAAGATCGAGAACGGCAGGCTCGCCTATCCGGTCAAGGGCGCGACCTTGATCGGCAACGGTCCCGACGCGCTGACGCGGGTGACGATGATCGGCAACGACATGGCGCTCGACTCGGGGATCGGTACCTGCGGCAAGGAAGGGCAGAGCGTCCCGGTCGGCGTCGGTCAGCCGACGCTTCGCATCGACGGTTTGACGGTCGGCGGCACCGGCTGATCGCGGCAGCTCGCGCCGGCCGCTGGGGCTGCGCGGTCAGTGCAGCGGTCCGGCCGGCTGGATCGCCGGCAACGCCGGCGCCGGCGACGAATGGTGCATCACCATCCGCCATCCGGAAGGCGTGCGCAGGAACACGTTGGTGACGATCGCCGTGCCGCGCGGACTGGCGTCGTTGCCGATGGTCACCTGCTCGATCGCGCTTTGCATCGCCAGGCCGACCGTTTCGACCACGGTGATATCGTCGATGCGAAACGAGAGCTTGGCGTCGCTCGAGAACAGGTGCTCCCAGCCGGCCCGCACCGCCTCGTAGCCGACCAGGCGCGGGCCACCCGGATGGATGCACACCAGCTCCTCGTCGTCGGCCCAGGTCGCCATCATCGCGTCGATGTCCTTCGCCTCGAAGGCCTGATAGAACGCGACTGCTGCGTCCTGCGGCGAGGTGAAGATCGTCGGCGTGCGGGGCTTGGCCATCGTTTTTCGTGAGCCCGCATCAGCGCTGCGAGCGCGCCAGATCATACACAACATTGGGGTTGAGCTCGCGCATGCACCGGAAGTGGCCGAGCGGGCATTCGCGCTGGAAGCATGGGCTGCAGGCGATGTCGATCCTGGCGATGCGGGCCAGCGGCGACAGCGGCGGCGTGTATTCGGGGCTCGACGAGCCGAACAGCGCGACCAGCGGTCGGCCGACCGCGGCGGCGGCGTGCATCAATCCGGAATCGTTGCTGATCACGACCTGCGCGGTGGCCAGGAGGTCGATCGCGGTACCCAGGTCGGTGCGCCCGCAGATATTGCGCGCGTCCGGGACCGCGGCGCCGATCGGATCGGCGGCGATGCGGTCGTTCGGCGAGCCGAGCAGCCAGACCGCGTACCCGGAGTCGATCAGCCGCCGCGCCAGCGTGACGAAATGCTCGGTCGGCCAGCGTTTGGCCGGGCCGTACTCGGCGCCCGGGCACAGGATCGCGA
>DATEFZ010000175.1:0-25909 GCA_035280325.1 Casimicrobiaceae bacterium
TTCTCGCCAAGGAATTGCCCGACGAGTTCAGTGACATTTGCACGGCCTTGCGGGCATTCACTTTGACCAAGTCCGACATTCTGGATCCAGGCGGCAACGAGAGTCGCATCCCCAAAAAGATATCGACCATACTGCGACCGCTCGGGTGGCACGCGCAACGGCTGACGGCGAAGCTCGTGGTCGACGACAAGCCTGTCAGCCAAGATACGCACACTGTCGACTACCTGAAAGGGCGCGTCGCTTTCGACCTTGAATGGAACTCGAAGGACCAGACGTTTGATAGAGACCTCTACGCATTTCGTTCCTTCTTCGACTTCGGAAGGATAAGCGTTGGCGTCTTGCTGACGCGCAGCAATCGGCTTGATCCCGTGTTTGCAAAACTTGGCCTCATAAAGGATAGGTATGGCACCGAGCGCCAGGTAAAGGCGAAGTACGGCGCCAGCACGACGCATATGGGAAAGCTATTGCCTCGACTGGATTCGGGGAGAAATGGCGGGTGCCCCGTTCTTGCTCTCGGCATTACTCCAAAGCTCATCAAGGACGCGTTGTGACCGAAAGATCCGCTCTCGCCGAAGAATTCCTGCGAGCGATTGGCGGGTCTCGCTATTCGACTGTCCTGGCTGATCCGCCCTGGCAGTTCGAGAACAGGACAGGCAAGGTCGCTCCTGAGCACAAGCGACTGTCCCGGTACACCACCCTCGGCCTGGACGAGATCACCGCCCTGCCGGTAGCTTCGATCGTTCGCGACACGGCGCATCTATACCTGTGGGTACCGAATGCCCTCTTGCTTCACGGTCTGCAGGTAATGGCTGCCTGGGGGTTCGCATACAAGACCAACATCGTCTGGCAGAAAGTACGCAAGGACGGAAAACCCGATGGTCGGGGGGTGGGATTCTATTTCCGCAATACCACCGAGCTCGTCCTGTTCGGCGTGCGTGGAAAGGGTGCTCGAACGCTCGCGGCCGGACGCAGGCAGGTAAACGTGATTCACAGCAGGAAACGCGAGCACTCCCGCAAGCCAGACGAGCTATTCGACGTCATAGAGTCCTGCAGCCGGAGGCCCTGTATCGAGCTCTTCGCGCGTGGACCTCGCAACGGCTGGGCGAGCTGGGGATACGAGGCCCACGAATATTTCCCTTCCTGGCCTACGTATTCGAATCATTCGGGGTTGGCGCGCAAGCCTGAAGAGCAGCAGCTCCGTCTGATAGAACAGCCGGTGCCAGGCTATGAGTAACCAGGCAGGCGCGTTCCTGACTGGGCGACCCGCATCCGCCGGCTGTTTTTTTGCGTATGGATGAACACATTGTCAACAACAATACCGGTGCTGCCGCGACTGCACCGGGGGTCCAGCCGGAGCCCTTAATGATTGCCGGCATGGACGGAACCGAAGTCACTGGCACAGGCGCAACGGGGTACCAGGAGGTAACGCCATGGTTTCGATTTGGTGGGTGCTGGGAGCATTCCTGCTCGGCGGCGCGGCAGGTACGCTGCTGATGGTGCTGATGCAACTGGTCGGCGGTCTGCCCGAAGCAACGACCCCGACGATCGACTTGAACCGCACGCCCGGCTAAACCCGCCGCGGCTGCGGGAAGCCCGCTCATCGCCCGCCGGGCTCGCTGGCGCGGCGTTCTGCGCGATACGCCCCGCTGAAAACCGATATCGATCCGCAGCTCCGCACGACCCGTCGCCGCCCATCGAAGGTTCCTTCGATCCGCAAATCGCCCCGACTCGCGTTCGCCAGGGTACCGGGCTTCAGCGCTTGTCGCTGAATCCCGTGGCGACGTGTGAACCGTCGCAGAACGGCTTGTTCTTCGACGCGCCGCAGCGGCACAAGGTCATGCGGTTTCGCGCTTCGTAATCGAAGCCGTCGGCGGCGACGAGCTGCACGCCGCCGCGCAGCCACAGCGGACCCGAGCAGTCGTTGGCCGGGTCCTGGACCAGGTTGATCGAAGGCTCGTAGTGCGGCTCGACCGGGTTGCCGGTCGCGTTGTCCCAGGCCACCAGCCGCCCCGACGGGCAATCGCAGGTCTGCCGCAGGAAATGCTCGCGCGCCGGCTTCTGGTCGCTGATCTCGACCAGGTTCCATACCGACCCGTTCGGATCGCAGAATCTCCCCGATGAGCACAGCGCCTCGACGTCGGTCAGCGTCGCCGCGGGGCCGGCGATGGTCTTCGCCTGCTCCCGATACGGCGCGCGGCTCGCCGTCTCAGTGCCGTCGAAATTCACCTTGGCATGTGTCCCGTCGCAGAACGGCTTGTGCGAGCTGTGGCCGCAGCGGCACAGTGCGTACTGCTGCTGGAGCGGAAACGTCCGCCCCTGGTCCCAGCGCACCGATTCGCCCTCGCGGTTGACGCCGATGATCTGTTCGCCCAGCGGCAGGCCTCCGGAAACCCTGTACGGTCCGTTGCGGGTAATCTGGACTCTGACCTCCGGTTGCGTTTTGTCGTCCATCGTATCTCCGGTCGTGGCCGCGGCTTCAAGCGCCCGCCGCACAACGCCAGACGGCGCAGAAAGTGGCGGCGACTCTTGTACACTATGGGCCGGTTCGATCCGCAATTCAACCCGGGAATCCGATGACGACATCGATGCGACCGCGCACCTCATCACTGCATTCGCCGGGTGAAGCGATGAATGACGCGACGCTCCTCGAAACGGTCGGCGCGCAATGGGACGGCGATATCGTCGGTCAGCTCATCGAGTACATCCGGATCCCGGCCAGGTCGCCGCAGTTCGATCCGCAGTGGGAAGCGCACGGACACATCGAGCGCGCCATCCGGCTGGCGCAGGCGTGGGTCGCCAGGCAGCCGGTCCGCGGGCTGACGGTCGAGATCCTGCGACTGCCGGGCCGCACGCCGCTGCTGTACTTCGACGTGCCCGGCAACGGCGACAAGACCGTCCTGCTGTACGGTCACCTCGACAAGCAGCCGGAGATGACCGGCTGGCGCGAGGGACACGGCCCGTGGAATCCGCGCTACGAGAACGGCCGGCTGTACGGCCGCGGCAGCGCCGATGACGGCTACGCGGTGTTCGCCGCGCTGGCGGCGATGGTGGCGCTGCAGGCGCAGGGCATTCCGCACGCGCGCTGCGCCGGGATGATCGAGACCTGCGAGGAAAGCGGCAGCTACGATCTGCCGGCTTACCTCGAAGCGCTGGCACCGCGCCTGGGCGAGGTCGATTTCGTCGTGGGACTCGATTCCGGTTGCGGCGATTACGAGCGGCTATGGGCGACGACCTCGCTGCGCGGTCTGGTCGGCGGCAACTTGAAGGTCGAGGTGCTGACCGAAGGCGTCCATTCGGGCGACGCCAGCGGCATCGTGCCGTCGTCGTTTCGCATCGTGCGCAGCCTGCTCGACCGGATCGAGGACGCCACGACAGGAAGCGTGCTCCCCGGCGAATTCCACGCCGCGATTCCGACCGAGCGCGCCCGACAAGCGGAGCGCGCCGCGGCGATACTGGGCGATATCGTCATCGACAAGTATCCGTTCGCCGGCGCAACGCGGCCGATGGCGGGCGACAGGACCGAGGCGCTGCTCAATCGGACCTGGCGCCCTGCGCTGTCGGTGACCGGCGCCGACGGGCTGCCGGCGATCGCAGACGCCGGCAACGTCTTGCGGCCGCAGACATCGCTCAAGCTCTCGCTGCGGCTGCCGCCGACCGTCGACGGGGCATCGGCGCTGTCGTGCCTGAAGCGCCTGCTCGAGGCGGCGCCGCCGCACGGCGCCGCCGTGAGCTTCACCGCCGAATCGGTGGCGACCGGATGGAACGCGCCGCCGACCGCCGCGTGGCTCGCCAACGCGGTCGACGATGCATCGACGCGCTTCTACGGCAAGCCGTCGGCGGCGATGGGCGAAGGCGGCACGATCCCCTTCATGGCGATGCTCGGCAAGCACTTTCCCGACGCCCAGTTCCTGATCACCGGAGTGCTCGGCCCGCACGCCAACGCGCACGGTCCGAACGAATTCCTGCACGTCCCCTATGCGACCCGACTGACGGCTTGCGTGGCGTCGGTCATCGCCGCTCACGCGGCGCGTTGAGCGGAGGCACGAGCGCGCGTCGTGGACGCCTGGCCCGCCCTGCCGTACCCGGATTGGCGCGACACGTGCGCCACGTTGCAGCTATGGACCCAGATCGTCGGCAAGATCCGGCTGGTGCAGACGCCGTGGGTCAATCATTCGTGGCACGTCGCGTACTACGTCACGGCGCGAGGCCTTACCACGTCGCCGATGCCTTACGGCACTCGCGTGTTCGAGATCGACTTCGACTTCATCGACCATCGGCTGCTGATCAAGACCGGCGAGGGCCAGATGCGAACGCTGCAGCTCGAACCTCAAACGGTGGCCGACTTCTACCGCGCGGTTCTGGGCGAGCTGTCCGGGCTCGGCATCGACATCGCGATCAACACGATGCCTTGCGAGTTGGCCGGGGCGATCCGCTTCGAAGACGATCGGCAGCACCATGCTTACGACAAGGACGCGGTGCGACGGTTTCTGGGCGCCTTGCTGCAAGCCGACCGCGTGCTCAAGGAATTCCGCTCCCGCTTTCGCGGCAAGTGCAGCCCCGCGCATTTCTTCTGGGGCAGCTTCGACCTCGCGGTAACGCGTTTTTCCGGGCGCCCTGCACCCGAGCACCCCGGCGGCGTGCCGCACCTGCCGGATCGGGTGGTGCGCGAGGCCTACTCGCACGAAGTGCTCAGCGCCGGCTTCTGGCCGGGCAACGATGCGCTGCCGCAGCCCGCGTTCTACGCTTACGCCTATCCCGAGCCGGCCGGGTTCGCCACCGCCCGCGTCGGCCCGGCTGCTGGCTTCTACCATCCGGATTTGCACGAGTTCATCGTCCCGTACGACGCGGTGCGCCAAGCCGACTCGCCCGATGCCGCGCTGCTCGAATTCCTGCAGCAGACCTACGAGGTCGGCGCCCGGCTCGCGCGATGGAACGTCTAGCTCGAAGCCGAATGGCGACCCGCGCCGCGCCCGGCGAGCCCGCGGCGGTCGCCGGCCGATCGGTGGCGACCTTCCGTTTCTACGAAGAGCTGAACGACCTCCTGCGCGCCGAGCTGCGCAAACGCGCTTTCGACTATGCGTTCATCGGCAGCCCGGCGGTCAAGGACGCGATCGAGGCGATCGGCGTCCCGCACACCGAGGTCGACCTGGTCTTGATCGATGGCGAGTCGGTCGGCTTCGGGCGGCATCTGCGCGACGGCAACCGTGTCGCCGTCTATCCGGCATTCGAGCGGCTCGACATCGCGTCGCTGACGCGGCTGCGCCCCCGACCGCTGCGCCGCAGCCGCTTCGTGCTCGACGTCCACCTCGGAACCCTGGCGCGATATCTGCGCTTGCTCGGCTTCGATACGCTCTACCGCAACGACTACGACGACGCCGAGATCGTTCGCGTCGCGCACGACCAGGGGCGAATCGTGCTGACCCGAGACCGCGGCCTGCTCAAGCACCGCGCCGTCACGCGCGGGCGCTGGATCCGCAGCACCCAACCGTCGGCCCAGCTGCGCGAAACGCTGGCGGCATTCGACCTGGCCGGCAATCTGCGGCCGTTCACGCGTTGCGCGGTATGCAACGGCAGCCTACTCCGGATCGACCCGCGGCTCGCAGCACGCCTGGTGCCGGCGCGCGTACGCGAGAGGCACAGCGATTTTGCGCGATGTGCGTCGTGCCGCCGCGTCTACTGGCCGGGAACCCACATCGCGCGCATCCGCGCCGCGTTGCGCGCGAGCGCGGTCGACCTGCCGCCGGCGGTCCGGAGATAACGACCCGTTACGCCGCGGCGGCCACCGATCCCCGCCGCCGAACGCGCTACGCCGATCCCATGCTTGCCGAGCCGAGCAGGTCGCGCGGATCGCGTGCGACCGCGCGCGCCGGCAGCGACTGCTCGTCGGCGTCGTCGATCCGCTTGACGTCACCACTCAGTTCGCCGCCCTCCGCGACGATCAGCTTGCCGTAGCGGATCTTGCCGGAAACGCGGCCGGTGCCGTGTACGACCAGGCGGGTGCGCGCGGTGAGCTCGCCCGAGAAATCGCCGTGCACCTCGGCGACGTCGATCAGCGCCGTGCCCTTCAGCGTTCCGGGCTTTTCGATCTGCATTCCCTTGCTGTGCACGGTCGCTTCGACGTGACCCTCGATCACCAGCACGTCGCAGTCGGAGATCTCGACGCCTTTCAACTTGATGTTGACGCCGATGAAAAGCTTGCTTCCGGCGGGCACTTCGGGGAGCGCCGGCGCGCGCGCGGGGACAGGCGGCACAGTCACGGCGTCGTGCAGCGTTGGCGCCGCCGGCGGCGGCTCGCGCGATGCCATCGCGCCCTGCGACTGCTGTCGCAGCGACGAAGTCGAGCGCGCCGGCCCTCCCGGGGGATCGTACAGCGCCGGCTTCAGCGCGGGCTTGGCGGCATCCTTGGGGTCGACCGGATCGCGGCGATTGAAGTTGAGCATCGATGTCTCCTTCCTACGGTGATTCGACTCATGACAACGTCATTATTGCCCCTGCAGCGGCCGAAAAGCAAGCCGGCTTCGATCTCGCCGGCGGTCGATCGCTCCGCTCACGCGCCGGCCTTGGCGCGGTCTCGATTGATCCTCGCGTCCTCCTTCTTGGCCTCGTGCATCGCCTCGGGCTCCAGCGTCTCGGCGCTGATGTTGAGCCTGACGAACACCGCCCACGCCGCGAGCAGCGCCGCGGCCATCAGCCCGACGCTCGCCGCGTACGGCAGCCGCGACGGATCCTCGCGGCTGTAGTGGAACACCGCGACCAGGGCTTCGATGGTCAGCGCGACGACCAGCACGACCATGAAGCGCGACAGGAAGCGGCGCACCCGCGTCGGCGCGCTCATGTGCGCCTCGCGCTGCACTTCCTCCTCGACGATCGTCTGACCGAGCTGCAGCGAAGCGACCGCGATCGTCAGCAGCGCGATCGCATCGAGCACGCTGCCGAGCCGGGCGTCGAGCGAGCCTTCGCCGGGTGCGACGACTTTCCAGAGGTCAAAGGCGGCAAAAGCGAGCAGCACGGCCGCGCTCAGCACGAACAGCGCGCTGATGATCAGGTGCCCGGCAGGAAACAGCTTGTGGAAGTATTTCATCGCCTCGCGCCCGGCCGCTCCCTGCGGGAGCCGACTGAAGGACCGGAGGCAGCCATTATTGCACCGCCGGCCCGTTGTCGCGATACGCTTGCAGGCCCGCGCCCGGCCACCGGAACGCGGCCGGGCGCGTCAGCCGCCCGGCGTCAACGGGTCGCCGCCGCGTCGGCGGCGCGGGTCACGCGCCAGACGACGTTGCCGACGTCGTCGGCGACCAGCAGCGCCCCTTCCTTGTCGATGGCGACGCCGACCGGTCGGCCGAGCGCATCGCCATCCGGGGTCACGAATCCGGTCAGCACCGGAATCGGCATCCCGGACGGCTTGCCGTCGCGGAACGGGACGAAGATCACCTGATAGCCGCTGCGCGGCCGGCGGTTCCACGAGCCGTGCTGGCCGACGAACATCCCATGCTCGAACCGTAACGGCAGCGCGCTGCCTTGCGCCCACGCGAGCCCGAGCGAAGCCGTGTGCGACCCCAGCGCATAGTCGGGGACGATCGCCGCCGCCACCAGGTCGGGCCGCTGCGGTTCGACGCGGCTATCGACATGGCGGCCGTAATAGCTGTACGGCCAGCCGTAGAAGCCGCCGTCGCGCACCGAGGTCATGTAGTCGGGAACCAGGTCGCTGCCGAGCTCGTCGCGCTCGTTGACCGCCGTCCACAGCGCGCCGGTCTGCGGCGCCCACGCCAGCCCGTTCGGATTGCGCAACCCCGAAGCGAAAATCCGGTGCGAGCCGGTCTTCGGATCGATCTCCCAGATCGCGGCCCGCCCGACTTCCTGGTCGATGCCGTTCTCGCCGGCATTGCTGTTCGAGCCGACGGTTACGTAGAGCCTGCGCCCGTCGTGGCCGGCGATCAGGTTCTTGGTCCAGTGGTGATTGATCGGCCCCGCCGGCAGATCGACGACGTGCGTCGGCGGCGCGGTGATCCGGGTCTCGCCGGCGACATAGGGAAAGCGCAGCACTGCATCGGTGTCCGCGACGTAGAAATCGCCGCCGACCAGCGCCATGCCGAACGGCGAATGCAGGCCCTGCAGGAACGTCGTGCGCAAATCGGCGACCCCGTCGCCGTTGCTGTCGCGCAGCAGCGTAATCCGGTTGGCGCTCGGCGTCGCGGCCCCGGCCTTCCTGAACAGCAGCTTCATCACCCAGCCCCGGATACCCTTGCCGTCCTCGGGTTTCGGCGGCGCATTGGTCTCGGCCACCAGCACGTCGCCGTTCGGCAGGACGTAAAGCCAGCGCGGATGCTGCAGCCCATCGGCGTAGCGCGTGACCGCCAATCCCGGCGCAGCGGTCGGTTTGGCGCCGGCCGGCCAACCCGTGGCGGTGGCGACGTTGACGGTCGGAAAGAGCGAAGTGTCGGGCGGCGGCAGCGTCGGGTCGGGCCCCATGCCGGCGGTGACCGGCAGCCGAGCCTCGTGCGCGCAGGCGGCCAGTCCCAGCACGACGATCGCGGCAATGCAGTGCGACCATGAAGGCGAGCGGTTCATTGGAGGTCCGTCGAGAGAATCTCGTGTTTCGTGTGACCGCGTGACCGGCGCAAAGATCAGAGCGGGGAGGTTTGTAAATCTTGCAATCGATCGCGGACGGCGGTGCATATCGACTCGCCGGCGTGCATCGGGTAAGCCGCCGGCGTCGAGCGGAGGCACCGACGCGATTCCCGCCGCTGCGAAATCGGTCGGCAAGGCGGAGTAAACAGCGCAGGATCGCCCGCTATTCCGGACGGAGAATCGATCGTGCGATCGATGCGTCGGATCGCGCAAACCGTCGCCAAGCGGTGTATCGTAGTCGCTCCGCCGCCTTGGCGCCACGGCCGCGGCTCGAACCAAGACGAAACCTTTCGACGGAGGATGTCATGAAGTTGAAGTTAAGCAGGCGTGAAGCGATCGCAGCCCTGACGATGATCGCCGCCGCCGGCGTGCTCGCCGCTTGCAGCGCGGACATGGGAATGATGCACGGCATGTCGTCCGAACAGCACATCAACTTGACCGGAGCGAGCGAAGTGCCGGCCGTGTCGACCTCGGCATCAGGCAGCGGCACCGTGACGATCAGTCCCGATCGCAGCGTCAGCGCCAAGATCAGCGTGAGCGGGATGACGGCGACGGCATCGCATATCCACCAGGGCGCCGCCGGCACCAACGGGCCGGTCATCGTGCCTTTCACCAAGACCGGTGACAACACGTTTGCGGCACCCGAAGGCGCCAAGCTGACCGAGGCGCAGTACGCGGCTTACAAGGCCGGCGATCTGTATGTCAACGTGCACAGCGCCGCGCACCCGGGCGGAGAGGTCCGCGCGCAGCTAAAAGGAAACTGAGGCGGAAACTGAGCCGGAGAACCGGGTAACCGACCGCCGGACAACCGCCGAAACAAAAGCCGCAAGGAAACGCGCCCTCCGGGGCGCGTTTTTTTGACACGAGACCTCGTCAGCCGATCGGTATCCTCGGCCCGCCGCGCTCGATCAGCGCGAAGTCTCGGGCGCGAACGCCGGCAGGCTCACCGCCCAACGCTCTTTCTTCCAGGCCCAGTGCGGCAGCGCGACCGGGAAGGTCCAGGTCTCGGTGCGAACGTCCGGCGCGTCGAAGACGACGTGCTGCGGGCGCACGACGACTTTCGGCAGATCGGCGTAGATGCCGCGCCACACGGTTCGGCAGTCGTTCGACACCGTCCAGTCGACGTACTTGCAGCTAAAGTCGGGGTAGCTGGCGAGCTTCCGGTGCTCGGTTCGCACGACCGGGCCTCGATAATCCCGGCGCTCGGACCTTGTCGTGACGCTCGGCACCTTGAACGCGAGCTCGCGCTGCTCGAGGCTCATGATCGGCAACTCGATCGTCCAGCGCAGATCGTAGCTTGCCGGGTAGAACTGCGGCAGCGGCGGGAAGGGCACGCCATCGCCGGAGCCTTCGCTCCCCGCGGCTTGCAACGATGACGACGTTGCGCATGCCAGCAGCGCCAACGCGCCGATCGCCAGCGTCGGCCTGGATCTTTGTTGCATCGGCGTTCTCCTCGCGTTATGGGTCGCCCGCTTCGACAGCGGAACGGTCGCCGAGTGCCGCCGCGACGCCGCGGGCCGATGCGTCGCGGGCAGCCCTGCGACTACGCCGCGGCAATCCTGTCGTTCCCGGAGTCATTCCGCCAGCAGGAAGTCGCGGCTGTCCTCGAGAAAATCGGGCCCCGAATCGGAACGCAGCGCGGTGCCGACGCCTTGCGCCGTCAGCACCTCCAGCAGCAACGCGCTCGGCACGCCGCCATCGATGATGTGCACCGAGCGGACGTCCTGGCGCACCGCGTCGAGCGCGGCGATCAGCCGCGGCCGCATCGACTCGTCGACTGCGCCGTCGCGCAGCAGAGCCTCGGCGTCGCGCGCCTTGAGCACGTAGGCGAGCTTCCCGCTGCGATCGCGGATGCCCGGCGCGTTGGTCATCAGGATCAGCTTTTCGGCGCGCAGCGCGCGGGCGAGGCGTCCGGCCAGCAGGTCGGAATTGATGTGGTAGGCGGCGCCATCGGCGCCGACGCCGATCGGCATGATTACCGGGATGAAGCCGCGGGAGAGCAGCAGCAGCACGATGTCGACGTCGATCGACTCGACGTCGCCGACGAAGCCCAGGTCGGGCGCCTCCTTGGCGCTGGCCGCGGCCAGGTTCATGCGGCGGGCGTGGATGAAGCGGCCGTCCTGCCCGTCGAGGCCCACCGCCCTGCCGCCGTGCCGGTTGATGAGCCCGGTCAACTCCTGGTTGAGCTCGGAGAGCGCCATCTCGACCACCGTCAGCGTGCGCTCGTCGGTGACGCGAAAGCCGCGGTGTCGGCGGGTCTCGATGCCAAGGGTGCGCGCCAGCTCGTCGATGCGCCAACCGCCGCCGTGCAGGATCACCGGCTTCATCCCCACCAGGCGCAGCAGCGCCACGTCGCGGGCAAAGCCCGCCATCAGCGCGCCGTCGGTCATCGCGTTGCCGCCCAGGCGGATCACCAGCAGCTTGCCGTGGTAGGCGCGGATGTAGGGCAGCGCCTCGGCGAGGATGCGGGCTTTCGGGTTGGCGGCGAGGGCGATGATCGATCTCCTGCGGCGCGAGCGCGCCGGATGGCCGATGTTACGACAACCGCGGCATCGGCCTCGTAACCGTGTCGGCGGCAGTCCGACGGCGAATCATCGTTTGGCCGATTCCGGGCGTGGCGCAGCGAGGCCACAATGCGATCGTGTGCCTGTGACCCAGGAGTCGAAATGAAACGCAAAAAGGACGATGTCCACGGCGAGGGCAACTACAAGGCTGCGCGCGAGTTCGACCAGGCCGAGGCAGCATTCGTCAGGTCCGGCCGTCTCGATCAGGCTGCGCGCAACGCGGCGCCGAAGTCGCCGGCCGAAGTGGCCGCGCTGACCGAGGCCGAGCAAGCCGCACGGCGCCGGGCGAGAGACGAAGATCCTGCGCTGCACCGCATCGCCGAGGCTGAGCAGGCGGCACGGCGTCGGGCGAAGAACCCCGCGCTGCATCACGACGCGGCGCGAACCCGTCGCTGACTGCGCGCCCGCGACGCACGCGGCGCGACCCATCCTCGGGCGCGCCGCTATTCGAGCTTGATCTCGCCGTCGAATTTGACGTCGATATCGAGGCCCGGCACAGCCAGGGTCATCTTCGCGGGGAAGCTTTCGCGGCCCTTGATCCTCGACTCGGCGAGCGCGCGCGCGATTGCTTGCTCGATCTCGCGCTGCGAGTGAATGCCGACCATCTTCAGAAATTTGCGGATGCTCAGATTGAGGGTTTCTTCGTTCATCGGGGTCTCCTGCCGGCCGCCGGCCACGGCTTCGTGGCTCCGATTATAAGCCGCGGTTTTGCCGTTGTTTTTCCCGATCGTCGCGCCCGGCGTCATGCGGTTGCCGCGTCGCACCGGATATGCTATTGTCATAGTCGGGTCGAAACCCGTCGAGGCTGCCGCGCGATGAGAATCCGGACGCTGGTCACCCGCCGCCAATACTACGGCATGGATGCGCTCGCCCTGCGCGCCGCGATGGCGCGCGTGCTAACGCGAGTCGCCGGCCTGTCGCCGGAGGCGGCCCGGGTCAGCCGCCGCCAGCTCTGCCACGACTTCGCCCTCGATGCGGTAGTCGCCGACGCCGTGCTCGGGCAGCTGGTGGCCGACGAGCTCCTGCGCCAGCCGGAAGAGCGTGAGGGCGATTTCGCGTTGACCGAGCGCTTTGTCGAATTCGCCACTGCCCGCGTCGTCGAGCCGCTGCCGCGCGATCGCGCCCGGGCGCTTGTGGCGCGGGCTTGTGCGCTCGCCGTTCACATCAACGCGCACTGGAGAAACAACCCCCTCGAGATCTCGGACCTCGCGCCGTTCGGCTCCTACATCAGCCGCGAGCAGCTTCTCGCCGAGCTGCCGCTGGGCATCGCAGTACGCTCGCGCTCACGCTCGCGCAAGGCACGCTGGGGACGCATCGACAGCCGGCAGGACGGCGCCCGCCAGATCCGCGCCGCGGTGCGCGCGGTCTCATCGTTTTTCCACACCCGGATGGTCGGCGATCCGCAGTTGCTGCCGCGGCCCTACTTCGTCGTCTTTCACGACAGCGGCGACGACGAGGACGCGATCGCGGAGCCGCTCGAGCCGTCGACCGAATCGCGGATGTGACTGCGGCCCGGAGCCGCGCTAGCGCCGACGCCCGCCGCGCCAGTAGCGCAGCATGACGAAGCCGCCGACCATGCCGCCGAGATGCGCGAAGTGGGCGACGCCTTCCTGCGTGCCGGTGACGCCGAGGAAGAGCTCGATCAGCGCGTAGACGACGACGAAGACCCGCGCCGGCATCGGGATCGGCGGAAACAGCAGCATCACACGGTTGTTCGGAAAATACATGCCGTACGCCAGCAGCAGGCCGAAAATTCCGCCCGACGCGCCGACGGTCGGATAGATACCACCGCTAAGGGCCGCGACGATCAGTTGGGTGATCGCCGCCGACAGCACGCACACCAGATAGAAGCCCAGATAGCGCCGGCCGCCGAACACCCGCTCGATCGAGCTGCCGAACATGTACAGCGCGAACATGTTGAACAGCAGATGCACCAGGCTGCCGTGAAGGAAGGCATAGGTCACAAGCTGCCAGGGCTGGAAGGAGACACCGGCCGCGAGCTGCGAAGACGCGAGCGGCCATAGTGCGAACGCGGCAAGGAGGCCGGGCGCAGCGCTCTGCAGCAGGAAGACCGCGACGTTGGCGACGATCAGCGCGGTGGTGACCGGAGGCATCGGGTTGGAGTCTTGTTGACAGCCCCTAGTTGGGGTCCGAAACGGCTCGACTCAACCGGGGCCGCCTCGTCCATGGCGCGCGAGGTGCAGGATCGCGGTGTATGATGATGGCATATTTCCCGGAACCGGTTCGCCTATGATGTTGTTCCGCCGCTGGCTCGCCTTGCTGGCGCTCGCCTGCGCCTCGATCGCCGGCGCATCGACGATCCTGACCGTCCGTCCGATGTTTCCGCGCGACAACGTCTGGAATGTCGCCGTCGACAAGCTGCCGGTGGACGTCAATTCTGCGGCCTACGTTGCCACCATCGGAGCCTCGAAGCCGATGCACGCCGACTTCGGCACCGTCTACAACGGGGCTCCGAACGGTATTCCCTTCGTGGTGGTGGCTGGCACGCAGCCCAAAGTCGCGGTCAGCTTCGACTACGCCGACGAGAGCGATCCCGGGCCGTATCCGATCCCGACCGACGCGCCGATCGAGGGCGGCCCGCAGGCCGGCGGCGATCGTCACGTCCTGGTCGTCGACCGCGACGGCGGGAAGCTCTATGAACTGTTTGCCGCTTATCCGAATGCCGACGGCAGCTGGCGGGCCGGATCGGGCGCGATTTTCGACCTCGACGGCAATGCGCTGCGGCCGGCCACCTGGACCTCGGCCGACGCTGCGGGACTGCCCATCCTGCCGGGGCTGGTGCGCTACGAGGAAGTGATCGCCGGCCAGATTCCGCACGCGCTGCGTTTCACCGCGCCGCAGACCCGCAACGCGTTCATCTGGCCGGCGCGACACCAGGCATCGAGCCTCGCCGGCAGCCAGTACCCGCCGATGGGGCAGCGCTTCCGACTGAAGGCCGGCGTCGATATCTCGACTTTCGGGCCGAACGTGCAGGTGATCCTGCGGGCGCTGAAACGATACGGCATGTTCCTGGCCGACAACGGCAGCAGCTGGTTCCTGAGCGGCGCGCCCGATCCGCGCTGGAACGACGACGAGCTGCACCAGCTCGGGCGCCTGACCGGCGACGATTTCGAGGCGGTAGACGAGTCCTCGCTGATGGTCGATCCGAACTCCGGCCGAGTCTCGGCCACCGCGCTCGGCCTGGCCGGGTCGGAGGTCGCGGTCATCGAATACCAGCGCAGCGCCGGCGGCGGCTTTTTTCTGACCGCCGACGACGGCGAGATCGCGGCACTGGACTCCGGCCGGATCGCCGGCTGGGTGCGCACCGGAGAAGCGTTTCGCGCCTACGCATCCGCCGCCGCAGGCGGCAATCTTTCGCCGGTATGCCGCTTCTACGGCCTGTCCAACCCGTCGCCGTCGCACTTCTTCACCGCCGACCGCGTGGAATGCCTGGCCGTCGCGACCTGGCTTCCCGAGCAGTGGCTGCTGGAATCGACGAGCGCCTTCGTGGTCGCCATGCCCGACCCGCGCGATGGCGCGTGCGCGCCGGGTGCCGTTGCGCTCTACCGGCTGTACAACAACGATCCGCGCGCGGTCGATCACCGCTACACGACGTCGAGCTCGATCGAGGCGCAGATGATCGCCGCCGGCTGGGTGCCCGAAGGATCGGGGCCGAACGCAGTGTCGATGTGCGTTCCCGCGCAATAGTCGTGCCGCGCGGCCTTGCTCGCCGCGGTCGCCGCAGCCGATAATGCCCGCGGCCCGTCACCACGATCCGACATGAGCCTGCCCAGCCCGGTCACGGGCAACGTCGTTCGCCACGCGCTGCTGCAGATCGACGACTTCCTGCCGCCGGCCGAAGTTTCGCGGCTCACCGAACGCGTGCTCGCCGCGGAAGCCGACTTCATTCCCTCGGCGGTCAGCGACAGCGAAGAAGACTATCGCCAGTCGTTCGTTCTGAATCCGCCGCCCGACATCGCGCAACCGATGGTCGGCAGGATTCGCGCCGCGATGCCCGACGTCATCCCGCGTCTCAACATGAAGCCGTTCACCGTGACGCAGATCGAATGCCAGGTGACGGCCAACACCGATGGCAGCTTCTTTCGCGTGCACACCGACGCCGGCGTCAACGAGACGGTCAAGCGGCAGTTCACCTACGTCTATTATTTCAATCGCCAGCCGAAGGCGTTCTCCGGCGGCGACCTGCTGGTCTACGACGACGTGATCCGCAACGGCAAGCTGGCCCGCACCGATTCGTACCAGCGGGTCGAGCCGCGGCACAACAGCATCGTCTTCTTCCAGGCAGCCGTGATGCACGAGGTGACGCTGGTCAGCGTGCCGTCGAGAGCGTTCGGCGACGCCCGCTTCACCGTCAACGGCTGGATTCACCGCGGCTGAAGGTGCGCCGGGGGCTATCGCGGCGGCGCCGCCGCGCCCTCCGCGCCCGTCCCGGCGTCGGCGCAGCGCAGCGTGTTCTTCCAGTAGTCGTTGGTCGCGCCGTAGAACGCGGCGAGTCGCGACTCGACAGCAAAACCGGCCCGGCCCGCCGCCCGCATGTCCTTGAGTCCGGCGCAGTTGGCCGCGACCTCGTCGGTGGTCGGCAGCTTGGCGTGCGCGCACTCGTGGAAGAACAGGAAATCGTGCACCACCGGCGGCAGCGCCGAGAGCTTGCGCGCGTTCCACACGATCTGGTAGCCCGAGCCGACCTTGACCGTGCGGCCGGTGAAGGGCAGCGCCTCGCTGCCCGGCGGGGGACTGTATTCGGGCACGATCTCGCCGCGCGCGACACAGCTCGCGCTCTTGCCGTCGGCGAAGGTGAACGCCGCGGCGAGCGGCGAGCCGAAGACGGCGACGAGCGCCCAGAGCGTGTACCGGTGCGCAGTCACCATCAGGCGTGCGCCAGCCGCTGCCCGTGCTCGCGGGTAGCATGGAAGTCGATCTTCGCCCAGCGCTCCATCGTCACCTGGAGGTTGTACTTGTTGGCGGCCAGGAACACCGGGTTGCCTTCGACGTCGGTCGCCAGCGCGGCAGTCTGTTCGCGCTCGAAGTCGCGCCGCGTCGACTCGTCGGGATAAACGAGCCAGCGCGCGGTAGCGATATTGGCCGCGTCGTAGACCGCGTCGACCCGGTACTCGCGGACCAGCCGGTCGGCGACAACCTCGAACTGAAGCTGCCCGACCGCGCCGAGCAGCAGCACGTTGCCGTGCGCGCGCTCGAACACCTGGATCGCGCCCTCCTCGCCCAGCTGCTGCAGACCCTTGGCCAGCTGCTTCGCCTTGAACGGATCGCGCGGCCGCGCGACGCGGAAGAGCTCGGGAGCGAAATACGGGATGCCCTTGTAGGCGAGGCTCTCACCCTCGGACAGCGTATCGCCGATCTGCAGCAGCCCGTGGTTGTGGATGCCGATGATGTCGCCGGCGACCGCGTCCTGGCTGGTCACCCGCTCGTTGGCCATGAACGTCAGCACGGTGCCGAGCTTCATCTCGCGGCCTATGCGCTGGTGGTCGACCTTCATCGCCGGCCGGTAGCGGCCCGAGCAGACGCGAAAGAACGCGATGCGGTCGCGATGCTTCGGGTCCATGTTAGCCTGTATCTTGAATACGAATCCGGAGAACGCCGCTTCCGCCGGTTGCACGATCCTCGCGCCGGCGTCGCGCGGCTGCGGCGGCGGCGCCCAGTCGATCAGCGCCTGCAGGATCTCCTGCACGCCGAAATTGTTGATCGCCGAGCCGAAGAACACCGGCGACTGGCGTCCGGCAAGGAACCGGGCGAGGTTGAATGGGCTGCTGGCGTGGCGGATCAGGTGGACGTCGTGCCGCAGCGCGTCGACCTCGTCGGGAAAGAGCGCTTCGAGGCGCGGGTTGTCGACGCCCGCGACCAGCTCGCTGTCATGCGGATCGCCGACCCGCTCCTCGCCGGGCGTGAAACGCAGCAGCCGATCGCGCGACAGATCGAACACCCCGCGAAAGCGCTTGCCCATGCCGACCGGCCAGGCGACGGGCGCGCAGTCGATCTTGAGCACCGCCTCGATCTCCTCGAGCAGTGCCAGCGGCTCGCGCACCTCGCGGTCCATCTTGTTGACGAAGGTGATGATCGGCGTGTCGCGCAGGCGGCAGACCTCGAGCAGCTTGATCGTCTGCTCCTCGACGCCCTTGGCCGCGTCGATGATCATCACCGCCGCGTCGACCGCGGTCAGCACCCGGTAGGTGTCTTCCGAGAAATCGCGGTGGCCCGGCGTGTCGAGCAGGTTAATCGTGTGATCGGCGTACTCGAACTGCATCACCGAGCTGGTCACCGAGATGCCGCGCTGCTTCTCGACCTCCAGCCAGTCGGAGGTCGCGTGGCGCGCGCTTTTGCGTGCCTTGACGGTGCCCGCCATCTGGATCGCACCGCCGTAGAGCAGCAGTTTCTCGGTCAGCGTGGTCTTGCCCGCGTCGGGGTGCGAAATGATCGCGAAAGTGCGCCGGCGCGCGACGTCGCGCACCAGGTCGGCAGCAAAGCGGGGCTGGCTCATCGTCGGGCAAAAGCGCTTCCGCGGTCCTGGGAAAAGCAAACGCCGCCGGCCGAGGGCGGCGGGCGGCGCGAGCAGCGCTATTGTACGCCGCGTCGCCGCCGGCCGCGTGAATTTTCGGCATCGGTGACGCCGAATGGTTGCGGGACGCAGGTCTGCCGGCTCGCCTAGAGTGCCGTCCACGGGAGACGCCCGTAACGGACCGGGCGGAAAACGAATGAACGACGCTGCCCGTCGTCCCAGAGGAGAACCACCATGGATGCTGCCCAGCCGTCGCTCGCCGTCGTTGCCGCGAGATCGCCCGCCGGTACGGAACCGGCGGCCGCCCCGGTCGCGGCCGAGATTCGCACGCTGCTTGCCGAGCTCGATCGCGCACTGCGCGCCGCCGACGCGGCCGCGCTGTCGCGTCGACAGCTCGCCGCCCTGCGCGCAATCTATTGCGGCAGGCGACCCTTTCGCTGACCGGCGATAGCTGAAAGAATGCGGCATGTCCAGGCATGCCGCACAGGCGCGACCTCTCGCCCCGGCTTTAGTCTTCCTGCTCGCCGCGCTGGTCGTGACCGCCGCGGCCGCCGACGACTATCCGTCGCATTCGGTGCGGGTGGTGGTTCCGTTTTCGCCGGGCGGCGCAGTCGACGGGCCGACGCGCCTGATCGCCCAGCAATTGAGCCTGCGGCTCGGCCAATCGGTCTTCGTCGAGAACAAACCGGGGGCCGGCGCCACGATCGGCAGCGAGATGGTCGCCAAGGCGCCCGCCGACGGCTATACGCTGCTGCTCGCATCGCAAACCAACGCGATCAGCGCGACGCTGTATTCGAAGCTCGACTTCGATCCGGTCGGGGACTTCGCGCCGATTTCGCTGATCGGTCGCGAGCCGGGCGTCGTCGTGGTCAATCCTGCACTGCCGGTCAGGACGCTGCAGGAACTGGTCGCCTATGCCAGGGCGCACCCTGGCCAGCTCGACTACGCGTCGTCGGGCAATGGCAGCGGACAGCATCTGTTCATGGCGATGCTGTGCTCGATGACCGGCATGAAGCTCAATCACATCCCCTACCGCGGCAGCGGCCAGGCGACTACCGACCTGCTAGGCGGCCGGGTGGCGGTGTCGATTCCAGGCCTCGCCGGCATGCTCGGGCACATCCGCGCCGGCAAGCTGCGCGCGCTGGCGGTCACCGGCATCCACCGCGCGCCGCAACTGCCCGACGTCCCGACGGTCGCCGAGTCCGGCGTGTCCGGTTATGAAGCTTACGTATGGATGGGCCTGCTGGCGCCGAAGGGTACGCCGCCGGCGATCATCGAGAAGCTCAACCAAGCGGTGGCCCAGGTGCTCTCCGAGGACGAGGTCAAGCGCTACATGGCGCAGGCCAGCATCGAGATCGTCGGTTCGACGCCGGCCGAGTTCGGGACCTTCTTCCGGGCCGAACAGACGCGATGGGCCGGGATCATCCGCGAGACCGGAGCAAGGATTGACTAGCGCCGCCGCGCGGCCGGGCGCCGCGGCACAGCGCCCGACGGCCGAGGTGTCCGGCGTCGAGCACTGGACGCACAAGGACGGCGTCCGCCTGTTCCTGTGGCAGAAATTCGTCGGCTCGCCCGAGGCCAAGCCGGCGATCCTGTTCGTCCACGGCTCATCGATGGCGTCGCAGCCGACCTTCGATCTGAGCGTGCCGGGACGACCGGACTCGTCGGTCATGGACTGGTTCGCGCGGCGCGGCTTCGTCTGCTGGTGCGTCGACATGGAAGGCTACGGCCGATCGGACAAATCGCGCGACGTCGCCTGCGACATCGCCGACGGCGCCGACGATCTGAGCGCCGCGAGCGAGCATATCCTGGGCCGGCGCGGCGTCTCGCGCCTGCTGGTCTACGGCATCTCGTCCGGAGCGCTGCGCGCGGCGCTGTTCGCCGAGCGCCATCCGGAGCGCGTCGACCGCCTAGCGCTCGACGCCTTCGTCTGGACCGGCGCCGGCTCGCCGACGCTCGCCGAGCGACGCAGGAAGCTGCCGGCACTTCTCGCCGCACGGCGCCGTCCGATCGACCGTGCGTTCGTGCATTCGATCTTCGCCCGCGACCACCCGGCGACGGCCGACAAACAAGTCGTCGACGCCTTCGCCGACGCCATCCTCGCGCTCGACGATTCGATGCCCAACGGCACCTACATCGACATGTGCTCGAAGCTACCGCTGGTCGATCCGGCGCGGATCGTCACGCCAACGCTGATCCTGCGCGGCCAGTACGACAGCATCGCCGCGCTCGACGACCTGATCGAATTCTTCCGTTTGCTGCCCAACCCCGACAAGCAGTTCTCGATCATGGCCGGGATCTCGCACGCCAGCTTCCAGCAGAAGAACTACCTGACCGTCTACCATATCCTGCACGCCTGGTTCACGCATCCGGAGGCGAAGTATGCCGGGCCTCCCGCCTGACGACGCGGCCGGCGCTCGCGATCCGGATGCGTCGATCGCGGCGAGGAAGCTGAGCGCGCCCGACCTCGCCGCCGCGGTCGCCGGAACGCTCGAGCACTACGACTGTCGCGCCGATTCGTTCTGGGCCGGCACGCGCGATCACGACGTGAGCCAGAACATCGAGGCGATGCTGCGCCACATCGAAGGTTCGCCGCCATATTCGATTCTCGATCTCGGCTGCGGCCCGGGCCGCGACCTGAAGTCGTTGCGTGAGATCGGCCATGTGCCAATCGGGCTCGAGGGCTCCGCCCGCTTCGCCGCGATGGCGCGCGAGCACAGCGGTTGCGAAGTGTGGCAGCAGGACTTTCTGCGCCTGACCCTGCCGCCGCGGCGCTTCGATGGCGTGTTCGCCAACGCCGCGTTGTTTCACGTGCCGCGGCAGGAGCTGCCGCGTGTGCTGCGCGAGATCCGGCAGACGCTCAAGCCGAGCGGCGTGCTGTTCAGCTCGAATCCGCACGGCGACGACAGCGAGGGCTGGAGCCGCGGCCGCTACGGCGCCTACCTGAGACACGAGACCTGGGCCCGATACCTGGTCGACGCCGGTTTCATCGAGCTCGAGCACTACTACCGCCCGGCCGGTCTGCCGCGCGAGCAGCAGCCGTGGCTCGCCAGCGTCGCGCGCGCGGTCTAGAGACTGCCTGAGAGCCGTGCGAGTTCCGCTGGCCGAGATCGAGTGGTCCGCGGTGCGGGCGCAAGGCGCCGGCGGCCAGAACGTCAACAAGGTCTCGAACGCGGTCCATCTGCGCTTCGACGTTCGCGCGTCGAGCCTGCCGACAGCCGTGAAAGCGCGCCTGCTCGCCCGCGACGACCGGCGCCTGTCTGCCGACGGGGTGGTGGTGATCAAGGCGCAGCGCTATCGCAGCCTCGAGCAGAACCTGTCCGACGCGCTCGCACGCTTGCAGCGCCTGATCGACGCCGCCGCCGCTGCGCCGTGTCCGCGCCGACCGACCCGACCGACGGCGGCCTCGCAGCGCCGCCGCATCGAGACCAAAGTCAGGCGCGGAGCGGTCAAGGCCGGGCGCCGCCGCGTCGTCGACGAGTAACGTCCGGCTCGCCAAGCCTCAGGCGGCGCCGAACAGCACGTCGACCAGGCGATCGGTCACCGCCGCCCACGTGTAGCGCTCGCGCACGTGGCGGGCGGCGCGCTCGCCCATCGCGCGCCAGGCGTCGCCTTCGCGTGCCGCGTCGACCATCAATGTGTACAGATGCTCGGGATCGGGCGACAGCGCATCGCCGCTGAGCCCATCGCTCAAGTCGGGGTGCCCGGGATCGCTGCGGATGCGGCGGCAAAAGCTCGCGTCGGTGAATTCGTCGGTCGGTCCGCCTGCCGTGCAGATCACCGGCACTCCGCAGCCCGCCGCCTCGAGCACCGGCAGGTTGAAGCCTTCGGCGCGGTACGGCGCGACGTAGACGTCGGCGGCGCGAGTCAGATCGGCCATCTTTTCGCTCGAATAGGTGCCGCCGGTATAGATCATGTGCCGGATCACGGTCTCCCGTGCAGCCGCCGGCAACTCGTTCAACGCCACGTTGACCAGCTCGCGCGACGGGTAAAGGCCGTCGGCACCCTTGAGCAGCAGCCGCACCTCGGGCCCGATCTCGGCGACGCGGGCAAACGCCGCGAGCAGGAGATCGATCCCCTTGTTCGGCGTCATCGCGCCGACCGACAGAAAAACGCGCTCCTCGGCGCCGAGCTTCAGCGCGGCGCGGGCCGCGGCGCGGCGAACCGGGTCGGGACCCACGATCGCGGGATCGACGCCGTGCGGGACGACGTGGATGCGCGCCGGCGCCACTCCGAAGCGCTGGTAGGCGAGCGCGCACCAGCCGGACGGCGTGATGATGTCGACCGCTGGCGGCAATTCCTCGCCCGACGCCAGACCGCCGCGCTGCCGGCCCTGCAGCACGCGGTACTCGGGAGTGCCGAAGACGAACTTGCGCCCCGAAGGTGGCGCCGCAAAATCGCTTTCCTCGGCGCGCATGCTGACGCTCGCCTCGGGGACGAAGCCGGGTTCGGGAGCGGGCAGCAGCGCGAGCGCGTGCTCGTCGTCCGGCGCCAGAATGCCCCGGGTTCGACGCCAGGCCTGGTAATAGTACGGATAGTCGCGGAAGCGGAGCTCGATGTCGCCGCGTCGCAGCAGACACAGGCAGTGCGCCTGCGCCACCAGCGCGTACGAGTGGTGGATGAAGCGCCAGCCTTCGAACAGGACTCTTCGTTGCACGGTCGCGCCTTCGCGGCCCGCGAGCGACGCCGGCCGACGTCGGCCCGACATCGACAGCCACGCCACCCCCGGCACCCTCGATCGAGCGTAGAGCAAAACGGCGCGCCATGCCAGACCTGCCGTGCCGTGCAACGACACGGTTGACAGGGCTCGTCCGCCGATTGCATTGTGTCGACTCGACACCCGCGCGCCTGCCGGCGCGCGCGTCGATGTAGGGGATACGACCGTGCGACTCAGCCCGCAGCAGACCGAGCAATTCGACCGCGATGGTTACCTCTTTTTCGAATCGCTGTTCTCGCCGCGCGAGATCAGGGTGCTGCAGGACGAGGTGCCGCGCCTGTACGCCCAGCGCCGCGTCGAGAACGTGCGCGAAAAAGGCAGCGACGCGGTGCGCACCAATTTCGCCGCGCATATGTACAGCGCGCCTTTCGCCAGGCTGGCGCGCCATCCGCGCATGATCGGGCCGATAGTCTCGCTGCTCGGCGAGCCGGTGTACATGCACCAGTTCAAGATCAACGGCAAAATGGCGTTCGACGGCGACGTCTGGCAGTGGCACCAGGATTTCGGCACCTGGAAGAACGACGACGAGATGCCCGAGCCGCGCGCGATGAACATCGCGATCTTTCTCGACCAAGTCAACGAGTTCAACGGCCCGCTGATGTTCATACCGGGCAGCCACAAGCTCGGCGTGATCGACGCCGCGCACGACACCTCGACCACCAGCTATCCGCTTTGGACGATCGACAAAGACACGATCGCCCGCCTGGTCGAGCGCGGCGGCATCGTCGCGCCGAAGGGGCCGTCCGGCTCGATGCTGATGTTCCACTCGTGCCTAGTCCACGCGTCGACCTCGAACCTGTCGCCGTGGAACCGGGTCAGCGTCTACCTGAGCCTGTGCGCGGTGTCGAACCATATTCGCCGCTTCAAGCGCCCTGCGTACATCGCCCACCGCGATTTCGCGCCGATCGAATGCCTGCCCGACGACTGCCTGCTCGCCGACTATCCGGTGGCGCTGCCGTGGCGCGACGGCACGCCGCAGAGCGCGCTCTCGCCGGCGCTGGCCGATTGACGCCGGGGCCGCGAAGGTGAGCCTGTACGCGAAACTCGCCGAGCGCGCGGCGCAGGGCCGGCCGCTTTCGGTCGGGATGATCGGCGCCGGCAAGTTCGGCGCGATGTACCTGGCGCAGGTGCCCAAGACGCCCGGCGTACACGTCGCCGCGATCGCCGACCTGAATCCCGCCGCCGCGCTGGCCAATCTGCAACGCGTCGGCTGGCGCCGCGAGAAGAGCGCGGCAAGTTCGATCGACGCCGCGCTCGCCGACGGCAGCACGCACGTCGGCGACGATTGGCTGGCGCTGGTGCGGCACCCGAAGCTCGACATCGTCGTCGAGTGCACCGGCAATCCGATCGCCGCCGTCGAGCATTGCCTCGAAGCCTTCCAGCAGCGCAAGCACGTGGTCAACGTCACCGTCGAGGCCGACGCGCTTTGCGGCCCGCTGCTCGCCCGCGAGGCGGGCCGCGCCGGCGTCGTCTACAGCCTTGCCTTCGGCGATCAGCCGGCGCTGATCTGCGACCTGGTCGACTGGGCGCGCACCGCCGGCTTCGGCGTCATCGCAGCGGGCCGCGGCCACAAGTGGCTGCCGCACTACGCGCAATCGACGCCGGACACCGTCTGGGGCCACTACGGACTGACGCCCGAGCAGGCGCGCATCGGCGGGCTCAACGCCAAGATGTTCAATTCGTTTCTCGACGGATCGAAGCCGTCGATCGAGTGCACGGCGGTGTGCAATGCGACCGGGCTGTCGGCGCCGCCCGACGGCCTGACCTACCCACCGGCGTCGATCGATGCGATTCCCGCCGTCTGCCGCCCGATTCCCGAGGGCGGCGTGCTGCACGCGCGCGGCCAGGTCGAGGTGATCTCGTCGCTGACGCGCGACGGGACGCCGATCGACTACGACATCCGCTTCGGCGTGTTCGTCGTGTTCGAGGGCGACACCGAATACATCCGCAACTGCTTCCGCGAATACATGGTGCGCACCGACGAATCGGGCCGCTACGCCTGCCTGTACAAGCGCTGGCACCTGATCGGACTGGAGGTCGGCGTTTCGGTCGCGTCGGTCGGGTTGCGCGGCGAGGCGACCGGCGTCGCGACCGCCTTCAACGCCGACGTGGTCGCGGTCGCCAAGCGCGATCTCGCCGCCGGCGAAACGCTCGACGGCGAAGGGGGCAGCACGGTGTGGGGGAAGCTCCTGCCCGCCGAGCGATCGCTCGCGACCGGCGCGCTGCCGCTCGGTCTGGCGCAGGGAGCAAGGTTGCGCACCGCGGTCCGGCAGGGCGAAACGCTGCGCTGGTCCGACGCCGCGGTCGACGAATCGCTGATCGCGACCCGCGCCCGACGCGAGATGGAATCGGCCTTCGGCGGAAGCCGCGCGGCAGCGCGTCGGCACGTCGCCTGATCGGGTGACGGCGCGGGTGAGTTGCCTCGTGTCGTCAGCGGATCGTGGTCTGGCGCGACGCTACCGCCCCCAGTTCGGCGCTCTTTCGTACGGATAGCGATCTGCGATCCGGCGGCCGGAAGATATGCGCCGGCTCAGAGCGCCCGGCAGATCCGGGTATTCGCCCGGGCCGAAGGTCTGGCAGTCGCCTTCGAAGTTGGCGTCGCTGCAGAAGATCCAGTAGCCGTCGAACACGCGCAGCGATGCGGCGCGATCGTTGAAGCCCGTGCGATCGAGGTTGTGCACGACGTTGCGCTGGATCTCGAACGAGCGACCGCGAAATCCCTCGCCCTCATAGAGCACCGCCCGCGCAGCCCCGCCGCGGGCGGGGCCCGCCACCGGAGGCGGCGGGACGTTTTCGAACACCTCGCGCGCCGACGAAATGCGGTTGTTGAGCGAACCGTCCAGGTTCGGATACTCGCCCGGCTGCAGTCGCACGCAGCGCCCGCTGAAGCGGGCGTCGGTGCACACTTCCCAGGTACCGTCGCGGACGACGATCGATTGCGCCCGATCGTTGAATCCCGTTCCGTCGAGATTGGACATCGTGTTGCGGATCGACATGCGCCGGCCGGCGAATCCGGGCTCCTCGAACAGCACGATTTCGCCGGCGATCGCCGCCGTCGCAGCCAGCGCCAATGCTGCAGCGACCGCGATCCTCATCACTCGATTCTTCATGGCCTCTCCTGGTTATGCACGCGCGCCCCGCACGCCGCCCGCTGCTTTGACTGCGCCGTGCTCAAAACATTCCGCCGTCCTCCCGTGTCGGACGGCGGGCGTCGTGTAATTTGTGCAATTCGCGATGGCTTGACGAAGCCGCGCCGCCGATTCACGGCGTTGGAATCATCACCAGCCGGTCGACGCCCGATTCGGCGCCCCAGACTTCGCCCGGGCGGCCGAGCATCTGGCGCACGTTCGCCTGATCGCGATTCGAGGGAAAGCTGGTGAACGTTTCGCCGACCGGATCGAAACGCACGATCGCATTGCTGCTCCAGTCGGTGAGCCAGACCTTGTCCCGGTCGTCGACCCACACCGCGTA